>DATNEO010000168.1:0-3579 GCA_035553035.1 Gaiellales bacterium | reverse complement strand
CCGGAATAGGCAAGAACGATGGTGTCTTTCACGGAGTCTCCTCTTGCAGCCGCTCGATCAAGCGGATCAGGTCGTGCCCGGTATGTGGCTCGCGGGCGATCAGTGCCAGGGTGTCATCACCGGCGATGGTGCCGATGATCTCGGGGAAGGACGCGTTGTCGAAGGCGAAGGCGACGGGATGCGCGTTGGCGGGGCCGGTCTTCAGCACCGCCATGTGGCCGGACGCCTCCATGCCGCGCACAAGGCCCAGCGCCAGCACCACCTGCCCGATCGGGTCGGCGGGCGCGGCGTCGGAGTCCTCGGACAGCGCGTAGACCAGCCGGCCGTGGCGGCGCACCCGCACCACGCCCAGCCGGTCGAGGTCGCGCGACACCGTCGCCTGGGTGACGTCGTGGCCACGCCGTGCCAGCAGCCGCTGCAGCTGCAGCTGCGTCGAGACCTCGTGCTCGTCGAGCAGCTCGGTGATCGCCTGCTGTCGTTCGTTCATGCCGTCACCATCGTCTCAGCTCCGATCCGGACGCGCCGGACGCCGTCGGCGAGCGCCGCCAGCCCCGCGTCCAGCTTGGGGATCATGCCCCCGGTGATGCTCCCGGAGGCCACCAGCTGCGCGGCCGAGGCGGCGGTCACGCGGCGGATCACCTCGCCGCCCGGCCCCATCAGCCCGGGCACGTCCGACAGGAAGATCAGCTCGGATGCACCGAGCGCGCCGGCCACGGCAGCGGCCGCGTTGTCCGCGTTGACATTGAGTCCGGAGGCTGTGGACGCGATCACCGGCACGATCCCGCCTGCAAGCAATGCTCGCACGCCTATCTGCTCGACCGAGGTGATGCGGCCGACCAGGCCAAGCCTGCTGTCACCCCACGGCTCCGCCGTCAACGCGTCCCGCATCGGCCGGCAGGCGATGCCCTCGGCCTGAATCTCGCCGCACAGCGCCGCGTTCGCCCCGGCGACGGCGGCCTCGACCACGCGCATCACCGCATCGTCGGTCACCCGCTGGCCGCCCACGAAGCACGGCTCCAGCCCGGCCGCGATGCAGCCCGCGGTGATCTGGGGGCCGGCGCCATGCACGACGGCCACCTGCCGGCCGCCCCGTGCCAGCGCCGCCACCTGCGCGGCCGCGCCAGGGGCCGTGCCGCCGACCTTGACAACCGCGATCATGTCGTGCTCGCGCTGTTGAACTGGACGTAGTCGGGCGACAGGTCGGAGGCGATCACCGTGGCGCTGCCTTCGCCCAGACCCAGTGATATCTCAACCTCTACTTCATCCTTAGACAATTCCTGCTGGGCCCTGGCCGTCGTTCCGCCGATGCCGCCGCCGCCGGCGACGATCGGTATCCCGCCCACCGCCACCGAGACGCGGTCGGGGTCGAGGTGCACGCCAGCGGCCCCCAGCGCCGCCAGGATCCGGCCCCAGTTGGGGTCGCCGCCGTGCAGCGCGCACTTGACCAGCGTGTTCTCCGCCACGCCGCGGGCCGCCGCGCGGGCCTCCGGCGCGCTCAGCGCGCCGTTCACCGTGTAGACGCAGACGCGGGTCGATCCCTCGCCGTCGCGCACCACCTGCTTGGCCAGGTCGAGCATCAGCTCGGAGACGGCGCCGCTCAGCATCCGCAGCTGCCGCGGCCCGTCCACGGCCACACCCGACGCGCCGTTGGCAAGCATGAACACGCAGTCGTTGGTGCTGGTGCACCCGTCCACCGAGATGGCGTTGAAGGAACCGGCCACGGCGTTTCGCAGGATCCGGCGCAGCACGGCCTGCGGCAGCTCGGCGTCCAGCGTCACCTGAGCCAGTGTGGTGGCCATGTTCGGCCGGATCATGCCGGCGCCCTTGGCCATGCCGCCGATGCGCACGGGACCACCCGCCAGCTCGACCTGGGTCTGCGCCAGCTTCGGGTAGCGGTCGGTGGTGCGGATCGCGTTGGCCGACCGGCGGCCGTTGGTCCCGGCCAGCGAGCCGGCCGCGCTGTGGATGCCCGCCACCACCTCGTCGATCGGAAGCTGGGTGCCGATCACGCCCGTGGACGCGACCAGCACCTGCGAGCAAGGGACGCCCAGCGCGGCACCCGCCTCTGCCACCATCGTCCAGGCGTTGTCGCGGCCGGCGGTGCCGGTGCAGGCGTTGGCCGAGCCGGAGTTGGTCACGATCGCCCGCGCCAAGCCGCCCTGGATCTGAGCTCGGCTGACCGTGACAGGCGCCGCCACCACACGGTTGGTGGTGAACACGCCCGCGGCGGTGGCGGGGCGATCGGAGACCAGCAGGGTCAGGTCCGACTTGCCGCTGCGCTTCATACCGCAGGCGGCGACGCCGGCCGCGAAACCGGCCGGGTAGCAGGCGCCTACAGCCACGCCGGCTTCCCCGGCAGGCCCATGGTCTCGTCGAGGCCCAGCATCAGGTTGGCGTTCTGAACGGCCTGGCCGGCCGCGCCCTTGACCAGGTTGTCGATGGCGGCGGCCACGATCACGCGGCTCCGCCGCGGGTCAACCCAGGCCTGCAGCTGACAGAGGTTGCTGCCGCGTAGGGCCTGCGTGCGCACCCCGTCCACCAGCTGCACGAACGGCTCGCCCTGGTAGGCGCCGAGCAGCGCCGCCTCCACCTCGGCCTGGCCGGCGCCCGGTCGCAGCCGCGCGTAGGCGGTCACCAGCAGGCCGCGCGTGAAGGGCGCGAGGTGCGGCGTGAACGTGACCGAGACCGGGCCGCCGCCGACCTCGCAGAGCTGGGCCTCGATCTCGCGCTGGTGGTGGTGGCCGACCGGCTGGTAGGGGGCGATGCCCTCGGCCGCCGCCAAGAAGCTGTTTCGCTCGGTCGGCGTCTTTCCGGCACCGGACACGCCCGACTTGCCGTCCACCACCAGGTCCGGTTCGACCAGTCCGGCGGCCGCGATCGGCGCCAGCGCCAGGATGGCAGCGGTGGCGTAGCAGCCGGGGTTCGCCACCTGCCGGGCGCCGGCGATGGCCTCACGGTGCAGCTCGGGCAACCCGTACTGCCACTCCCCGCGCAGGTCGGCGGAGAGATCGATGACCGGCACACGCGCACCGGCCAGGTCCCGACCGACCTCACCCGAGACGCCATGGGGCAGCGCCAGCAGGACGAGATCGCACCGGGCTGGTGCGCGCGTGCCGGCCGCGCAGGCAACCGCCCTCATCCGAGGATGCGACGCCAGCAGCCGCATCAGCTCGCGACCGGCGAGGCCGGTGGCGCCGAAGACGGCGGCGGTGGCGACGGCGGGTGGTGCCAGCACGGACATGTGCAAGAGTATACACAGACTCGGTAAGAGTATGCATCACCACTGAAGTCGAGACAGACTCGCTCGCACTAAGGTGCGGGCGTGGCAAACCGCGTCCTGATCGTCGGCTGGGACGGCGCCGACTGGGAGATCCTCGATCCGCTGCTCGCGGCGGGCGAGCTGCCCAACCTGGCGGCGCTGATCGACCGCGGCCGCAAGGGCGTCTCCCGCTCGTGCCTGCCGTCGCACTCCTGGGCGGCCTGGCCGACCTTCCTGACCGGACGCGACCCGGCCGGGCACGGCGTCTTCGACATCCTCGAGTACCGACCCGG
The DNA here is from genome assembly GCA_035553035.1 of Gaiellales bacterium. Taxonomy (GTDB): domain Bacteria; phylum Actinomycetota; class Thermoleophilia; order Gaiellales; family JAICJC01; genus JAICYJ01. The sequence continues at coordinate 27 of DATNEO010000168.1, read as the reverse complement.
CGCCACCCGCCGGTTGCCGGTCTCCTC
>DATNEO010000167.1:0-3002 GCA_035553035.1 Gaiellales bacterium | reverse complement strand
GGCCGAACCTGGCCTGTGGCTGGAGGACGTCCCCGAGCCGGAGTACGGCATCAACGACGTGCTGATCCGCGTGCACCGCACCGGCATCTGCGGCACCGACGTGCACATCCACCGCTGGGACGCCTGGGCGCAGCGCACGATTCCGGTGCCGCTCGTTGTGGGCCACGAGTTCGTGGGTGAGATCGTCGCCGTCGGAGACAACGTCAGCGACTTCCACGCCGGCGACCTGGTCAGCGGCGAGGGCCACGTGGTCTGCGGCCGCTGCCGCAACTGCATGGCCGGCCGCCGCCAGCTGTGCGCCCACACGCAGGGTGTCGGCGTCAACCGCCCCGGCGCGTTCGCCGAGCTGATCGCCCTCCCGATGACCAACATCTGGCACCACTGGCCCGGCATCGACCCCGAGATCGCCGCCATCTTCGACCCGTTCGGCAACGCCGTTCACACCGCGCTGGCCTTCCCCGTGCTGGGCGAGGACGTGCTGATCACGGGCGCCGGCCCGATCGGCTGCATGGCCGCGGCGGTCGTGCGCCACGCGGGCGCCCGCCACGTCGCGGTCAGCGACCCCAACGCCTACCGCCGCGATCTGGCGGCACGGCTGGGAGCGACGATCACGATCGACCCGGGCAGGCAACCGCTGGCCGACGTGCAGCGGCAGCTGGGCATGACCGAGGGCTTCGACATCGGCCTCGAGATGTCGGGGAACGGCGATGCGCTGCACGCGATGCTGGCCAACATGTCGCACGGCGGGCGGATCGCGATGCTGGGCATCCCCACCGAGGAGATCGCGATCGACTGGACGCAGGTCGTGTTCAACATGCTGACCCTGAAGGGCATTTACGGCCGTGAGATGTACGAGACCTGGTACCAGATGACGGTGATGCTGCAGTCCGGGCTGGACATCTCAGCCGTCATTACGCACCGTTTCCGCTACGACGAGTTCGAGGCCGGGTTCGCCGCGGCCGCGTCCGGCGATTCGGGAAAGGTGCTGCTCGACTGGAGGGAGATCTGACCACAGGTGCGCTGACAACCGACCTGGCAGCGCGGATCGCCGATCTGCGCAGCCAGGGGCTCTACAAGACGGAGCACGAGATCGAAGGGCCGCAGGCGGACATGGTCGACGTGTCCGGGTCGGGCCGCGTCCTGAACCTTTGCGCGAACAACTACCTGGGGCTGGCCAGCCACCCGGAGATCGTGGCGGCGGCGCACGAGGCGCTCGATCGCTGGGGATTCGGCATGGCCTCCGTGCGCTTCATCTGCGGTACCCAGACACTCCACCGAGACCTGGAACGGCGTCTCAGCGAGTTCCTGGGCAGCGAGGATGCGATCCTCTACAGCTCCTGCTTCGACGCCAACGGCGGCCTGTTCGAGGCGCTGCTCGGCCCCGACGACGCCGTCATCTCGGACGAGCTCAACCACGCGTCGATCATCGACGGGATCCGGCTCTGCAAGGCGCAACGGCTGCGGTACCGAAACAGCGACATGGACGAGCTGGAGGCGCGGCTGCGGGAGGCGTCCGGCGCCCGCTACCGGCTGATCGCAACCGACGGCGTGTTCTCGATGGACGGCTACGTGGCCCGGCTGGCGGAGATCTGCGACCTGGCCGAGCGGCACGATGCCCTGGTGATGGTGGACGACTCGCACGCGGTCGGGTTCGTCGGCCCGGGCGGCCGCGGCACGCACGAGCTGCACGACGTGATCGGCCGCGTGGATGTGCTCACGGGCACCCTGGGCAAGGCCATGGGCGGTGCCAGCGGGGGCTACGTCGCAGCGCGGGGCGAGATCGTCGAGCTGCTGCGCCAGCGCTCGCGGCCATACCTGTTCTCGAACAGCATCCCGCCGCCGGTGACCGGGGCGGCACTGGCCGCGCTCGACCTGATCGAGCGGTCGGGCGAGCTGCGCGAAACGCTGCAGGCGAACACGGCGCATTTCCGGGGCCGCATGTCCCAGCTCGGGTTCGACATCCTGCCCGGCGACCACCCGATCGTGCCGGTGATGATCGGCGACGCCGCCCTGGCCGGACGGCTGGCCGACGCACTGATGCGGCGCGGCGTGTACGCCGTCGCGTTCTCCTACCCGGTGGTGCCGCAGGGAAAGGCCCGGATCCGCACGCAGATGTCCGCCGCCCACACCATCGAGGAGCTCGACTTCGCCGTCGAGCAGTTCGTCTCGGCGCGCGACGAGGTGATGGCCTGACGTGGCATGAAGGCTCCGCGCGCTAGTTCGAAGCAGCGGCCGCGGGGACGTTCAGCGGGTGGTGGCAAGCCGCCACCCTCCCATCGGCGTGCGCGATCAGCGGCGGCTCCTCGCGGCCGCAGATCTCGGTCGCGTACCGGCAGCGGGGGTGAAAACGGCAGCCGCTGGGCGGCGAGACCGGACTCGGCACATCGCCCGTCAGCACGATCCGGTCGCGCGGAGCGCGCGGGTCGGGCACGGGAACGGCCGAAAGCAGCGCCTCTGTGTAGGGATGGACGGGGGCGCGGTAAAGCTGCTCGGCCGGAGCCACCTCCACCAGCTTACCCAGGTACATGACCGCGATCCTGTCGGATACGTGCCGCACCACCGCCAGGTCGTGCGCGATGAAGACGTAGGTCAATCCCAGGTCGTCCTGCAGGTCGTCCAGCAGGTTGATCACCTGCGCCTGGATCGAGACGTCCAACGCCGACACGGGCTCGTCGCACACGACCAGCCGTGGGTTCACGGCCAGGGCGCGCGCCACTCCGATCCGCTGCCGCTGCCCACCTGAGAACTCGTGTGGATAGCGGTTGATGTGCTCCGGGCTGAGGCCGACCAGGCGCAGCAGCGCCGCTACGCGCTCGCGGATCTCGCTCGAGGAACCCATGCCGTGCACCTGCATCGGCATGCCCACGATGTGCCCCAGCCGCCGGCGCGGGTTGAGCGACGCGTAGGGATCCTGGAACACGATCTGCACGTCACGGCGCAACGCGCGCAGCTGCTTCCCCTTCACCTGTGTGATGTCCTCGCCGTCGAAGCGGATGCTGCCG
>DATNEO010000166.1:0-10856 GCA_035553035.1 Gaiellales bacterium | reverse complement strand
GATCGAGGGCATCTTCCGGCTGACGATGAGCGACTACCACATGCCGGTGAACATCGGCAATCCCAACGAGATGACGCTCCTGGAGCTGGCCGACGTGATCCAGCGGATGACCGGGACGACGTCGGAGCTCGTCTACGAAGGTCTGCCCGAGGACGACCCGAAGGTGCGCCAGCCCGACATCACCCGTGCCCGTGAGGTGCTCGACTGGGAGCCGAAGGTGGGGCTGGAGGAGGGTCTTCGCCGTACGCTCGAGAGTCTGGGTGTGACCGCAGTCGCGACGTGAGCGAGCCGTGCATCGTCGCCATGGGCGGCGCAGGCCCCTGGGGATCAGGCCTGGACGAGGAGGTCCTGCGCTTGACCGGGCAGGTGCGACCGCGCGTCTGCTATATCCCGACCGCCGGCGGGGACCGCGCCGAGGCCGTCGACGCGTTCCACGCCGGCCTCGGCGACCGCGCCCAGACGTCCGTGCTCGCGCTGTTCGTCCGGGAAGTCGAGGACATCCGCTCGTTTCTGCTCGACCAGCACCTTATCTATGTCGGCGGCGGCAACACGGCCACCATGCTCGCGATCTGGCGGCTGCACGGCGTGGACGTGGTGCTGCGCGAGGCCTGGTCGCGCGGGATCGTGCTGGCAGGCGTATCGGCCGGCGCGAACTGCTGGTTCGAGGCGTGCTCGACCGACTCGTTCGGGCCACACCTGGCACCGCTGAACGACGGGCTCGGCTTCCTTGCCGGGAGCTTCTGCCCGCACTACGACGGCGAGCTGCTGCGGAAACCGACGTATGAGCGGTGGGTGGCCGAGGGCGTGCTTCCGGCGGGATATGCGGCGGACGACGGGGTCGGGCTGGTGTTCCGCGGCATCGAGCTGACCGAGGCGGTCAGCGAGGTCGCCGGCGGTCGCGCCTTCCGTGTGGAGCCGAGCGGACCGCAGGCGCTGGCGGTACGTCGGCTGTAGGCGGGTGATAGAGAGGTGCCGGGCACCGTTCCATCAGCCGTTGCACTCTCGTCACCTCCGGGTAACACCCCCGTTCCACCCGCCCGGCCTGACCGTCACGTGCGGGTCACGGCGACGTCACGGGTGATACGACGGTGCCCGGCACCTCTCTATCACCTCTCTATCATCACGGGTGATACGACGGTGCCCGGCACCTCTCTATCACCTCTCTATCACCGGAGCGGGTGCCAGACCAGCGGCTCGGCGCGGACGGCGTCGATGTCGCGGTGCACCTGGGCGACCAGGTCCTGGACCGTGTCGAAACGCTGCTCGCCGCGCAGCCGACGCATGAACTCGATCCGCAGCGGCTCCCCGTAGATGTCCCGGTCGAAGTCCAGCAGGTGCGCTTCGACGCGCACGCGTTCCCGCTCGTCCGAGAAGGTCGGGTTGTAGCCGACGCTGATCGCCGCCGCGTGTGACTCCCCGGGCAGGTGCGCGCGCCCGGCGTAGATGCCGATCGCCGGCATCGCACTGCGCGGCGCCGACTCGAGGTTCGCGGTCGCAAACCCGAGCTCTCGACCGCGACCGTCGCCGCGCACGACCGTGCCCTCCAGCCACGGCGCCCTTCCCAGCAGCCGTGCCGCATGCTCGACCTCGCCCGCCCCGAACAGGTCGCGGATCCGCGACGACGATACCGGCGCGCCGTCCAGCTCCAGTAACGGCGCCGGCTGCACGTCGAATCCCAGCCGCTGTCCGGACGCTGCCAGCGTCTCGATCGACCCCTGCGCGCGGTGCCCGTAGCGATAGTTGCGGCCCACGATCACCAGCCGCGCGTCGAGCGCCTCGTGCAGCACCCGTTCTGCGAACTGGTCGTGCTCGATCTGTGAGAAGGCATGATCGAACCGGATCACGATCAGCTCGTCCGGCCCGAGCTCTGCCACCAGCTGCGACCGCCGCTCCGGCGTCGACAGCTCGTGAGGAGCCAGCTCGGGCCGCAGCACCACCATCGGATGCGGCTCGAACGTGACGACGCTAGAGCGCGTCCCGCGGTCTGCCGCTGCCGCGATCGCCGCCTCGATCACGCGCCGGTGGCCAAGGTGGACGCCGTCGAAGCTGCCCAGCGCCACGGTGCGTGCGGCCGGCTCGGCCCGATCGAGGCTGGTCTCGATCACGCGCCCAGCACCACGGCCGGTCGCAGTCCCTGCTCGTCCGGCCGGCCGATCGCGACCAGTCGCCGGTCGTGCACCAGCCGCACGGGCCCCGTCTCACCCGCCGCGGGCAGCATCCGCCCGTGCAGCACGTCCTCCAGCTCGCGGCCGTCCAGCACCCGCTCCGGCAGGTGTGGCAGCGCCTCGCGTGGCTCGATCATCCACTGCCCGTCGCCTTCCTCCAGGATCCGCTCAGGCGAGGCGGCCCGATCCACCGTGAACTCCCCCACCTGCGTCCGCCGCAGCTCGCTGCAGTAGCCGCCGGCGGCCGTCGCGGCACCCAGGTCGGCCGCGATCTGGCGGACGTATGTGCCCTTCGAGCAGCGCACGTCGATCACCGCCCGCTGTGCCTCCTCGTCGAACGAGACCAGATCCAGCCGCTCGATCGTCACCATCCGCGGCGGCGGCGCCTCGGTCTCGCCCCGCCGCATGCGCGCGTAGGAGCGCTCTCCGGCCACCCGCACGGCCGAGGCCAGCGGCACCTCCTGCAGCACCTCGCCGGTGAGCGCGGCCGCCGCCTCCCCCACGGCGGCAACGTCCGTCCGCCCGCCGGTCTGCGAGATCTCGCCCTCCGGGTCGAGCGTCGAGGAGACCGCGCCGAACTGCACGACGGCGCGGTAGCGCTTGTCAAGGCCGGACAGGAACGTCGCCAGCCGCGTTGCCCGCCCCGCCAGCACCAGCAGCAGGCCGGTCGCGAACGGGTCGAGCGTGCCGGCATGCCCCACCTTCGGGCCGGTCAGCGGCCGCAGCCGGCGGATCACCGCGAACGACGTGGGTCCCGGGGGCTTGTCGACGAGCAGCAGTCCTGTCACGCGCCGCAGTCTACGCGGCGGATTCGGCCAGCTGGCTTGCGACCTCGTCGACGATGAACTCGCGGATCTCCTCGATGCTGCCGGGGTGCGAGAAGCCGGCCGCCTGCTTGTGGCCGCCGCCCTGCGACTTGCGCGCGATCTGGGACACGTCGATCGACCCGCGCGAGCGCAGCGACACGCGGTTGGGCGTGATCGTCCCGTCGGGGTGCGGCACCTGCTCGCGGATCAGCGCCGCCACCTGCACGCCGTCCACCGCCCGCAGGTTGTCGATCAGGCCCTCCGTGGTGGCCTCGTCACCCTCCACCAGCGCCAGGTCGTCCCGCGTCACGTAGCTGACCAGCAGCCGCCCGCCCTCGTACGACTGCATGTGCTCGAGCACGCGCCCCAGCAGCTGCATCTTGCCCAGCGGCAGCGTCTCGAACACCAGCTCGAAGACCTTGTGCACGTCCGCACCGGCCTCCACCAGGCGTGCCGCCAGCCGCAGCGCCGCCGGGCTGGTGGTGCGGTACTGGAACCGGCCGGTGTCGGTGACCAGGCCGACGTACAGGGCCTCCGCGATCTGGGGCGTCAGTTCGATCCCCAGCCCATCGCAGATGCGGGCGAGGATCTCGGCGGTCGACGAGGCGTGGCCGTCCACGTAATTGACGTCTCCGAAGCGGGAGTTGTCGTGGTGGTGGTCGACGTCGATCACCTGCGCGAAGCCGGCCCGCAGCTGCTCGTGGTCGGGCCCGAGGCGCGATTCGTTGCCGCAGTCCAGCGCCAGCAGCGTCCAGCCCTCGGTCGAGCCGGGCTCGATGCTGCGCTCCAGCCCGTCCATGTTCAGGAAGCCGTACTCGTGGGGCAGCGGCGAATCGGGGTGCAGGTACATCCGCACCTGCTTGCCGGCGGCGCGCAAGGCGAGCGCCGCCGCTGACATCGAGCCGATGGCGTCGCCGTCGGGATTCTCGTGAGACGCGATCAGCACGCGGTCGGCCGCCGCGAGTGCGGCCACCACGTCGTCAAGCTCACGGGAGGTCGGGCTGTCTGTCATCGGGAGTCTCGTTGACGTGCTCTTCGGGAGGCGGCGCAGGCACAACCTGATCAAGCAGTTCGCTCATGCGCAGAGCACGATCAAGGGTCTCATCATACTGGAAGATCAGCTGAGGGGTACGCCTCAGACGCAACTCGCGCGCAACACGCTGCTGCAGCACGCCGTGCGCGCGTTCGAGCGCGCGCAGCGACCGTGTGCGCCGCTTCTCGCTGCCGAGCACGCTGACGTAGACGATGGCCTGGCTGAAGTCGGTGGTGGCCCGGACGCCGGTGACCGTGACGAATCCCACCGAGGGGTCGCCCAACCGCTCGACTCCGTCAGCCAGCACCTTGCGCAGCGACTCGTTCACCCGTCGCATCCGCTCGCTCACCCGATTGCCTCCTCCACCGACAACACCTGCGCGTCCGCCCGCGCCAGCTCGAACTCCTGAGATGAAAGGTAGCCGCGGGCCTCGTCCAGGGCGTGCATTGCGTCCCCCGCCTCACGCCGCGCCACCACCATCACCAGCAGCGACCGTTGCCACAGCTCGTGGTACCCGATCTCGGCGACGGACGCCCCGTAGCGCCGCTCCAGTCGGCTCTTGACGCTCAGCAGATGCTTGCGCTTGCCCTTCAGCGACCCGTTCTCGGGCAGGTGTAGCTCGAATCGCAGGATGCCCACGAAGCCCTCCGTCATGGCACCGAGTCTAGAGCCGCCCCTACTAGGATGGATTCGTGACCGACGCCGCCGAGTTCGGCCGCGTGGTGCTGATCGTCGCGGTCGGCTTCGCGGTCGCCATCCTGTCCAGCCGCATCAGCGGGCATCTGCGCGTGCCCGCCCCGGCGCTGTTCCTGGCGGCGGCCACGGTGTCGTCCGACCTGATCCCGAACCTGGCGCCGCTGCTGACGATCCACGACGTCGAGCGGATCTGCCTGGTGGCGCTGATCGTGATCCTGTTCGACGGCGGCCAGGACATAGGTATGGCCCGGTTCCGGGAGTCGCTGTGGCCGATCGTGAGCCTGGGGGTGGTCGGCACCTTCCTGGTGGCGGGCCTGCTGGCGGTGCTCGTCCACGTGCTCTTCGGTCCCAGCTGGACGACATCGCTCCTGATCGGGGCGGCGCTCGCGCCCACCGACCCAGCGGTGGTGTTCTCGGTGCTGGGCGGCAGCGAGGTGAGCGGCCGCAGCGACGACATCCTCAAGGGCGAGTCCGGCGTGAACGACCCGGTCGGGATCGCGCTGGTGATCGGCCTGCTCGACATCGCCACCAGCAACGGCTCGAGCGTGGCGATCGCGGAGGATTTCGTGGTCCAGATGGCGGTCGGCCTGGCCGTCGGCGTGATCGGCGGCCTCGCGCTGGGGCGGGCCATGCGCGACCTGATGCTGCCCGACTCCGCCCTGTACCCGCTCCTGACCCTGTCCGCCGCCGGCATCGTGTACGGCCTGGCCTCGGTGCTGCACGGCTCCGGCTTCCTGGCGGTCTTCGTCACCGGCGTGCTGATCGCCGACCTACGCGCGCCCTACAAGGCCGAGATCGAGCACTTCCACAAGGCGCTCGCCAGCCTCGGCGAGATCGTCGTGTTCGTCGCCCTGGGGCTGACCATCGACCTTGGCTCGCTCGACCTGCGCAGCGTCTGGCTGGACGGCCTGGCGGTGGCGGTATTGCTGACGTTCGTGGCACGGCCGCTGGTGGTGACAGCATTGCTGGCGCGGGCACGCCTGACGCGGGGCGAGAAGGTGTTCATCGCCTGGGCCGGCATGCGCGGCGCGGTGCCGATCCTGCTGGCCGCCTTCACGCTGCTGGAGGGCGTCGACCACGCCCACCGCATCTACGGGATCGTGTTCGTGGTCGTGATGTTCTCGGTGGTCGTGCAGGGCTCGCTGGTGCCGACGGTGGCCGGCCGGGTCGGCCTGCAGATGCGGCAGATCCACCAGGAGCCGTGGGATTTGTCGGTGCGCCTCCGCGATGAGCCGCAGGAGGTCGGGCGCTACGTGGTCGCCGCCGGGTCGCCCGCGGACGGAGTGGCGCTGCGCGACCTCGTCCTCGGCGAGCGCGCCTGGATCAGCCTGATCATGCGCGACGGCGCCGCCCGCCAGGCCCGCGGCGACTCGGTGCTGCGAGCCGGCGACGAGGTGCTGGTGCTGGGCACGAGCGCACATGCCCAGGCCGTGTTCGAGGGCGGATCGCGTACGGTTGACGCGTGAGCAACCTGCGCATGCGACGCGTCCGCGTCGACGAGGTGGATGAGTTGCGCCGCGTGCGCCTGGCGATGCTGCTGGACGCGCCGGATGCGTTCGCGTCGCGTCACGCCGACGAGGCGGCGCAGCCGGACGAGTTCTGGCGGGAACGTGCCGCGATCGCGGCGCAGAGCTCGCAAGTGGCCACGTTCCACGTCGTTGACGGCGACCGCCACGTCGGCAGCGTCACCGGCCTGCGCCTCGACCCCAGCCGGGCGGCCGACCTGGTGGCGATGTGGGTCGACCCGCAGTGGCGCCGGCGCGGGATCGGCCAGCGCCTCGTGGAGGGCGTGTGCCGCTGGGCGGCGCGCCAGGGCAGCGCCTCGATCGAGCTGGACGTGCGCGAGTTGAACACGGGCGCCCTCGACCTCTACCGCGGCTGCGGCTTCGAGGTGATCGCCGGGCCGCACCCGGCCGAGGCGGCGCCCGACCTGATGGAGCTGCGGATGCGCCGCTGGCTGGACATGCCGCCACCGGGCCCGGTGGTGAGGCGCCTCCGCCGACAGGGGGCGCTGGTCGACCAGCTCGAGGAGCTGCCCGCCTCCGACCTGCGCTCGCTACTGCTGCACGTGACCCGGCGCCGCGCGGCGGGTCTCGACCCGGCGCGCGTCCTTCAGGCCCGGCGCGACGACGCCACGCTGGCGCCGGTCGCCGTGGACGGGCGCGCGCTGCAGCTGGCAGGGCTGCTGGCGGTCGACGCCGCGCCCGGGTTCGAGCCGGTGACGCTCTCGCCGGTGGCACCGGCCGGCATCAACACGGTGCTGGGCGGGCTCGATCAGAATCTGTCCCTTGCCACCGTCCGCGGCGGCGAGGTGCTGGCCGACCCCACCACCAGCCTGGCGCTGGAGGCGGCCCTGCGGCGGCGCGCCGGCGAGGCCCCGGTGCGGCTCTGCTGGGTGGGACGGGTGCTGCGCATGCAACGGTTCGGCGGTGGCTGGAACCAGCACTTCGGCTTGTTCGGCCTGGTCAGCGCGGGTCGCCGGCAGCCCGACCACGGCTTCGGGCTGGCCGCCCTGCACGAGCACATCGCCATACACCTGCGCGTGATCGCGGCCCTGGCGGCGGCCGGCCACGACGCCGGCCGTCCGGTGGTCGAGGTCAGCGACACCGGCCTGCTGCGCGCGCTCTGCCGAGAGGCGCGGGCCGACCTCGACGACCTCGCCGACCAGGCCCGGGACGACGATCTCGATCCGGAGCAGCTGCTGGCCGAGTCGGGCGTGCCGGTGGATCGGTTCGCCGACCGGGTCGAGGGCGCCCGGCTGCTGGAGCTGGTGCGGGAGCGGGTCTACGCCCCGCTGCAGGAGCAGTTCCCGGAAGCCCGGTTCGGCTTCCGGGTCGGTCGTCTGGCGGGAATCGGGTACTACAACGGCCTGCTGTTGAACATCGACGCCGAGCGCGACGGCCGCAGCCTGTCGGTGGCCGACGGCGGCAGCACCGACTGGACGCAGCGGCTGCTGTCCGACCGGGCCGAGCGCCTGTTCACGAGCGGCATCGGCCTGGAACGGCTGGTCCGTCTCGCTTCCGAGCGCTACTAGCCGGTTCGGGCGACTTCCTTGACCGTGTAGACCTCCAGCACGTCGCCTTCCTTGACGTCGTTGTAGCCCTCGATCGTGAGGCCGCACTCGAATCCCTGCTGCACCTCGCGGACGTCGTCCTGGACGCGTCGCAGCGTGGCGATACGGCCGTCGTGGACGATCGCGCCGTCGCGCAGCAGCCGCACCTGCGCACCGCGCTGGATGACGCCGCTGGTGACCATGCAGCCGGCGATCGTGCCCAGCCGCGAGACCTTGAACGTCTGGCGCACCTCGGCCTCGCCCAGGATCTCCTCGACCTGCTCGGGGGCGAGCATGCCGATCAGCGCCTGCTGGATGTCCTCGGTCAGCTGGTAGATGACCTTGTACGTGCGGATGTCGACGCCCTCGCGCTCGGCCAGCGCCTTCGCCTCGGCATTCGGGCGGACATTGAAGCCGACCACGATCGCGTTGGACGCGGCGGCCAGGTTGATGTCCGAGGCGGTGATGCCGCCGACGCCGGAGTGGATCACGCTGACCGTCACCTCGGGGTGCTGGATCTTGGCGATCTCGCCCTCGGCGGCCTCGACCGAGCCCTGCACGTCGGCCTTGATGATCAGGCCCAGCTCCTGCACCGCGCCCTCCTGCACCGCGGAGAACAGATCCTCCAGGCTGACCGCCTTGTTGCGGCGGGCCAGCATCTCGGTGCGTATGCGCTGTGCGCGCTTCTGCGCCATCTGGCGAGCGATCCGGTCGTTCTCGACCACGTGGCAGAACTCGCCCGCCGGCGGCGGCTTGTCGAAGCCCAGAATCTCGACCGGCACAGCCGGCCCGGCCTCCTTGACGCGCTTGCCGTTGTGGTCGTTCAGGGCCTTCACGCGTCCCCACGCGTCGCCGGCCACGACCGCGTCGCCCACGCGCAGGGTGCCGCGCTGCACCAGCAGCGTCGCCACCGGCCCGCGGCCGACGTCCAGGCGCGACTCGATGATGACCCCGCTCGCCTCGGCGGTCGGGTTGGCCTTCAGCTCCAGCACGTCCGACTGCAGCAGCAGCATCTCGAGCAGCTGGTCGAGGTTCTGCTTGGCCTTGGCCGAGACGTCGACGAAGATCGTGTCTCCGCCCCACTCCTCCGGCTGCAGCCCGTGGTTGACCAGCTCGCCGCGCACCCGCTCCGGATTCGCGTCCTCCTTGTCGACCTTGTTGACGGCCACCACGATCGGCACCGATGCCGCCTTGGCGTGATCGATCGCCTCCACCGTCTGGGGCATCACACCGTCGTCCGCTGCGACCACCAGCACGGCCACGTCGGTGACCTTGGCGCCGCGCGCGCGCATCGCCGTGAAGGCTTCATGGCCGGGGGTGTCGAGGAAGGTGACCTTGCGACCGCCGTCCACGTCGACCTGATAGGCGCCGATGTGCTGCGTGATGCCGCCGGCCTCGGTCGATACCACCGACGACTCGCGGATCGAGTCGAGCAGCGTGGTCTTGCCGTGGTCGACGTGACCCATGATCGTTACCACCGGAGGCCGCTGCTTGAGCGAGTCCTCGGGATCGTCGTAGACGACCTCCTCGTCCTCCTCGTCGGCCGTGTGCGCGATCGTGATCTCGCGGTCGAACTCGAGGCCGATCAGCAGCACGTCGTCGTCGGACAGCGACACCGTCAGCGTCACCATCTGTCCCTCCGACATCATGTAGGCGATGATCTTGGCGGGGCTGATGCCGAGCTTCTCGGCCAGGTCCTTGACCGTGACCCCCGACTCGACCTTGACCGGCCCGGTCGGCACCTCCGGCTCGCGCTTGACCTCCGGACGCGGCGCCCCGCGGTCGCGGCGCTGACCGGGACGGCGGCCGGCCTGCGAGTCGATCACGACGCGGCGGCGGCGACCGGCCGTGGCGCCCCGCTGTGGGCGCGGCTGGCGGGCGGCCTGGCCCGGCTCCTGGGCGGGAACGGTGGCCTTGGCGCCGAACGCGCGGCGCACGTCGTCGTCGTCGATCAGGTCGTCCGTGCCCGAGGCGGTGCCGGCCGCGTCAAGCTTTTCCTTGACCTCAGCCTCCGTGACGCCCTGCTCGCGGGCGATGTCTGTGACCGTTCGTTTTGCCATTCAGTCCTCAATTCTCCCAAACCGGCGGCCCCTGCTCAACCGGGATCCGCCGCTCGAGGCCGGCGGCGGCGCCTGATGGCGCCTTCAACCGCCTGGCCAACGCCCCCTTGCGTGTCCCCCGCGTCAGGCATTCCTGACCGGGGCACAGGTAGGCGCCTCGCCCCGGCAGACGCTGGGCGGTGTCGAAGACGATCATCTCGCCGTCGAGCACCAGCCGCAGCAGTTCGGCCTTGGGGCGCCGCCGGCCGCAGCCGGCGCACTGCCTGATCGGATCGGCTACGACGCGGCCGCTCCCTCCTCCTTGGCGGCCAGCTCGCGATGAGCGGGCACGCCGCAGTACCGGCTTCCGTCGAGTGCCTGGTTGGGACAGCGCTTGCCGGACGACGTGACCGCGATGCAGCGGCCGGGGAACTCGTCCTCCTCGCCCTCGGCGCCGGTGTACGGCACGTCGGTGTCCTCGGCGTAGTGCTCGGTCTCGGACACGATGTCGATACGCCAGCCGGTCAGCCGGTGGGCGAGGCGGGCGTTCTGGCCCTCCTTGCCGATGGCCAGCGCAAGCTCGCCGTCCGGCACCACCACGGTGGCCTGCTGGGCGGCATCGTCGACGTAGACCTCGCGCACCTTGGCCGGGGCCAGCGCCTTGGCCACGAACCTGGCCGGCTCGTCGTTCCAGGGGATGATGTCGATCTTCTCGCCGCGCAGCTCCGACACCACCATGCGCACGCGCGAGCCGCGGGGACCCACGCAGGCGCCCACCGGGTCGACGCCCTGGACGCGGGACTCGACGGCGATCTTCGAGCGATAACCGGCCTCGCGGGCGACCGCGCGGATGACCACCAGGCCGTCGGCGATCTCGGGCACCTCGAGCTCGAACAGCTCGCGGATGAGCTCCTCGGAGCGGCGGGAGAGCACGATCTGCGGGCCCTTCGTGCCGCTGCGCACGTCGATGATCACGGCCTTGATCCGGGCGCCGTGCTCGTAGCGCTCGCCCGGCACCTGCTCGCTGCCCGGGAGCAGCGCCTCGACGCCGCCGAGGTCGACGAG
>DATNEO010000165.1:0-28841 GCA_035553035.1 Gaiellales bacterium | reverse complement strand
GGCGATGCCCGGCGACAGCGCACCGGGGCAGTTGGGCCCGAGCATGGTCACCCCGCGCGGGCGGATGTAGTTGTAGACCCGCAGCATGTCGTGGGCGGGGATGCCCTCGGTGATGCAGATGATGGTGCCGCAGCCCGCATCGACCGCCTCGTAGATCGCGTCGGCCGCGAACCGCGGGGGCACGAACACCATCGCCGTATTCGCGCCCCGCTCGGCGACCGCCTCGGCGACCGTGTCGTAGACCGGCACGCCGTCCACGTCCTGGCCGCCCTTGCCCGGCGTCACGCCGGCCACGACGGCGGTGCCGTAGTCGCGGTTCCGCAGCGCGTGGAAGCTGCCCTCGCGTCCGGTGATGCCCTGCACGACCAGGCGCGTCTCGGCGGTCACGATGATCGGCATCAGGCGGCGCTCCCCTCGACCAGCTCGACCACCCGTGCGGCCGCCCCCAGCATCGTCGCCTCCACGTGCAGGTTGGGCGGCGCGGCGTCGGCCAGGATGCGGCGGCCCTGGTCGGCGTTGGTGCCATCCAGCCGTACCACGATCGGCAGCGTGGCGTCCAGCCGTTCCAGCGCGGTCAGGATGCCGTGGGCGACCTCGTCGCCGCGGGTGATGCCGCCGAACACGTTGAACAGCACCGCCCGCACGTTCGGGTCGGAGAGCAGCACCTCCATCGCGGTGGCGATCGCCTCCGCATCGGCGCCGCCGCCCACGTCCAGGAAGTTGGCCGGGCGATGGCCGGTGGCCTCGCCCGCCGCGGCCACCACGTCCAGGGTGGACATGGCCAGCCCGGCGCCGTTGGCGAGCGTGCCGATGTCGCCGCCGTCGAGCTTCACGAAGTTGACCCCGCGCTCGCGGGCCAGCCGCTCCTGCGGGTCACCGGATTCGGCGTCGCCCATGCCGGCGATGTCGGGATGCCGGTAGAGCGCGTTGTCGTCGACGGTGTACTTCGAGTCGAGCGCGCGCACCACCCCATCCGGGGTGACGATCAGCGGGTTGATCTCGACCAGCATCGCGTCGGTCTCGATGAAGGCGCGGTAGGCGCCCTCGATGATCGCACCCACCTGCTTCACCTCGGGGGCCGGGATGCCGGCCGCGAAGCAGAGGCGGCGAACGTGGAACGGCTGCAGCCCCATCAGCGGGTCGACGTGCAGGCGCGCCAGCTCCTCGGGCGACTCCTCGGCCACCGTCTCGATCTCGACCCCGCCCTCAGTTGTCAGCATCAGCAACGGCTGCTTGGCGCCGCGGTCGAAAGTGATCGAGAAGTAGTACTCGCTGGCGATGTCGGAGGCGCGCTCGATCCACAGCTGCCGGACGGTGTGGCCGCGGATGTCCATCCCCAGGATCGCTGCGGCGTGCTGCTCGGCCTCGGCCGGGTCGGCCGCCAGCTTGATGCCGCCGGCCTTGCCGCGCCCGCCCACCAGCACCTGGGCCTTCACCACCACCGGCCCGCCGAGCTGCTCGGCCACAGCCCGCGCCTCGGCGGCGGTGGCCGCCGGGGCACCCTCGGAGACGGGCAACCCGAACCGCGCGAACAGCTGCTTGCCCTGGTACTCGAGTAGATCCACGCGCCCCCGCCCCGGTCGATGTCACGAAGGGCCTGAGTGTATCCAGGGCCCGCTCGGCGGCCTACCGGTCAAAAGACCGACGACCCGCAGAGCGGGCCGTCGGAGGAGGCAGGTAGCTGCGAGGTGTGGGCACGTTCGATCGCAGCGTCCGGAGGCGATTCTCCATGCGTGTTGTCAGGAAAGATCGCCGTTTTGGTTAGGTATTTGTAAAGGCAGTCCATACCGGCTGGGCCCTGCTCCCATGGTTGCGCCGGTCACGGCGAGGGGCGAAAGCCGGCGGCCGCGATCGCCCCGCGGATCGCCTTCACATCTAGGCGGGCCGGGTCGAACGTGACCTCGACCTCGTCGCCGATGTGCTCGGCCGTCACCGAAACCGCCCCCGGCAGCGCCATCACGGCGTCGTGCACGCGCTGCTCGCAGCCGCCGCAGCTCATGCCCGCCACCGCAATCGTCTCGGTGACCATGGCGCTACTGGGTGCTCGCGCCCGGCGGCAGGGGAACCGCGGCAACCGACGCCACGTAGGCGGCGACGTCCTGTGCGTCCTGGCCCTTGAGCAGGTTCGCGGGCATCGGCGTCGGGTGCGCGTAGGGGAACCCCAGCATGATCTGCTCGCGCACCAGCGCCTCGAACGACGAGTCCTCGAAGCCCTCGGCCCGCGGCTCCTCGTAGGCATCGTCCAGGTTGGGGCCGATCGTACCCTTGGTGCCGGCGTCCGCCAGCGTGTGGCAGCCACCGCAGGTGGTGATGAACAGCTTCTTGCCGTTGGCGAGATCGGCTCCCCCCGACCCGGCGACGCCGCTCTGGACGCCACAGCCGGATGCGGTGAGTCCCGCTGCGCCCAGCACGGCGGCGGTTACGAGCGTTGCCAGGGGGCGTCTCACGGAGGCGAAGCCTACCAACTCACTCGGGGGCCCTGCGGGGGATACGCGCCGCGCCAGGTGACCGCCTCGGCGGCCTGCTCGGCGGCCAGCGCAAGGGCATCGGCGAGCGGCCGGTCGTCCGCCATTCCGAACAGCAACCCGGCCACGAACGTGTCACCGGCGCCGTAGCTGTCGACTTTCGGGGCCGGCGGCGGCACCGCCCGATAGCCGGTGCCTCCACGCTCTCCGTCGGTCACGATCACGTGGCGCGGCTGCACCGCCAGGCGACCCAGGTCGTACTGCTCGCCGCGGTCGCTGCCGCTGCCGACCAGCACGTCCGCCTGCACCCCACTTGCGGCCAGCACGTCGAACCGGCGCGCCGTCACCACCAGCACCCGGGCCTGCCTGGCCAGGCGCAGCGTTGCCGGATCGGAGCCCGTGAAGTAGACGCCGTCGCAGTCCGCAAGCGCGGCCCACGGCAACGGATCCTCGGCGGCGGGGTGCAGGTTCGCGCCAATCACGCAGATCGTGCGCTCGCCGCTGGGGTCCCGCATCACCAGCGTACGCGTGTGCCGGCCGCGACGCGGCGCCGCGTGGGTCCGCACCCCCAGTTGCTCCATCGCCTCCACCACCGGCACGTCGTCGCCCGCGGCCGTGAAGAACTGCACGCCGGCGCCCATCCGCACCAGTGCGGCCGCCGTCACCGCTCCGCCGCCCGCGGGCTGGACGAGCGGGTCGGTCAGGTGCACGATCTCGCCGGCCGGCGGGATGAACCGCGCGTCGGTGTGGGTGACCCACTCCACGTGCCCCACGACGGCCAGGCTCAGCATGCCCGCACCGCTACCCGGGCCGTCGCGGGTCGGAGTCGATCGGCTCAGGGGACGTAGACCACCTTCCCCTGCACCTGCAGATCCTCCATCAGCTGCTGGCCCGAGGCAACGTCCGACAGCGGCAGCACACGGTCGATCACGGGCTTGATCGCACCCGCCTCGACCGCCCGCAGCGCCGCCGACAGCTCGGCCTTGTTGGACAGGTGCGAGCCAAGCAGGTTCTGCTGCTTGTTCCACAGGAAGCGCAGGTCGGTGACGGCCTCGAAACCGGTCGACGCGCCGCACACGACGAGGCGCCCGCCCCAGCGCAGCGCCGCCATCGAGGTGGGCCAGGTCTCCTGGCCGGAGTGCTCGAACACGATGTCGGCGCCGGCCTTGCCGGTGATCGCCTTGACTTCGGCCACCACGTCCTGGCTGGAGCGGTCGATCACGTTGACGGCGCCCAACTGCTCGGCCTTGGCCACCTTCTGCTCGCTGCCCACGACGGGGATCGGGTTGGCGCCGAACATCCGGCAGATCTGGATGGCCATGGTGCCGAGGCCGCCCACGCCGCCCCAGATCAGCACGTGCTCGCCGGGCTGCACCCTGGCCCGGCTGACCAGCATCCGCCAGGCCGTCTCCAGCACCAGCGGCATCGATGCCGCCTCCTCGTGGCTGAGGTTGGACGGCTTGGGCAGCACGTTCACCGCCGGCATCGTCACGTACTCGGAGTGACCTCCGTCGTTGGGCCCGCTCTGGAAACCCCAGATCCGGAACTGGCGGCAGAAGAACTCCCGCCCGGTGACGCAGAAGTCGCAGGTGCGGCAGGAGAGGCCGGGGTGCACGACCACCTCGTCGCCGACCTGCAGCGACGAGGAACCGAAGCCGGTGCCCGTGACCTCCGAGCCGAGCGCGGCCACCACGCCCGACACGTCCGATCCGGAGACGTGCGGGAAGATCACCTTCATGCCCGGCATCCCCCGCCGGGCCCAGATGTCGTTGAAGTTGGCGCCGGCCGCCTTCACCTCGATCAACACCTCGTAAGGCCCCGGCTCCGGCTCGGGGATGTCGGTGTAGCTCAGCACCTCGGTGCCGCCGTGTTCCTCGAAGACGACCGCCTTCATGCGGACAGCGCCTTCCCGAGATACTCGAAGTTGTCGACGTAGCGCCGCACGTCGTCCTCGCTGTGCTGCACCGACAGCGTCCAGTTCTCGGACTTGCCCCACGGCGCCATGAACACGCCACGGTTGAACTGCGCCAGCCAGTTCACGTATGCGAGCTGGTCGGACACCTCGAGGTAGTCGCGGTAGTTGCGGACGCGCTCGGCCCGATAGGTGACGGCGCCGCGGGCACCCAGCACGGTCGTGTACCCGGCCAGCCCGTTGCTCTCGATCACGCCGTCGCACCCCTCGCGCAGGATCTCACCCAGCCGCGAGAACTCGGTGTAGGCGTCCGGCACCAGGATCTCGGTCAGCGTCGCGTGCATCGCGGCCATGGTCAGCGGGTTGCCGTTGAACGTACCGACCTGGTCGATCTTGCCGTCCGCGATCCAGCCCATCACCTCGTCGGTGCCTCCGATCGCCCCGCAGGGCAGCCCGCCGCCGACCGACTTGGCCAGGCACAGGAGGTCGGGCGTCACGCCGAAGGCCTCGACGGCGCCACCGTAGGAGAGCGTGGCGCCGGTCTTGACCTCGTCGAACACCAGCAGCGCGCCGTGCTCGTGCAGCAGGTCCTTGACTCCCTGCAGGTAGCCCTCCTCGGGCAGTACGAACCCGGCGTTCATCATCGCCGGCTCCACGATCATGCCGGCCACCTGGCCCTTGTAGCGGTTGAGCGTGCGCTCGAGCGCCTCCAGGTCGTTGAACGGCACCACCCTGGTCAGCTTCACGTAGTCGGCCGGCAGGCCCAGGGTCTGGGGCACCGACACGGGATCGTCGTAGGGGCCGATCTTGTCGGCCGGAGGCGCCACCGACACCATCAGCGCGTCGTGGTGCCCGTGATAGGAGCCCTCGATCTTGAACAGGACGTCGCGTCCGGTGTAGGCACGCGCGAGCCGCACGGCGTCCAGCGTCGACTCGGTGCCGGAGTTGCCGAACCGCCAAAGCGGCAGGCCGAAGCGCTTCTGCAGATGCTCCGCGACGGCGATCGAGTCCTCGGTCGGCTGCGCGAAGTGGGTGCCCAGGCGGACGCGCTCGGAGACGACCTCTGCGATGCGCGGATGCGCATGGCCGACCGCCATCGCGCCGTAGCCGTTGTGGAAGTCGACGTACTCGTTGCCGTCGACGTCGACCACCTTCGACCCGTGCCCCTCGACCAGGTAGATCGGGTGCGGCTCGGTGTCCTGCCAGCTGGAGGCGACGCCCCCGGCCAGCGACCGGCGGGCACGCTCGGTCATCTCGCGCGAATGCTTGTGCCGCTCGTTGAACGTGGCCTCCTCGGCCTCGATCACGCTGGCCAGCCGGGCGGGATCAATAGTGCTTGTTGCGCTCACGACTTCACACCCCCTAGTACCTCTCCATAGCGGTTGTCACGCCAGGCGAGCGCGGCCTTCAGCCCACTCGACTGGACGATCTGCATGAACTCTCGCTGCTCCGGCGCGTCGGCCGCGTTCAACATGGACGATAGATCGAGATTGATGTTGACCGCCTCCCGCAGCCCCATCGCCTCATACGCCCGCACCAGCGCGATCTTGGTCAGACGCAGCACCGGCAGCGGCGTCGGCGCGATCTTGCGCACCAGCGCCTCCACCTCCGCGTCCAGCTCGTCCTCGGCCACGACGCGGTTGATCATCCCGGCTCGCTCCGCCGCCTGGGCATCGATCATGTCGCCGGTGAACAGCAGCTCGTTCGTCTTCTTCTGGCCCAGCAGGAAGGGCATCAGCAGCGTCACCGGTCCCGATCCATACCGGATCTCGGGCTCCCCGAATCGGCCGCTCTCGGTGCTGAGGATCATGTCGCAGGCCATCGCCAGCTCACAGCCGCCCGCCAGGCAGTAGCCACGCACGGCCGCGATGGTGGGCTTCGGCAGCGCCCACAGCTTCATGGTCGCATCGATGTCGGTGGCCAGCACCTCGTGCCACTCATGGGCCGGGATGTCGGAGTGGGCGGCCTCGGCGGACAGGTCGTAGCCGGCCGAGAAGGCGCGCTCGCCGGACCCTGTCACCACCACCACCTTCACCTCGTCGTCGGCCACCGCCCGGTCGAGCGCGGCGTGCAGCCCTTCCAGCACCGCCCCGTTCAGGGCGTTCAGCTTCTCGGGGCGGTTCAGCGTCACCCAGGCCGCGGGGCCACGGGTCTCATAGAGAACGGCTTCGCTCATGCGGCTCGCTCCTCGGGGTTGTCCAGCACGATCAGGCAGTCGAGCGCGACGGCGCGCTCGGGCGAGACCAGCAGGGGGTTGACGTCGATCTCTGAGATCTCGGGGTGCTCCGCGGCCAGGCGCGAGACGGCCACGATCGCCTCGATCAGGTGATCGGGCACCTCGCCGCCCAGCAGCCGCTCGATCACGGGCAGCGACGAAACCAGCTCGCGGGCGCCGTCGGCATCGAGGGGGGCCAGGCTGTGGGTGATCAGCTCCAGCGCCTCCGCCAGGCCGCCGCCGATGCCGACCGAGACGGTGGCGCCGAAGTCGGGGTCGCGGGTGACGCCGATCATCAGCTCGACGCCACCCAGCACCTGCTCGGCCACGATCACGCGGCCGCCCATCCGCCTGGCCGCCTCACGCACTCCGGCGGCGTCGGCCAGGCCCAGCGCCACGCCCCCGACCCTGGCCTTGTGGGCGACGTTGTCGATCTTGACGACGACCGGGTAGCCGATCCGCTCGGCGGCCGCCGCGGCCTCGTCAGCGGTCGCGCAGCGCTCGGCGCGCACATATGAGAGGCCGTAGGAGGCGGCGATCCGGGCCGACTCCAGCTCCGGCAGGTCGCCGGCGCCGGGCAGCGGCGAGGCGGCCGGCAGCAGGCGCGACGCCGGCACGCGCTGCCGGTGCACGAGCCGTGCGGCCAGCGCCCGCAGCCCCGGCAGCGAGCCCTTCAGCAGCGGGATGTCGTGCTGCCGCGCCCACTCGATGTCCTCGATCGGCGGGTCGGCGGTGGTGACCGTGATCACGCACGGGAACAGATCGGTCCGGTGGCAGGCCGCGCGCAGGTCGTTGGCGATGTTGGTGGCGAGCTCGCGCTCGCCCGCGTGCAGCCACTGGCTGTGGTCGATGTCGGACACCAGCACGTCGAACTCACCGGACTCGGCCATCAGCTCGAACACGCGCGGGAACACGATCCGGTCGTCATCGATCGCCCAGCAGTCGACGGGGTTGCCGATGCCGCTGAAGTTCGGGAACTCGGCCACGATCCGCGCCTTCAGCTCGGGCGAGAACTCCTGCAGCGGGATGCCCGCCTGCTCTGCCTTGTCGGCGAAGTACTCGCCCTCGCCGCCCGAGTTCGTGACCGCGCCGATCCTGCGGCCGCGCGGCGGCGTCGCCCGTGAGAACACCTCCAGGTGCTCCAGCCAGTTGCCGAAGTCGTCGACCCGGATCGCGTTGTAATACCGCAGCATCCCGGAGAACACCTCGTCGCTGCCGACCATCGCCCCGGTGTGCGTGAGCGCAGCCCTGGCACCCATCTCCGACGTGCCCACCTTCAGCACGATCGCGACCTTGCCGGCCTCGGCCACCCGCTGCAGGGCCTGCTCGAAGGCGAGCGGGCGCCGCACCGCCTCCAGGAACAGGCCGATCACGCGCGTGCCCGGATCGTCGGCGAAGAACGCCACCATGTCGGCCACGTCGGTCACGGTCTCGTTGCCTGCCGAGACGACCGTTCGGAAGCCGATGCGCGGGCCTAGCGACACCAGGATCTCGCCGATCGACCCCGAGTGGGCGATGGTCGCGACCGGCCCCGACACGAAGGTGGGATGCAGGCTGCCGATCCAGGGCGACGGGTACCCGGGCGTGGCGACGCCCATGCAGTTGGGGCCGATCATCGCGATGCCGGCCTCGCGCACCCGGTCGCTGACGATGGCGCTCATTCGCGGCCCCTCGACGGGGCCGGCCTCGTTGCCCAGGCCGGGCGTGATGATCGCCCGCACGCCCGGCACCGACAGAACGTCGTCGATGGCCGCCTCGATGCGGCCGTGCCCGACGCCCATCACGACCATCTCGGGCACCTCGGGGCAGTCGGCCATGGTCGGGTAGCAGACCACTCCGCAGGCCTCGGTCTTGGTCGGATTGATCCCGTAGAAGGGCACACCGGGCACCGTCATGTTCTCGGCGATCCGCTGCGACGTGCGCTCCGAGATGCCGTAAATCGCAACCGACCGCGGCCGGAAGACTCCGTCCAGATCGGTCCGCAGCAGGGGCGAGATGGTAGAGCTCATGCGGCCTTCGGCCCGGTCTGGGAGGTCTCTGCGGGCACCATCGCAAGTCTACGCAATTCGTATTGACTGCGCTGGTTTCTACGAATATCGTAGCTCGTGACATGACCGACGATCTCGACCACCGCATCGTCGACTCGCTGGTCGAGGACGGCCGCAAGTCGTTCGTCAAGATCGCGGAGGAGCTGGACGTCTCGGAGGCGACCGTGCGCCAGCGCGTCGCCCGCCTGACCGCCGAGGGCGTCATGCAGATCACCGCGGTCACCAACCCGCTGCTGATCGGCTACGACGCGGTGTGCATGCTGGGCCTGCGCGTCGACAAGGGCCAGCTGCAGGCAGCCGCCGACGCGCTGACCGCGCTGGACGAGGTCACCTATCTGATCGCCAGCACCGGCCGCTTCGACTACCTGGCCGAGATCACCTGCCGCAACAACAAGCACCTGCTCGACTTCATGCACCGCCGGCTGCCGAGGGTGCCGGGGGTGCAGGACAGCGAGTCCTTCGGGTACCTGTCCGTGCTGAAGGAGAGCTACCGCGGCAGCGCCTGACCGGATGGCCGGTTCCTCCGCCACCTAGCGATCGCCCTGCTCGGTGAAGAAGCGGCCCGTCTCGCCGCCCGAGAAGAAGCGCGATGTGACCGTCTTCTTGCGTGTATAGAACTCGACCGCGTCCGGCCCGTGGGCGTGCAGGTCGCCGAAGAAGCTGCCCTTCCAGCCGGAGAACGGGAAGAACGCGACGGGCGCGGCGACGCCCACGTTGACGCCGATCATCCCCACCTCGACGTCGTGGCGATAGCGGCGGACGGCCGCACCCGACTCGGTGAAGATCGACGTGCCGTTGCCGTAGCGGCTGGCGTTCACGATCTCGATCGCCTCGTCCAGCGATCCCGCGTGGATCACCGACAGCACCGGCCCGAAGATCTCCTCCTGGGCCACGTCCATGTCCGGCGTCACCGCGTCGAGGATGGTGGGGCCGACGAACGCGCCCTCGCTGTTGGCGGACGGGCTGCGGCCGTCGACGGCCAGCGTGGCGCCGTCGCCGACGCCGCGCTCGATCCACTCCAGGATGCGGTCGCGCGACGCGCACGACACCACCGGGCCGACGTCGGTGCCGTCGTCGAGGCCGTCGCCGACCGCCAGCTCCCGGGTGCGGGGAACCAGCTCCTCCATCAGCGGCGCCTTGGCGTCGCCCACCGCGATCACAACCGAGCCGGCCATGCAGCGCTGGCCGGCGGCGCCGAACGCGCTGCCGACGATGTTGCCCACGGTCTTGGGCATCACGGCATCGGGCATCACCACCATGAAGTTCTTGGCGCCGCCCAGCGCCTGCACCCGCTTGCCGTTCGCGGCCGCCCGCTCGTAGACGTAGCGGGCGACGGTGGCCGAGCCGACGAACGAGACCGCGTCGATGCCGGGATGGTCAAGGATGCCGTTGACGACGTCGACCGAGCCGTTGACGAGATTGACGACGCCGTCCGGCAGCCCGCCGTGCTCATGCAGCAGGTTGAAGATCAGCTCCTGCGTCAGCGGCACCTGCTCCGAGGGCTTGAGGATGAACGTGTTGCCGCAGGCAATCGCAAAGGGCAGGAACCAGAACGGCACCATGGCCGGGAAGTTGAACGGGGCGATGGCGGCGCAAACGCCGACCGGCTGCCGGAAGGTCTCGGTGTCGACGGCCGTGGCCACGTTCTCGAGCACGCGGCCCTGCATGGTCTGGGGGATCGCCGTGGCCGCCTCCACCATCTCGATGGCGCGGCCCACCTCGGCCCGCGCGTCCGGGAAGGTCTTGCCCATCTCGCGTGTCACCGCCCGGGCGATCTCGTCCTGGTGGGCCTCCAGCACCTGGCGGAAGCCGAACAGCCAGCGCGCGCGCGCGATCGTGGAGCGGCTGCGCCAGGCCGGGAAGGCGGCGCGAGCCGCCGCGACCGCGGCGTCCACGTCCTCGGCTCCGGACAGCGGCACCCGCGCCAGCACCTCGCCGGTGGCCGGGTTGGTCACGTCGAGCTGGTCTCCGGCCGCGGCCGGGCGCCAGTCGCCGTCGATGTAGTTGCCGAGCAGTCGCGTCTGAATGGCGGCCTGGGACATGAAGATTCCTTCCGTGGATCGGTTCGCCACCATGCTGGCAGCCCGGTCGTCGCCGCACCAGCGTACACTGTGTCTCAAATGCCCGAAGAATCCGGACACTCTGTCCTAACCGTCGCGGATGTGCTCGCGCTCGGGCTGCTCCGCAGCGCGGAGGTGAGCGTGGCGGCCGCCGGCCACCGGCTGGAGAACCGGGTGGAATGGGTGCACGTGTTCGAGACCCCGGCGGTGCCCGGCATGCTGCGCGGTGGAGAGTTCCTGCTCACGACCGGCATCGCGCTGGCGGCGATGGCCCCGGCCGAGGTGGATGCCCTGGTCGCAGCGGTGGCCCGGGCCGGCGCAGCCGGGATCGGGCTCGAGCCCAGCCACGTCTCGCCGGACGCGCTGACCGCCGCCTGCCGGTCGCACGATCTGCCGCTGCTCGTGTTCGGCCGCCCGGTGCGGTTCGTCGACATCACCCACGTGCTGAACGAGCGCCTGGTATCGGGGGAGCTGGCAACCCTGCGGCGGGCGGTGTCGCTGCAGGCGCAGCTGCGGGAGGCGGCGCGCGAAGGGCTGGGACCGGCCGGTCTGGTGGCGGCGTTGGGCGAGGTGCTGGAGGCGCAGGTGCTGCTCGAGCGCGCCGACCGCACGCCGATCGCGAGCGCCCCGGAGGCCGGGCTGGACGTCGCCTTCCTGGAGGCGCTTGACCGCTACCGCCAGCGCCTGCCGACCGCCCTGCACTCGCGGCCGGTGCAGCCGGGAGCGCGGCTGCACGTGCTGTCCCGGCGCGGTGACGAGCTCGACCTGCTGGCGGTCGACGAGGCGGCGTTCCTGCTGTCGGTGGCGCTGGCAGCGCAGCCGCCGGCCGAGGAGGTGCCTTCGGCGGAGCGGGCGCGATTGCTGCAACGGCTGGCCGAGGGCCGGGCGGGCAGCCGCCAGGAGATCCTGCGGCGGGCGCGATCGGTCGGCGTCGACCTGTCGCGCGGGCTGTGGGCGATCCACGGCCGCGGATCGCTGGCGCGGCTGGAGCGACTGGGGATGGACGCGTTGGTGGACGGCCCGCGCGGATTGATCGCAATCGCGCCCGCAGCCGATCCACGCGCCGTGGCACGCGACCTGATCCGACGCGGTGAGGTGACGGCGGTCGGGCTGGAGGCCTGCGGGACCGAGCCGTGGCACATCACGGAGGCGCTGGCGACGGCGGAGCGGGCCTGCCTGGTGGCGGCGGCGGCCGGTCCCCAGGTCAGGCTCGGGTCGGATCTGGGCGCGCTCGCCCCGGTGGCACGGGAGGTGCTGGCGGGCGGGCGCATGCAGTCGCGGTTCGACGAGCCGGGCCTGGCCGTGGTCGAGGCGCTGGTTGCAACCGGCTGGTCGAAGGCGTCTGCCGCCAAGCGTCTGGGCATTGCCCGCCAGCGCCTGTACGACCGCCTGGCCGTGCTGTCGGCCCGCCACGGCCTCGACTTCGACCTGCCGCAGACCCGCGTCGAGCTGTCGCTGGAGGTGTGGGCGGCGCGCATGAGCAGCCTCGCGACGTAACCGTTACGGGTGCCGCGTAGACTGCATGGCCGGATGAGCAACCTGATCGACAGCGGCTGGGCCGCCTGGCTGCCGTTCGAGCTGATCGAGGCGCTCGAGGCCCGCTCCGGCCGCTCGGCCGATCGCCGGGCCTTTCGCGAGCGGCTCGAGCGCGGGCCCAGCGAGGCCGACGAGGAACGCTGGGAGCGGTTCCGCCTGGTCTGCCCCTCCCGCATCGACCTGCCCGCGGATGCCCGGGGGCTGACGGCCGCGGACGCCGAGACGCTGCTCGACCAGCTGGGACTGCTGGATAGCGAGCCGGAGCCGGTCGAGCTGGTGCTGACACTCGACAACGAGGACGTGCGCGAGCTGGAACGGATCCGCTCCAGCCGTGACCTGGGGGCGATCGCCGAGACGCCGGCCGGACTGCCCTCGCTCGACGCCCGCTTCGGCGGCGGCAAGGTCGGCCGCAACGATCCCTGCCCGTGCGGCTCCGGCAAGAAGTACAAACGCTGCCACGGCAGCTGACCCTCTCCCCGGTCACACCAGCCTGATCAGCTCCTGGCCGCTGGTCACCTGGTCGCCCTCA
The DNA here is from genome assembly GCA_035553035.1 of Gaiellales bacterium. Classification (GTDB taxonomy): domain Bacteria; phylum Actinomycetota; class Thermoleophilia; order Gaiellales; family JAICJC01; genus JAICYJ01. Next base: position 16,076 of record DATNEO010000165.1, on the reverse strand, counting down.
CCCACCGCCACCGCCTCCACGGTGCCGGCGTGCGGCGCCACGATCTCGTTCTCCATCTTCATCGCTTCCACCACGACCAGCACCTCGCCCGCCTGCACCTCGGCGCCGGACTGCGCCGCCACCTTCAGCACCGTCCCCTGCATCGGGCTGCGGATCACATCGGCGGCCCCGGCCCCACCCGCAGAGCGCTGCGCGAGCTGCGCCCGCCGCTCGCGCAGCCGCCTGCGGCCGGGATGCTCGGGCGCCAACACCGTCACCTCGAACCGCTCGCCGTCCACCTCCGTGACCAGCGTGCGCGCCTCGTTGCGGTGCGGCTCGAGTACGGGGGCCGCACCATCCGCCGACGGCTCCTGCTGCAGGGAACGGGCGTAGCCGCCACCCTCGACGAAGTCGTGCATCGTTCCGCCGGCCGCAAACTCGGGGTGTTCGAGGATCGCGCGGTGGATCGGGATCAGCGAGTGCACACCCTCCACCTCGAACTCCGACAGCGCCCGCAGCATCCGGCGCCGCGCCAGCTCGCGGTCGGCGTCCCAGACGATCAGCTTTGCGATCATCGGGTCGTACAGCTCCGATATGGAGTCGCCCTCGACGACCCCCGAGTCGACCCGCACGCCCAGCCCCGACGGCTCGCGGTAGCGGGTCACCCGTCCCGGCGTCGGCACGAAGTCCCGGGCCGGGTCCTCTGCGTTGATCCGGCACTGGATCGAATGCCCGCGCAGGGTCACCTCCGACTGTGCGATCGACAACGGCTCCCCGCTCGCGATCCGCAGCTGCTCGCGCACCAGATCGAGGCCGGTCACCATCTCGGTGATCGTGTGCTCCACCTGCAGGCGCGTGTTCATCTCCAGGAAGTAGTAGGCGCCGTCCGCGTCGAGCAGCCCCTCGACCGTGCCGGCGTTCACGTAACCGACGGCGCGCGCCGCCTCCACCCCGATCGACCCGATCCGCTCGCGCAGCTCTGGGGACACCGCCGGCGACGGCGTCTCCTCCACGATCTTTTGATGACGCCGCTGGATCGAGCAATCACGCTCGCCGAGGTGCACGATCGACCCGTGGCTGTCGGCCAGCACCTGCACCTCGACGTGCCGAGGCCGCTGCAGGTAGCGCTCCAGGAACACGCTGTCGTCGGCGAAGTACGCCTTGCCCTGCCGCCGCGCCGACTCGTAGCCGCGCCGCAGCCCCTCCGCATCGACCGCGACCTCGATGCCCTTGCCGCCACCGCCGGCCGACGCCTTCACCGCCACCGGGTAGCCGATACCCTGCGCGATCTCGAGCGCCTCCTCGACGGTGTCCACCGCGGAGTTGGTGCCGGGGATGACGGGCACGCCGGCCCGGTCCATCAGCTCACGCGCGCTGGTCTTCGACCCCATCGCCTCGATCGCATCGGGCGGCGGCCCCACGAACACCAGCCCGGCCGCCGCGCAGGCGCGGGCGAACGCAGCGTTCTCGGCCAGGAATCCGAACCCAGGGTGCACCGCCTCGGCGCCGCTCCGCAGAGCGGTGCGCACGATCGTCTCCGACAGCAGGTAGCTCTGGACGGCCGGCCCCGGGCCGATCAGATATGCCTCGTCCGCGTAGGCGACGAACGCCGACTCACGGTCGGCCTCGGAGTAGACCGCCACCGAGGCGATCCCCATTTCGCGCAGCGTGCGGAAGATCCGGATCGCGATCTCGCCGCGGTTTGCCACCAGCACCTTGCTGAACATCGGCGGATTCTACGAGCGAAAGCTGCACCAGCGCCTGTTCAATCGCCCGGCGCTGGGCGGCCGAGGCCTGTGGCCGCACCTCGATCACAGCGGGATGTTGCCGTGCTTGCGCTGCGGCACGTCAGCCCGCTTACCGCGACAGGCCTCCAGCGCGGCGATCAGCGCCGGCCGCGTCCGCCGCGGCTCGATCACGTCGTCGACGTAGCCGCGCTCGGCCGCGGTGAACGGGTTCGCGAACTGCTCCCGGTATTCCTCGACCAGCTCGGCGCGCCGCGCGACCGCATCGTCGGCCGCCTCCAGCTCCTTGCGAAACACGATGTTGACCGCCCCGTCCGGCCCCATCACCGCCACCTCCGCCGTCGGCCAGGCGAAGTTGAAGTCGGCGCCGATGTGCTTCGAGCCCATGACGTCGTACGCGCCGCCGTAGGCCTTGCGCGTGATCACGGTCAGCTTCGGCACCGTGGCCTCGCAGTAGGCATACAGCAGCTTCGCCCCATGCCGGATGATGCCGCCCCACTCCTGCGAGGTGCCGGGCAGAAACCCGGGCACGTCCACGAAGGTCACCACCGGCAGGTTGAACGCGTCGCAGGTGCGCACGAACCGGCCGGCCTTGGTGGAGCTGTCGATGTCGAGCACGCCAGCCAGCGAGCGCGGCTGGTTGGCGACGATGCCGACCGGGTGGCCGCCCAGGCGCGCGAATCCGCAGATGATGTTGGTCGCCCAGGCGGCGTGCACCTCGAGGAACTCGCCGTCGTCGATCACCCGGCGCACCACGTCGTGCATGTCGTAGGGCTTGGCCGACTCGTCGGGAATCAGCCGGTCGAGCTCGGCGTCCTCCCGGTCGACCGGATCGTCGGGCGGCTCCCACGGCGGCTGCTCGCCGTTCCAGCCGGGCAGGAACGAGAGCAGGTACCGGCAGTCCTGGATCAGCGCACGCTCATCGGCGGCGGTGAAGTGGGCAACGCCGCTGCGCGAGGCATGGGTATGCGCGCCGCCCAGCTGCTCGAAGCTGACCTCCTCGCCGGTGACCGTCTTCACCACCTCGGGGCCGGTGATGAACATGTGCGAGGTCTGTTCCACCATCATCACGAAGTCGGTCATCGCCGGCGAGTAGACGGCACCGCCGGCGCACGGCCCCATCACAAGCGAGACCTGCGGGATCACGCCTGACGACTGCACGTTCCTGAAGAAGATGTCGGCGTAGCCGGCCAGCGACACGACGCCTTCCTGGATGCGCGCGCCGCCGGAGTCGTTGATGCCGATGATGGGACATCGGTAGCGCAGCGCCATGTCCATCACCTTGGTGATCTTCTCAGCAAACGCCTCGCCCAGGCTGCCACCGAATACGGTGAAGTCCTGCGAGAACACGAACACCCGCCGGCCCTCGATGGTGCCATGGCCGGTGACCACGCCGTCGCCGTAGGGGCGGGTCTCCATCATGTTGAAGTTCGGGTTGCGGTGCTGCACGAAGACGTCCAGCTCGACGAAGGAACCGGGGTCGAGCAGCAGCTCCACCCGCTCGCGGGCGAGCAGCTTGCCGCGCTCGCGGTGCCGCTCGACCGCGCGTGGCGAGCCCGAGTGCAGCGCCTCGCGGCGCAGCTGCTCGAGCGCCTGCAGCCGCTCCTCGGTGGTGTGCTCCGCCATCAGGCCGAGAGCCTACCGGAGAGGTACCAGCCCGCGGCCCCGGCGAGGACTCCCCGCCGGGGCCGTGAACCGGGAACGCCTCTCAGCCGGTGGTGAAGATCTGAGAGCCGTGCGCGGGCAGCGTGGCACCCAGCGCGAAGCTCCCATCCGAGCGGCGGTATGCACCGCCCAGACCGACCGAGACCGGCGAGTCGGTCGTGTTGACCATCACCTTGCCGTTGGTGAAGTTGCGCACGTAGACGCCGTTCTGCACCACGTAGGGCCCGGTCGGAGAGCCGATCTGCAGGTGGTACAGCGGATCGTCGAGCGTGGCCGGATCGGTCTTGTTGGCCGTGAAGTAGAAGTACGAGTTGCCGTCGTTGCCGAGCAGGAAGCTGGCCAGCGCGAACCTGCGGGCATCCTCCTTCTGCGCGGCGGAGCCGGCCGTCCAGGTCTTGGTGATGGTCAGCGCCAGACCGCCGGTGGAACTCGCATCGCTCAGCATGTCCACGTCCTGTACCCAGGCCTTGGTCGGCTCGAAGCGGGCCAGCGGAGCACCCGCCTGCCGCGTCCAGGTCTCGGCGCTGACCCCGGTCGCACCGCTCAGCAGCAGCTTGCTGGGCGCGCCGGGAGCAAAGTACCGGGGCCCGTTGCCGATGCCGTTGCCGAGCACAGGCTTGCCGGTGAACGACGCCACCCTGGCGGCCAGCGCGCTGGTCGCATTCAGCCAGTCAAGCTTCGTCCAGACCTGGCCGGTGGCCGGGTTGATCGGCAGGCCGGTGGTGTAGCCGGGCCACAGCGGCGCCGTGCCCAGCATGTCCAGGTAACAACCGTCGTAGACCGTTCCGGACAGCAGCTTCGCGCACGACTGCTGCACGTAGGAGACCCAGTTGGGGTCGCCCGGGTCGGCCAGGTAGTTGCCGTAGCCGTGCGATGCGACCACACGTCCGCGCGCGTCGTGCGAGAGCATCGACGAGTCGACCGTGCCGTACAGGCGCTTGTAGAGGAACGTGCCGTTCAGATAGACGTACAGCTTCAGGTTGGGATTGGCAGCCTTCATCGCCGAGGCATAGCCGCCCAGCTGAGCTGGATTGAACGTGATCAAGTCGAAACGGTTGGCGGCGTCCTCCGCAGCCGTCTGCGTTGTCAACCTCTGCGGAGCCGTTTGCATCGGAGCCCATAGATGGATGCCGCTCTCACTGCTGGCAAATCCCACGCTTGCCATGCTCATCGAGCTCGTGCCGCTTGCGTTCGTGACCATGAGCATCGTCGCGATCGCAGCCACGGCGGCCGCAAGTAACCGTTTCAACGAATCCCCCCGAGTGGTGTTGTGGCTGCGTGCGCGGCGTCCGCCCACCCCGCGCATACACCCTGGATACGAGGGCTGTATCGGCAATACCGGCTACTTGCGTTACATGCTGTACGATGGTCTTACTGTTTATTTACAGCGAGCTATGGCCCCCGCCCACCGCGTTGTCGATCCAGCGACGCACCCCCTTCTGCAACACTGCCGTCGTGCAGACTGAGAGCGGACGAGAGTCGCGCATGCGCTGGATCGAGATGCGCGTGCGGCGCCACTGGGAGTGGGGCCGCGCGCACGGATTCCGGCGGCTGATCGAGGAGGATCAGCTGAACCCGTTGGAGCGAGTGCCGCTGGCGCTGCGCAAGCGCCGCTGGCGGCGGACCCACTCGGTCGCGCCCGGCGCGGTTCCCGTCTATCTGGTGGGCGTGCAGCGCTCGGGCACCAACATGCTGGTGCGCGGCCTGGAGCGATCGCCCGAGTTCGAGGTGCGGAACGAGAACGATGGCGACGCCTTCGAGCGGTTCCAGCTGCGGCCCGATCCGGTGGTGCGAGATCTGGTGATGCGCTCGGGCCACCGCTACGTGCTGTTCAAGCCGCTCTGCGACTCACACCGGGTCGACGAGATCCTGGACGGGCTCGACACCCCCAGCCCGGGTCGTGCGATCTGGGCATACCGCGACGTCGACGGCCGGGTGCGCTCTGCGCTGGCAAAGTTCGGCACCAACAACCTCGATGTGCTGACCGAGATCGCGGCCGGCCGGGGCGACCACCGCTGGCAAGCGCGTGGCATGTCGGCCGAGAACCGGGCGCTGGTCGAGAGCTTCGACTACTCCACGATGACGCCCGAGTCGGGCGCCGCCCTGTTCTGGTACGTGCGTAACTCGCTCTACTTCGAGCGCGGGCTCGACCAGCGTGACGACGTCACGCTGGCCTGCTACGACCGGTTCCTGGGCGACCCCGACCGCAACATGCGCGCGCTCTGCGCCTTTCTCGACTTCCCGTTCGACGCCTCGCTGGCCGCGCACATCGAGCGTCGTGAAACGCCCGAGCGGCGGCAGCTCGAGATCGACCCCGAGATCCGGCGGCGCTGTGACGACCTGGCCGTCCGGCTGGCAGAGGTGCCGTCCACGTAGACTTCCGGGCAGTCCTCGGCGTCGCGCTCACAGGGGGGCGCACGTAGACTGGAAGCGCAGATGACCGTGGACGACGCAGCCAAGCCTGAGACGACCACGCTCGTCCAGCGATCGGCGATCAACTTCGTGGGACTGGCCGCGGCCAACGCCATGCAGTTCGCCCTGGTGCTGATGATCGGCCGCTCCCTGAACCAGGATGCGGCGGGCATCTTCTTCGAAGGGTTCGCAGCCGTACGGCTGCTGTCGGTGCTGGCCGTACTCGGCCTGGACGTGACCGCGATCCGCTACGTGGCGGTGCACCGCGCGCGCGGGGAGCACGACCGGGCGCGCGCGGCGGTGGCGCTGTCGGTGCTGCTTGCCGGCGGGGCGTCGATCGCGATCGCGGCGCTGGTGTTCGCGCTGGCGCCGCAGCTGTCCGACCTGTTCGGCGCACACGACCTGCAGTACGTGCTGCGGGTGATGGTGCTGTCGCTGCCGGCGGTGACGCTGCAAATGGTGCTGATCGGCGCCACCCGTGGCACCGGCCGCATGAAGGCGTTCGTGGTGGTCGACCAGGTCGCCGACGGTGTGCTGCGAGTGGCGCTGGTGGCCGTCGCGTTGGCGCTCGGCTACGGGCTCGACGGCACGGCGGTGGCGTTCACGATCGCGTCCTACCTGACGCTTGCCGCGGCCGCTCTGGCGGCGCGCGGCGTGACCGGCACGCTGCGGCAGGCCGCGCGCGTGGAAACCGGTGCGCTGGTCCGGTTCAGCGCCAACCAGTGGGGCGCATCGCTGGCCGGCGTAGGGCTGCTGTGGGCGGACACGCTGCTGCTGGGGCTCTGGCGCCCGCCCGCCGATGTCGCGGTCTACTCGATCGCGACGCGCACCGTCCTGTTCGGAATGATGTTCATCCTGCCGATCGGGATCGCGTTCCAGCCCCAGATCGGACGGCTGTATGCGCTCTCCGACCACGCCGGGCTGTACCGCATGTACGGGTTCGCCACCAAGTGGTCGACCATCGCCGGCTGCCCGCCGCTCCTGTTCCTGACCCTGTTCGCGCTGCCGATCGTGACGCTCCTGTACGGCCCCAGCTACGCGCGCGGCGCGTGGCCGCTGGCGCTGCTCGCGATCGGGCAGACGGTGAACGCCGCAACCGGCCCCTGCGGTCACGTGGTGACGATGATCGGGCGCGCCGACCTGGTGCTCAAGAACAGCGTGATCGCGCTGGTGCTGAACGTGCTCCTGAACGTGGCGCTGATCCCGCCCTACGGCATGATCGGCGCCGGCCTGGCCTGGGGAATATCGATCGTGATCTGGAACCTGATCAGGCTGTGGCAGGTGTACCGCGTGCTTGGCATGCAGCCGTTCGGCGACTGGTCACGGCCGGTGGGGCTGGCGCTGACGGTGTTCGTGCTGACCGCGGCCGGCCTGCGCGTGCTGCTGGACTCCGCGCCGGCCGCACTCGCCATCATCGGCGGCGCGGCCGGCGCAACCCTCGCCTACGCGACGGCCCTGCTGGCCACCTCGTCGTTCGACGACGAGGACAACCTGATACTGGGCCGGTTCGCCCGGATCGGTCGCCCATCCGGACGCACGCGGCCCAGTGCGTGAAGCCGACAACCCCGCAAAAATGCGGGAATGACGAGTCCGGGCCTAGGGCGTCAGTCGCACCAGGTCGCGCGCGCTCAGGTCCTCGACGAAGCGGGACACGTCCTCGTCCACCGAGGCCGGCGCATCCTCCGTCTCAGACCGCACGCCGTCCACCAGGTCGGCAAACCGTGTCTCGTTCTCGATCAGCCCCCAGATCAGCGCACCGAGCTCATTGAGTCCGTGATACTCGCCCGACTGCATATGCAGCAGCACGCCGCCCTGCTCGTCCTCGAGCGGGCGGAAGACGACGTCGGGGTTGCGCCGGATTCTGGTGTTGGGATCGATCATGCGGTCGCTCTTGCCTCAGTACAGCCCGAGCGTACCGAGTCGCCGCTCGCGGCGCATCGCCAACCGGAAGGCGTACAGCCCCAGCAGCAGTGTGATCGCGGAGAAGGGCACCAGCTTGGCCATGGTCACCAGCGCGTCGTGCCAGCCGGCATCACCGATCAACTGTGCCCGCATCCCGGTGATGGCGATGGCTATCGGGTTCAGCCTCGCAAGAGACGCGACCCAGGACGGGAACAGCGCCAGCGGAAAGTAGGCGCCGGAGGTGAACGTCAGCGCGAAGGTCACGAGCCCGATCTGGCCCGAACCGCGCCGGTAGGTGAGGATGCTGGCTGAAGCGATCGACCCCAGCCCCCAGACGAAGGGGATGAAGGTGGCCAGGATCAGGATCGCCGGGACATAGCCGCTCGCGGCGAAGCTGACGTTGAACACGATCGAGACGATGATCAGGAATACGACCGTGCGAATCGGGACGTAGATCATGTCGTAGACGACCGAGCCCAGGAGCACCACGCTGGCTGTCGTCGGAGTGACCATCAGCGACTCCAGCGTTCCCAGCAGCTGCTCCTGCTGGATGGCGCTCACCAGCCGAGCCAGGCCCAGCGCCATGAAGCCGGCGACGGCGATCCCGACCGTGACGTACGCGATGTAGGTAGTGCGGCCGACCCCCGCGAGGTGGATCGGGTGCACGAGCTTGGACACGAACGAGAACACCAGCGCCTGCGCGAACAGGTTGATCCAGTCGCTGATCAGGGCGGTGCGGTAGCTGAGCCGAACCAGGAAGTCCCGCCGCAGGAACGCTCCCAGCTTGGACGCCTCGGCCAGCACCCCGGATCGCGCGCGGGTCACACCCTGGCCGTGGTCAGCCGCAGGAACGACTCCTCCAGTTCGGACCGCTGCTGGGCACAGTCGAGCACGACTGCGCCGGTCGCGGAGATATCGGCGAGCACCTCGCCCAGCACGGCGTGCTGGGCGAGGTCGAGCCGAAAGTGTTCACGATCGGCGCCCACCCGTTGCAGCGTGCCGCGATCGCCCAGCGCCGCGCCAGCCCGTTGCACGGCACCGTCGTCGAGCATCGCCTCGCCCAAACGCAGACGCAGCAGATATCCGCGCGCGCTCGACTTCAGCATCAGATCCTCGACGGTACCCTGGAACGTCGTGCGGCCCCGGTCGAGCACGGTGACGGCGTCGGCGAACCCGCGGATCTCGTCCAGCCTCTGGGTCGTCCAGATCACAGCGGTGCCATCACCGGCGATCGTGCGGGTCAGGTCCTGCACGCGCCGGGCGCCCTCTGGGTCAAGCCCGTCGGTGGCCTCATCGATCACCAGCACCGGTGGATCCATCAACAGCGCGCGTGCCATCGAGAGTCGCTTCTGCATTCCGTGGCTGTATGTTCCCACGCGCTGGTCGACCGCGTCGCTGAGACCGACGTCGGCCAGGCGCCTGCGGGCACGAGCCAGCGCCTCCTGGCGGCGAATCCCGTACATGCGCCCGAAGAAGGCCAGGTTCTCGAGGCCGCTCAGGCGCAGATAGAAGGTACGGTCGGCGGACGGGAAGAAGCCGATGTGACGACGTGCGGCCATCGGATCCTGGCCCACGTCGATGCCGGCCACCAACACCTGTCCGCGTTCGGCCAGGAGCAGGCCGGTCAGGATCCTCAGGAATGTGGTCTTGCCGGCGCCGTTGGGCCCTAACAGGGCAGAAACACGTCCGGCGCCGACCTGAAGGTCGACGCCGGACAGAACCTGCTTGTCGCCGAACGAACGAGCGACGTCACGAGCATCCAGGACAGCGCTCAGGGGGTTAGCGTCCCCGGACAACCTGTCCGTCGATCCCGTCAGAACGGCGGGTACCGCTCAGCCCATCGACCCGCCGTGGCTGCCGCACGAATACTCGCCAAACTTGTCGGTCTCGCAATGGATGTGATCCTTGTGGACCGTATGGCCCTGCCGGTTCGTATGGACGAACGTATGGTCAGCGATGGAGCCGAAGTCAACCACCACCGGAGCAACGTACTTCACGGAGTACCCCCTCATCAAGTTAAGACAACAACGAAGCCTATGGCCACTATACGTGGCGCCCTGGACGTGTCAACCCGCATGGTGACGGGTTATGGAGGCGCCCACGTTGGCTGGACAGATGCCCTCCCGTCACTAGACTGAGGGAGGATGGGATCCCTCGCAGCACGACTCAGCAGGGCGGGACCGGCTGAGCCGGATCGCGTCCGCCAGATGCTGGATGCCGCACCGCATCGAGGCGGCCGCCAGCAGGTGCGTGAGCACGGTGCGGTGGCGCTGGGTGTGTCCCAGGATGATGAGGTCGCCGACGGCTCGATATCGACCGGGAACGGGCTGGTTGCAGCGTTCTCGGGCAGGCTCGACAACGCCGCCGACCTGCGTCAGCAGCTGGCGGCGCACGGACGAGCGGCGGCCGGCGAGACGCCGGCGGACATCGTCCAGCAGGCGTTCCGGGTGTGGGGTGAGCGCGCCCCCGCTCGTCTGCGTGGGCAGTTCGCCGCCGCGGTCACCGACGGCGAGCGGATGTGGAGCTTTCGCGACCAGGTCGGATTTCGGGCGGTGTACTACCGCGAGGACGGCCACGCGGTGCATCTCGCCAGCGAAGCAAAACAGGTTCTGGCAGGCGCAGGCACCCCTCGCGAGCCCGATCTGGACGCTGTGGAGCGCATCTTCTTCGGGCAGGGCGGAGGGCCCGACGCCGACTGTGCCGTCAAGGGGGTCACGCGGATGGCGGCCGCCACCGTACTGTCGTACGATCGCGGCGGCCGCCGGCGCGCCGACCGCTACTGGCAACCGGAGCAGCTCGTGGAGACCGGCCGCTTCACCCCCACCGAGGCGCAGGAGCGTTTCGCCGAGCTGTTCGACCAGGCGGTACGGCGCTGCCTGACCGGGAACGACGCGGTGTCGTTGTCGGGCGGCATCGACTCACCGGCCGTGGCCGCTTTCGCCGCTCCCGGACACGAAGGGCAATTCGGGACACCCGTCGGGGCGTTGTCGGCCGTGTTCCCCGACCTGCCCAGCGTGGACGAGAGCGACTGGATCTCGCTGGTCGCCGAGCATCTGGGCATGCCGCTGCACACCTACCGGCCGCAGGCCAAGGGTCTCGACGACGTGCAGCGCTGGGGTGACCTGCTGGACTCCCCGACGCCGATCGTCTCCGTGCCGGAGCTGGACGAGAACTACGCGCTGGCCAGCCGGCTCGGTCATCGCTCGCTCCTGACCGGCGAGCTCGCCGAGTACGTGATCGACAGCCGCGGGCATCTGGCCGGCCACCTCCTGATGCACGGCCGGCTTTCGGCCGTGGCTTCGCTCGTGCGCACCCAGCGCCGCCGGGGAGCCGGCTGGCCGTTCATCGCCAGGCAGTTCGTGCCATCGCTGGTGCCCGGGCGGATGGCCAACAGCTTCCTCAACTGGCGCGGCGTCAAGCGGGCGGCCCCGGCGCCGGATTGGATCACCCGCCGCGACGTGACGACGACCCCGCGGCCCGATCTGCTGACGCCGGCCCGGCAGCGATGGCGGAACCTGCAGACCTCCTCCTTCGGCGGCTCCTCCGAGACGCTGGCGGCCGACGAGGTGGTTGCAGCGATCCACGGCGTGGATATCCGACGCCCGTTCGTGGACGTCGACCTGTGGGAGTTCTTCCTGAGCCTGCGAGCGGAGGTCAAGTATCCCGACACACGCAGGAAGACACTGGTCAAGCGCTGCCTGCGCGGGCGCCTGCCCGATGCGATCCTCGACCGCAGGGACAAGACCGTGTTCGGCGAACACCTGCTCACGCACGCCGACTACGACGTCATGCGACGCTACACCGCTGACCCGCCGCACCGTTTCGCCGGCGTCGACTACCGCCGCCTGGCGGAGCGACTCGACCAGGGCGACTTCACGCTCTGGGAGTATTGCTGGGCGCGCGATTTGACCTCCGCCCATGCGTTTCTCGCCAACTGGTGAACGATTCCGCTTCGCAAACGTGTTTCGGGTACTCCATCAGGAGCGAGATCGACCTGCGGTTTACCCGGCCGGGTGTCAGCGCCGACCGGATCGAGATCGTCAAGATGCGCGGCGCCGAGCCGCATCACGACGAACCGCACCTGCTCGACTGGACGACCTCGGCGGGCGTGGCCGGAAAGCTCTACGGCGGCGGCCAGATCTTCGACTTCTGGGCAGAGAACGCCGGCTGGTTCCGGATCGCACCCTTCGACCGAACGATCGAGGTGCCGGTTGACGCCGACGCACTGCGACGCGAGACGCACCTCTGGGGAGTCCCCTTGATGGTCACCTTCACGCGCCAGGGCGACCTGTCGCTACATGCGGCGGCAGTTGAGCGAAACGGCCGTGCCGTGATCGTGGCCGCGCCCGGGCGGCATGGGAAGACCACGCTCGCGCTGGCGTTGCATGAGGCCGGCTGCCGTCTGCTCACCGAGGACATCGCACGCGTGCAGATGCAGCCGCACGCGAGCGTGCTGCCAGGCCCGGCGATGCTGCGGATGCGGTCCGATCCCGGCATTCCCGATGGCATGCGGCTGGCCGAGATGGGTGCTCGCGCCGTCCTCGAGATCATGCCAGAACGACGCGGCGACGGCGGCCCCGTGCCGCTGGCGGCGATCGTGCTGCTACACGTCGGCGAAGGCCCGGAGCTGCGGCTGGAGCGAGCCGACAACGCCGCCGCGATCCGCGACATGTGGGCGTTGGCGTTCCGGATCCCCGAGACGGTCGACCGCACCCGCACGTTCCAGCAGTTGGCCGACCTGACCACGGCGGTGCCGGTCTACAGCTTCCACCGGCCGATGACGTTCGAGACGCTGCCGGACGTGGTGGCCCAGGTGATGGCGCTGTGCGACGAATGACCTCGAACGCCGCGCTGCCGCTGGCACGCCGCGTCACGTTGGCCGTCCGGATCATCGCCTGCTACGCGCAGGTGCGCCGCCGGCTGTCCCGCGAGCCGCTGCCGGCGCTGGCGGCCAGCTTCGGGGCTGTACCGGTACGGTCCGGCGAGCCGATTCCGGCGCGGCAGCTGGGCTGGGCGATCGACCGCACGCTGCGGATCGGATCGCGCCGCCCCCGCTGCATCTTCAACGCGCTGGTGCTGTACCGGCTGTTGCGGGAGCAGGGCGACCCGGCCGTGCTGGTGGTGGGCCTGCCGCGCGCCGCGATCACCAAGGACGCCCACGCGTGGGTGGAGGTGGACGGGATGGACGTAGGGCCGCCGCCAGGCCGGGCAGGGCATGAGCCGATGGCGAGGTTCACATGAGGCCGCCTGATCTGTTCGAGCTGTTGCGCCGCTCGACGATCGAGCACGACTGGACGGCTGCGCCGGACGGCATCGAGGCGATGCTGGCAGGGGCCGACCCACGGGCGGTGGGGCGGGCCGCCGCCGAGCACGGCGTGGCGAACCTGCTCTACCTGTCGGCGCGCGAGCTGCCCACGCTCGACCCCGAGCTGCGCTCGCTACTGGCCACCGTCTACCACCTCAACCTGACGCACCACATGAAGGTGATCGGCGAGCTCACCTCGCTTGCGTCAACGCTGGACTCGGCCGGCGTCTCGTTCATGGTCGTGAAGGGGCCGGTGCTGTCGGAAGTGATCTATCCGCGCAACGACATGCGGTCGTACGGTGACCTCGACCTCGTGATCGACCGGCGTGTCTTTGGCGAAGCCATCGCCGCGCTGCTTGAAAGCGGATGCGACATGCTCGACCGCAACTGGCGCGTGATCCGGCGAGAGATGCGCGGGCAGGTGCACATGGCTGCCCGGTTTGGCACATGCGCCGACGTGCACTGGCACCTGATCAACCGCGCCTCTGTGCGCGGCGGCTTCGCGATCGATATGGACGAGCTGTTCGCGCGCGCCCGGCGCGTGTCGCTGGACGGGCCGGAAGTGCTCACCCTCGACCCCGCCGACACGCTGCTGCAGCTGGCCGTCCACGCGGGGCTGTCAGGCGGAACAAAGCTGGCCTGGCTGAAGGACATCGACAGGGCGGCCGCCGACCCCGCGCTGGACTGGGAGCAGCTGGTCGCGCGTGCCCGAGCATGGCAGGTGGCCGAGGTGGCGGCCGTCAGCTTCCGGCGAAGCGCGCAGCTCCTCAACGCGCCGATCCCGCCGCGGGTGATCGACGCGCTTTCGGGCAGCCGTGTCTGGCAGCAGATCGTGCGCGGCAGCGAGCGGCTGTCAGCCCCCGATCGCCCCCCCAACCAGCCCTCGCTTTCGCGCACGGTGGTGCGCGCGACGCGGGGCGGGCTGGGCGCGAGCATCACCGCGCTGCTGGCGCGCCTCAGCGGCGACCTGCGGGCGCGTGTCGGGCACCTGCTGGGCCGCCGCCGCGCGATCCTGGCGTCGGCCGGTGACGACGCCGACCGCGTGGCCTACTTCGACGCCGTCCAGCACGGCCGGCGGGCCGCCTGACGGCTGCCCGGAGCGCCTGGTCCGCCGCCGGACGTCCCGATAGCGCTAGCCGGTCAGCTGGAACACGTAGATGTGGCGGGCGTTATCGCTCACGTACATGAGACCGTTGGAGTCGAACTCGATGAAGTTCGAGCCCAGCATCTGGTACTGCGCCGGCAGGTCGTTGCTGGTGACGACGACCTGGCAGACGTTGGTGGACGGGTTCCAGCGAACCACCCGCGCGTTCTTCACGTCGCCGATGTAGAGCCACGTCTTGCTCGGATCCCAGGTGATGCCCCAGGGCTGGGCCAGGCCCTTGCCGTCACAGCTCGGCTTCGCGGTCGTGGCCGTGTTGGTGGTCAGGTTCCACACGCTGACGCGGTTGTTGCCGGTCTCGGCCACGTACACGGTGTTCCCGTCCGGGGACACCGCGACGCCGCGGGGAGCGGTCATCTGGTTGACGCCCGATCCGCAGCTGCCCAGGTTCTCCAGCAGCGTCCCGGCCGGAGCGGTGGCGATGCTGGACGCGCTGAGCAGCTTCGCCTCGTCGAACACCTGCAGGCGGCAGCCGGCCACGTCGGTGGCGTAGACCTTGCCGTTCTCGACGTGGATGCCCTGCACGCCGCCCTTGAACATGCCGGGCTGCGGGCCTTGCGATCCGTAGCGGTGCACGAAGCTGCCATCCGGCTTGAACGTGATCACGGCGTTGTTGTTGTCACCGACCCAGACCATGCCGTCGCCGAACGTGAGCGCGCGCGGATAGCCGAACCCGTCCGACGCCGGGCTGGCCGGCTGCCGCGAGCCCCACTGCAGCTCCCAGGCAGGGCAGCTGGCTTGCGATGTGCAGGTGGACGTGGAGTCGAACTTCTGCACGCGCTGCTCGAACGTGTCGACCACGAACAGCGAGTTGTCGGTTGGATCGATGGCGATGCCGTTCTGCTGGTTGAACCCGCCCCGCGGCGGCGGCTGCGGACCGGTCGCCCACGGCAGCCTGGTGGCTCCGGCACAGGTGCTCTGGGCGGTGGTGGCATTGGTGACTGTGCACGACGGGAACGCGGAGATGTCGCCGGGCGCGTACTTCTCGACGCCGTAGCCGTAGGGCGTGCCGGTACACCAGGAGTCGCAACCCCAGGTCTCGCCCACGTACACGTTGCCCTGGCCGTCGACCGCGGGGAACCGGATCGAGTCCATCTGCTGGTGGCCGGAGGCGAAGTTGGTGCCGTCCGTGTTGCGCCACTCGTTCACGAACTTGCCGACGATGCTCGAGGCGCCGGTGCCGGCGGCCACCTTGGCCGGGTCGTAGGAGAACTCGTAGGTGCGGTTCCAGTACGCGCCGACGGTGTAGATCAGGTGGTTGGTCGGGTCGATGTCGATGCCGCGCACGTCGTTCTCATCGCTCTGCGGGCCGATCGAGCCGATGATCTTCTTCGTGGCGGGATCGAACACGAATATCCTGCGGCTGCTGTACTCGGCCACCCAGATGTTGCCGGCCGCATCCTCGGCGACGCCACGCGGGATCGGCGTGCCCACGCCGGAGCCGGTCCAGTCGAGCTGGCCGTGGAAGCCGCCCTGATGGTCGAAGATGTAGACGTTGCGGCAGCGGGGATCCGACACGTAGATGTAGTGGGTCGCAAATACGGTGTCGACCGCGATGTGCGTCGGGATCTGCATCTGCCCGTTGTCACAGCCCTGGGCGTAGCTGTGGCCGGGATGTTGGGCATCGATGCCGGTGGCCTGGCCCGCGTTCATCTTGCCGATCGTCTGCAGCCACTTGCCGTTGTGATCGAACTCGACGAAGCGAGAGCTGCCCTGGTCGGCCACCCACAGCGCCGCCTTGCCGCTCGAGTTGAGATCGGTGGGATCGGCCTCGACGTCGTAGGGCGCGGTGATGCCGCCGCTGAGGCCGCCCAGCGCGTGCTGGGAGACCGAGCCGACCAGCTGGCCGTCGGTGGTGTAGCGCCAGACCCGGTAGTTCCAGTAGTCGCCGACCAGGATCGTGTTG
>DATNEO010000164.1:0-6649 GCA_035553035.1 Gaiellales bacterium | reverse complement strand
GATGGCCGCAGAAGGTGATCCGTCGCTGAGCGCCCTCCGCGTCGCGGTCGAGGGCGGGGGCTGCTCGGGCTTCCAGTACGCGCTCGGATTCGACTCCGCGCCCGAGGCCAACGACGAGGCCTGGGAGCACCACGGCGTGCGGGTGATCGTCGACCGCTTCAGCCTTCCCTACCTGGAGGGCGCCAGCGTCGACTACATCGACGGACTGACCGGCGCCGGCTTCCAGATCGAGAACCCCAACGTGGTCGCGGCTTGCGGCTGCGGCAGCTCGTTCCAGGCCAAGGACGAGGTGCCCGCTGCGGCGCTGCCTGACGCCGATGACGGCTGCGGCACGGGCTGCGGCTGCTCCCACTAGCGCCCCTTCGCGGCGCCCTTCCGGGGTACGCTGCTGCATCCTGACCGTGCGGTCAACCGGTAGAGTTTGGATCCAAACTCGAAGCGGCCTGGAGGTACTGGCGTCGTGAGCGCAGAGCAGATCACCGACATCACCATCATCGGCGGCGGCCCCACCGGCCTCGCCGCCGCCTACTACGGAGGCCATCGCGATGCCTCCGTGCGGATCGTCGAGAGCCTC
Organism: Gaiellales bacterium; assembly: GCA_035553035.1. Classification (GTDB taxonomy): domain Bacteria; phylum Actinomycetota; class Thermoleophilia; order Gaiellales; family JAICJC01; genus JAICYJ01. The sequence continues at coordinate 6,075 of DATNEO010000164.1, read as the reverse complement.
GAACAGCTGGGCGGGCAGGTCTCGGCCGTCTACCCCGAGAAGCACATCTTCGACGTGGCCGGCTTCCCCAAGGTGAACGGCCAGGAGCTGATCGACCGCCTGATCGAGCAGGCGCAGCAGTACGGGCCGGAGGTGCGCCTGGGCGAGGTGGTGGAGCGCATCGAGCACCGCGACGATGAGGTGATCGAGCTGCACACGGCCGCCGGCGAGACGCTGCTGACGCGCACCATGATCATCACCGCCGGGCACGGCGCGTTCAACCCGCGCACCCTGGGGCTGCCCGAGCTGGAGACGTTCGCCGGCAGCGGGCTGCACTACTACGTCAAGGAAAAGGCCCACTTCAGCGGCAAGCGGGTGGCACTGGTGGGCGGCGGCGACTCGGCGCTGGACTGGGCCATGAACCTGCAGGACACGGCCGAGCTGCCGATCACGCTGATCCACCGCCGCGAGCGGTTCCGCGGCCTCGAGTCGTCGGTGAACGAGGTGCAGCGGCTGGCCGGCGAGGGCCACGTCCGGATCCTGACGCCACACGAGGTGCGCGGCGCCGAGGGCAACGGGCGGCTGCAGGCGATCACCGTCGAGAACACCGAGACCGGCGAGTTCGAGCGGATCGAGGTCGACGCCGTGGTCACGCTGCTGGGCTTCATCTCCCACCTCGGGCCGATCGCCGACTGGGGACTCGAGTTCGAAAACAAGCGCCAGATCAAGGTCGCCCCCAGCATGGAGACGAACCTGCCCGGCATCTATGCGGCGGGTGACGTCGCCGGCTACGAGGGCAAGATCACGCTGATCACGGTCGGCTTCTCGGAGGCGGCGATCGCCGCGAACCACTGCGTCGCCCGCATCCGCGGCGAGAAGGTGCAGCCGAAGTACTCGACCGAGTAGGCGTCTGAGAGGATGCCGGCATGAGCGGCCGCCTGGCAGACATCCTCGCCCCCGACCTGCGCTGCGTGTTCGTCGGCATCAACCCGGGCCTCAAGTCGGCCGAAGCCGGGTTCCACTTCGCCAACCCGCGCAACGACTTCTGGCGGCTGCTGGCCGACGCCGGCCTCACGTCACGCCTGCTCGAGCCCTCGCAGCAGGACGAGCTGCTGGCCGGCGGCCTGGGGCTGACCAACGCCGCGCGGCGCGTCACCCGTGGCAGCGGCGAGCTGCGCCGCACCGACTTCGCAGACGCCGCCCGGCGGCTGGGCGCGGTCGCCCGCGACCTGCGCCCGGGCGCGTTCGCGTTCGTGGGCAAGCAGGCATACGCCGGCGCGTTCGGCGAGCGCCCCGACCACGGGTTGCAGACGCGCGAGCTGGAGGGGCGGCCGCTGTTCGTGCTGCCGTCCACCTCTCCGGCCAACGCGGCGGTTCCCTACCCGGAGAAGCTGCGGTGGTTCCGGGAGCTGGCGGAGCTGCTGGATCGGCCCCGGGGCTGACGGATCTAAGCTGATCCGGAAACCGAACGGCAGACGAGGAGCGCGGCGACATGGCAGAGCTTTGGGGCGGGGAGACTCGCAAGGCGGTCGACAACTTCCCGGTCTCGGGCGAGACGATTCCGGTTTCGGTGGTGCACTGGCTGGGCCGGATCAAGGGTGCCGCCGCGCGGGTAAACGCATCGCTGGGGCTGCTCGACAAGGGCGTGGCCGAGCGGATCGCGGCGGCCGCCGACGAGATCGCCGCCGGAGGGCACGACGACCAGTTCCCGATCGACGTGTTCCAGACCGGCTCCGGCACCTCCTCGAACATGAACGCCAACGAGGTGATCGCGACCCTGGCAGGTGAGGGCGTGCATGCGAACGACCACGTCAACCTGGGCCAGTCCTCGAACGACGTGTTCCCGTCGGCCGTGCACCTGGCGGCGCTCGATCGCACGACCCATGAGTTGCTGCCGGCGTTGGCGCAGCTCGGCGACTCGCTCGCGCGCAAGGCGGAGCAGTTCGTGGACGTGGCCAAGGCCGGGCGCACGCACCTGATGGACGCCGTCCCGGTCACTCTTGGCCAGGAGTTCGGCGGCTACGCGGCGCAGGTGCGCGAGGGACACGCGCGGATCGAGGCGACGCTGGAGCGGCTGGGCAAGATCCCGCTGGGCGGCACCGCGGTCGGCACCGGCCTGAACACGCATCCCCGGTTCGCGGCGGAGGTGCGCGACCGGCTGTCGGCCGATACCGGCCTCGAGATCCTGCCGCCCGCCGACCCGTTCGAGGCGCAGGCCAACCGCGATGGGCTGGTCGAGGCGTCGGCGGCGCTGAAGGGTCTCGCCGTGTCGCTGACGAAGATCGCGAACGACCTGCGCTGGATGGGCTCGGGACCGCGGGCGGGGCTGGCCGAGATCTTCATCCCGGAGCTGCAGAAGGGCAGCTCGATCATGCCCGGCAAGGTCAACCCGGTCATCCCCGAGGTGGTATGCCAGGTGTCGGCGCAGGTGATCGGCAACGACACGGCGATCACCGTGGGCGGATTGCAGGGCAGTTTCGAGCTGAACGTGCAGGTCCCGCTGATGGCGCGCAACCTGCTCCAGTCGATCGCGCTGCTCAGCTCGACGTGCCGGCTGTTCGCGGAGAAGTGCGTGGACGGGATCGAGGCCAACCGCGAGGTCTGCGAGCGCCACGGCGAGGCATCGCTGGCGATGGCGACGGCGCTCAATCCCTACATCGGCTACGACCGCGCCACGGCGATCGTGAAGGACGCGGCGGCCTCGGGTCGCACGCTGCGCGAGGTGGCCCTCGAGCACGGCGTGGACGCGGAGACGCTGGACAAGGCGCTGGATCTGCGGGCGATGGCGCGCGGGTCGTCAGAGGGCTGACGACCAGGCCACCGTCTACCGAGCCACCGCGTAGACGATCACGCCCACCAGCACCACCATCAGCACCGCCAGCGGCATCGCCAGGCTGCCGCTGCGCACGTCCTGCACGCCCTCGCCCGGCTCGGGCGGTGGGTACATCGGCAGCTCGCCGATGGCGATGCGGTGCGCCACCGCCTGGGCCTCGTCGGCGCGCACCAGCTCGGTCACGATCTCGGGGTCGAGCTCCATCTCCGCCGCGATCTCGTCGTCGCTCGCACTCGCGTCGCGCAGCGCCATGAACCGCCGCACCTGATCGTCGCCGAGCGCGAAGTCGCTCGCCTCCTGCGCCGCCGAGCGCAGCGCCAGCAGGCGGTTATCGGGGGGTGGCGACTGCGACATCGAGCCACCGCTCGAACATCTGACGTGCGGCCTGCTGCATGCCGGCCGCGGCGCGGTCGAACTCGTCGAACAACCCCGGCGCAGCACCCGCCCCGAGCGTCTGCTCGAGCGATCTGACGTAGGCCGGCACCGTCGCCCACTCCCGCGCCATGTCCCCCGTCACCTCGACGTGGAACTGCACGCCGTACGCGGCCCGGCCGTAGCGAAAGGCCTGGTGCGGGTAGGCCGGAGACTCCGCCAGCAGCACCGCTCCCTCCGGCAGGTCGAACGTGTCGCCGTGCCACTGCAGGGTTGCCAGCTCGCGCGGCAGCCCCGCGAACACCGGGTCGGACGCGCCCTCGGCGGTCAACGTCACTCCCAGCACACCCACCTCCGGCTGCGGCCCCGCGTACACGCGCGCGCCCAGGCTGGAGGCCAGCAGCTGCACGCCCAGGCAGGCGCCCCAGTAGCCGACCCCGGCCTGCACGGCCTCGCGGATCAGCCGCTTCTCCGCCACCAGCCAGGGGTGCTCGGACTCGTCGTTCACGCTCATCGGGCCACCCATCGCCACGACCAGATCAAAGTCGCGCCAGTCGGGCAGCTGCCCGCCCTCGTCCAGCTCGACGCGGGTGATGGCCGCGCCGCGCTCGATCAGGACGTCCTCGAACACCCCGGGCGGCTCGCATGCGATGTGCTGGAGCACGAGCGTCTTCATCGAAGACAGCTTACGCGGTGCGGTCCCTGGCCACCAGAAAGTCCCGCACAAGCGCGCTGGTCTCAGCCATCGCATCCCACAGCACCACGTGGCCGCCGGGCACCTCCTCGACGCGCAACCTGCGCACCGCGTCGAAGGCCGCCTCGACGTCTCCGTAGGTCAGCCATCGCGACTCGTGGCCGTGGATCAGCATGGTCGGGCAGAGCACGTCTGCGAGCCGCGTTTCGGGGTGGGCCGCCGCCTCCAGTGCCGCCGCCGCCGCCTCACGGCTGTAGCGGTAGCGATAGCGGCCGTCGTCGTCGGCGACCAGGTGCTCGGCCATCTCCTCCTCGAGCAGACCGCGCGGCGTGTGCCGCAGCCCGTCCTCCTGCCGGCGCCGGTCGATCGCCTCGTCCACGCCGACGTACCCGCCGCCGTCGCGCTCGACGCGGGCCGCCTCGCGCATCGCCTCCGGCGACGGCGCCAGCGGCGGCTCCAGCAGGGTCAGCGAGTTGATCCGCTCCTGGTTTCGCACCGCGTAGGCGATCGCCACGCGTGCGCCGAAGCCGTCGCCGATCAGGCCCGCCTGGTCGATCCCGCAAGCATCCAGCACCTCGTGCAGGTCGTCGGCGTGCTGTTCGATCGTGTGCGGGCCCGACCAGGGCGAGCGGCCGTGGCCGCGCAGGTCGTAGGCCACGACCAGCCGGCCCCGCTCGAGCATCCGCGCTACCCGCTCGAACCGGCGGGCGTGGCCGCGCACGTCATGCAGGCAGACGGCCGGGGGCAGCTCGTCGGAGCCCCACCGCAGAATCCGAAACGCCGTCATCGACGCAGATTCTACGGGTCAACCGTCGGTCAGCAATCCCTCGGGGACCGGGCCCGGCGTCGTCTCGGGGACATCCGCGTAGGCCACCTTGCCGGTGGTCGCCTGCTCACTGACGCCCGCCCCGTGGCTGAGCGCGAGCTCCGAGACCGGGTAGACCAGCCCCTCGCCGCCATTTCGGGCGCCGACGCCGACGAACACGCAGGGGCCGTCCCCGGCGCCCACGAAGACGTGCTCCGTGAACGGCGGGCAGTGCACGAAGTCCCAGGCGCGCAGCCGGCGCTCCTGTCCCTCGATCAGCACCAGGCACTCGCCGCTCACGACCAGGAAGTCCTCCTGGCCCTCCTCGGCGTGGTAGTAGCAGTTGGGCTGGCCCGGCCACACGACCTGGACGTTGATGCCGTAGTGCGGGAACTGCTGAGCGCCCTCGAACAGGACCCCGGCTCCGAACTTCTCGTTGTGGATCCAGGGCGTCTCGCGGGCGTTGACGATGAACCACCCGTCGCCGGCAGGCTTCCTGCCGGCGGGGCCGTCCTCCATCGGGGCTTCCGGAACCATTGCATGTCCTCCCGTGGTCAGTGCGCGGCGACGCGCGAGCCACCGCTCGCGGCCAGGCGCTGCTCGTCTGCACGGTAGCTCGATCGCACCAGCGGCCCCGCGAACACGGACGCGAACCCGATCGCCTCGCCCTGCTCGCGCATCCAGCGGAACTGGGCGGGCGTCACCCAGCGGTCGAGCGGCAGGTGCCGGTCGCTCGGCTGCAGGTACTGGCCGATCGTGACCACGTCGACGCGGTGATCGCGCAGATCTCGCATGATCGCGGCCACGTCCTGGTCGGTCTCGCCCATCCCCACGATGATGCCGCTCTTGGTCAGCAGCGGCGTCGCCCCCGGAAACAGCTCGGCCCACACGTCCTTGGCGCGGTCGAGCAGGCCCAGCGCCTTGCGGTAGTCGCCGCGCGGCCGCACCCGGCGGTAGAACCGCTCGGCCGTCTCGATGTTGTGATTGAACACATCCGGCCGTGCGGCCAGCACCGTCCTCAACGCCCGGTCGCGGAAGCCCAGGAAGTCGGGCACCAGCACCTCGACGCCGCACTCGGGGGCGCGGCGGCGGATGGCACGGATGGTGGCGGCGAAGTGGCCGGCTCCGCGGTCGGGCAGGTCGTCCCGGTCGACGGAGGTGACGACCACATGGCGCAGCCCCATCCTGCGAACCGCCGTCGCGACGCGCAGCGGCTCCAGCGGCTCGGGCGCGCCCTCGGGACGGCCCGAGGTGACGGCGCAGTAGCGGCAGGCGCGCGTGCAGACGTCGCCCATGATCTGGAAGGTGGCGGTGCCGCGTCCCCAGCACTCGCCGATGTTGGGGCAGCGCGCCTCCTCACAGACCGTGTGCAGGCCGCCGTCGCGCATGATC
>DATNEO010000163.1:0-5981 GCA_035553035.1 Gaiellales bacterium | reverse complement strand
TCGTCGTTGACCGCGATCATGCCGTTGGGCAGCATCGCCGCCAGGCTGGGGTGGTCGAGCCTGCCCGACCCGGAGCTGGGGCGGTACTCCCACCGCACGCGGCCGGTGCGGCGGTCGAGGATCACGAGGCCGCCGGGGCTGGCGTAGTCGGCCACCAGGATGTTCCCCTTCAGGGTCAGCTGCGGGTCGGACGGGTAGCTGACCGGGGCGTGATAGGCCCGCACCAGCTTGCCCGAGAGCGTGAACTCATCCAGGTAGGAGCCGTTGATCTCGCTGACCAGGATGTGGCCGTTCGGCAGCGGGGTGTCGCCGTTGACGGCGCCCAGATAACGGGGCGGGTCGTGCACGCAGTGGCCGGCCTGGCCGATCGATCGGACGATGCGGTGCCCGCGAATCTCGAGCACGCGGCAGTTGTAGGCGTCGGCCACGATCACCATCCCATTGCTGAGCTTGTAGGCGTCGTCCGGCGTGTTCAGGTAGCCGGGCGAGGAACCCTTCACGCCCGCGTGCCCGTAGCTCCAGATCAGCCTGCCGCGGGGATAGCTGATGATGACGATCTGGTGATTCTCCTCCTGGTTGGAGATGATCCCGCGGCCGCCCGGCACGAAGAAGGTGTCGTCGTCGAAGTACAGCCTGTGCTGGCCGGGCCGGCTCGGGTAGTGCCACAGCAGCTTGTGGCGAGGGTTCACGAGCAGGATCCGGTTGTTTCCGCGGTCGGCGATCAGCAGGTCGCCGGTCAGCGGGCCGGAGAACATCGACGGCCTGGACGCGGCCGGCTTCGCGTGCGGCTTGGCGGGACGCGCGCTGCCCATGCTGATCTGCAGCACCGTGCGGGTCGGGCCGGTGCCGGACGTGCCGCCGATCACCACCATCCGGCCGGGCAGGCTGGCCACGCCGGCGTCCGACAGCGGCGTGGGCAGCGTGGCGGCTCGGTGCACCTTGCCATCGGCCGTCACCGCCAGCACCGAGTCGACGGCCGCGCCGTTTCGCCCGATGCCACCGACCACGTACATGCCGCCGCCGAGCGTGCCGCCCGAGGCATGCATCAGCCCCTGCGGCAGCGTGCCGATCCGCGTGACCCGGCCGGTGGACGGTGCAAACCGGTAGATCGCGCGGCTGGGGCCGGACTCGGCGCGGCCTCCGGCAATGATCACGTTTCCCGAAACCGCTGCCACGGCGGCGTAGCGCAGCCCCTGGGGCAACCGCCCCGCGTCGCGCACGTGACTGCCGTTGACGGCATAGATGTGGTCCGACCATTGTGCGCCGGTGTAGCCGCCGACCGCGTAGGTGACGCCGGACACGGTCGCCACCGCCAGGTCGGAGAGCGGCGTGGGCAGCGCCCCGACCAGGTGGATGGTGCGGCTGGCGGGGTTGAAGGTGGCGATGCCAGACGCGCTCGCGAACTGGCCGCCGCCCAGCACGTAGAGCCGGCCGGCCGGCGAGGCCGCGGCCGCCGCGTCGTGGATCGGCACGGGCAGTCGCCCGGCGGTGCGCACCGACGACCCCTGCAGCACCGAGATGGTGGCAGTCGACGCTCCGGAGGCATCGAGCCCCCCGAACGCGTAGGCGCGGCTCCCCACGGTGGTCACGGCCGCATCCTGCACCGGAGCGGCAAGACGCGTCAGGCGGGTGACTCGGAGCACCTGCTTGGCCGGCGTGGCGGGCCCACCGCTGGAGCTGCTCGTGCCGGCGGCGCTGCTCTGCGACGTACCCGCGGAGGTGGCCGCGGTGTCGGCATCGCTCGTGCGCAGCGAATACACCGCAAGCAGCGCGCCGCAGACCACGACCACCAGTCCAACCAGCGGCCACAACCGCCGCCGACGCCGCGCCCGCCGTTCGAGCGCCCCGCGGTTGCGCGATCGATGAGCCATCGGACGGGAGGGTAGCTACGCAGTCGGAGGCACGCGGCGAGTTGCATTTCGCCCGCTATGTGCAGCATGCAGGGGTCGTGTGAGCGGGCGGACACCGACCTCCCACGCGACGCGCATACACTCAAACCGGACTGGGCGCTGCCCCTCGCACTCTGCGTCGGGCACCTGTCCGGAACCTAGGCCCGTCGACCGTGAGTGGAGCACACCGCCGACGGGCCTTCCTGCGCCACGCCCGCCGGCTCACCGGAAGCTGAACGTGAGCCGGTGTACCGAGCCGTCGGTCAGCTGCACCAGGAGCTGGCGGCAGCTGCCGTCGAAGGCCTTGCTCGTCCGCCACAGCAGCATCGAGTCGCCTCCGCCGTGGTTGCCCGGAACGTTCCAGTCGGCAGCCGTGACGGACGGATCACCGGCCGCTACGGCCGAGCTGCCGCCACATGCGACGGGGGCGACAGCGACGCGTGCGATCACGTTCGCGTGTCCGGCTCCGCCCACCCCGAACCGGATCGGGATGGTGCGTCCCGCCTGGGCGGCGTTCGGGCGGTCGCCTGAAAGCGGCGGCTGCCAGCCCAGCCAGGGGAACCGCACCCCGTAGCTGACCGTCACGGTGGAGTGGTTTCCGACTGCGTCGGCCGCGTTGACCGTGAAGCTGTGCGTGCCGGGCGTGGTCGTATCGAGCGCGGCGCCGTCGGCAACCGTGCCGGTGCAGGCGGCGAGGCCGGACCCGCCGTCGCTGCAGGTGAAGGACGCCTTGCGTGTGTCGCCGAGCAGCACGACGCTGCCGTCCAGCGGGGCCGCGATCGTGATCTGCGGCGCGCGCCGGTCGATCCGGATGGCGCTGATCGGCCCGGCCGTGGCGCAGTTTCCGGCCTGGTCGCATACCTGTACCGCGCCGGTGGCGGCGTCGGCCGTCTCGCTCCCCACCGCCACCGAGGTGGCGAGCGCGAACCGGGCCTGCCCGGCATTGGCGAGACCGCTGCCGGCGTCCGCTGCCGTGCACCAGAGCGTGACGTTGTCGGCGTGCCAGGTCCCGTCGTCGGCGTCGCAGGTCACCGCCGGCGCCGCCCGGTCGGCCGGGGGGTCGAATGGTGATGCCAGCCGCACCACGTCCCAGCCCGTGCCAAAGCCGATGGCGGTATCGCCCGGGGCGAGGTCGGGTGCGGTGGTGGCCAGCGCCACGAACCGTGCGTCCGCCGAGATCGCGGCGGACTGGCTGATCTGGATCGGCGACGCGGACGCCGACACCAGGCGGGTCAGCCCGGCGACGCGGTCGCGCACGAAGACATCCTCGTCACCGCCGGTGTCGGCGGGGTCGAGGTTGGTGGCCGACGACTCGAAGGCCACGTAGCGGCCGTCGGCCGAGATCGCCGCAGCGCTCGAGTTGCCGTTGGCACCGACTCCGGCGCTGTTCACGCTCACCCGCTCGGTGGTGCCGGCCGCCAGGTCGCGCACGTAGACGTCGTTTCCGCTGGTGTCGCCGGCGGCCAGTGGCGCCGCGGTGTCGAAGGCAACCACCTGGCCGTTGGCGGACAGCCCGCCCGGCTGAAGCGACGAGGCGGTGGCCGCCTGGCCGCCGCCGGCTGCGACGCTCGCGCGCACGGTCGAGCCGGTCACGCGGTCGTGCACGAACACGTCGGCGACGAGGTTCGTGTCGCCCGCGACCAGGTTCGGTGCGGTGCTGGCGAACGCCACGTAGCGGCCGTCGGCCGAGATCGAGGATGCGTCGCTGGCCCCGGCCGCCGCCTGGGTGCCGTCGCCGGCCACGCTCACGCGCTCCACCGCGCCGGTGGCACGCGTCCACACGAACACGTCACGGCAGTGGTTGGTGTCGCCGGAGACGAGGTTGGACGCGGCCGACGAGAAGCTGATCGCTCCGCCGTCGGCGCTGATGCCGGATGCGGCCCCTCCGCTGGCATCGTTGCCCTGGACGCCGCCGGCCGACACGCTGACGCGGGTGGTCTGTCCGGTGGCGAGGTCGCGCTCGAACACGTCGGCGGCGCCGTTCGTGTCGCCGGCCACCAGGTTTGTGGCCAGCGAGGTGAAGACGACGAAGCGGCCGTCGGCGCTGATGCGGGCGTTGGACGATGCGCCGTTTGCCTGCCCGCCGGCGCCGACCGAGACGCGGGTGGTGGTGCCGGTGACGACGTTTCGGACGAACACGTCACGGACGCCGTTCGTGTCTCCGGCGACCAGGTTGGGCGAGCCCGAGACGAAGGCGACGAGGGCCCCGTCAGCCGAGACGGAGATCCCGTCCTGGGCCGATGTCTCGTTGGCAGACGATCCGCCGGTTGTGACCGTGACCAGCGCCGGCGGCGTCGCCGCAAGCGCGCTACCGGCGCTCGCCGCCACCAGTGCCACGGCCAGACCACACGTAAGCCGACTCGACGTAGTACACAGCAAGTGGAACCCCCTACGAGTCCTACACGTCTCGGGCAAGTAACCCCCGAAGGGCGCCACGCGGAAGCCTGCGCCCCATCCCGTTCAGCATCGGTCGGGGAGGCCGGTCGGCGAACCCCCGAAGCGGGGGTGTTCGTATCACCCGGCCGAAGCGGCTACTGGGTGAGCTCGACCGTGAAGATGGTGTTGGAGCTGGGGTCGTACGGCCCCGGCGTGCCCATGCTGGACGAGCTGTCGAGGTTCACGAACACGCCGTTCACCTGCTTGCCGTCGCTGTTTCCGCAGTAGCTCGGGTTGGCCGGGTCGCCGCAGCTGGTGATCACGAACCAGGCGAAGCCGACCACCGTCATCGGGCTGCTGGTGCCGTTGGGCCATACGCTCTGGCCGGACGGGTTGGTCAGCACCGGTATCACGATCAGCTGCGGGCTGTCCGGCTGCAGCAGGGTGGTGGTGCCGTCGGCGTTGAACTTGACGATCTGGTTGAGAGTCTGCCAGTTGGTGATGCGGATGTTCAGTCCCTGCGCCGTCGGGCCGCTGTTGTTGCCGGGCTTGGTGCTGAGCGTCTCGCCCACGGAGACCGGGCACACCGGTGTGGTGCCGGCGATCTCGTCGGAGTAGATGTTCGCGCCGTTGGGCACCGGGCAGCTGGCGCTCTGCACGTAGGGCAGGCTGAGCGCGCCGTTGTTGGCGTTGTTGGTGTCCTTGGTGTAGATCGGATAGGGGTTGCCGGTCACGTAGCTGCCCTTGAGCACGCCCCAGGGCATGACGTTGATGCCGTTGACGGTCGTGAACGACTCGATCGTGGCGCGGGCCGCTCCCTTGACGGTCACCGAGTGGACGCCGAAGAGGCTGGTGAACCAGGTCGCGACGTTGCGCGACGCGTTGACCGTGACCGAGTCGTTGGCGGTGAGGTTGGTCGTGTTGGACACGCCGACGCTGTCGCTGGCGACGCCGTTCTTCGCGTACTGGGACGTGGCGGTGCTACTGGCCGACGCCTGCCCAGCCGGGATCTGGCTGGCCCCGGCCAGCGCCGAGGCGTCGGCGGCGCTCTGCACCTGGTTCTTGTTCAGCGCCCAGAAGCCGTAGTCGATCGCAAACCCGGCCACGCCCAGCAAGCCCACCATCATCACGGTAATCAGGACCAGCGTCTGACCGGCCTCTCGGCTGGGTTTTGCGTGGAGGGTAAGCGTATGGGTGATTCGCGGCAAGAGGATCCCTGGAGTTACATCGGCATCCCCGGCCGAAAGCTTGACACCTTCTCAGTGTCACAGCGGCCGTGGCACGGCTGTCACGGCGATGTTGCTTGCAAGATTCCCCGCTTCCGCACGCCGCGGTCACGTCCGGGTCAGGCACCTGGCAGCGACCTGCAACGCACCCGGAAGCGGCCTCTGAGACCGGTCCGGGCGCGATCTGCGCAACCATGCGGATCCCCTGTCACAGCAGCCGGGACACGCGTCACAGCGCTGTCACGAATCCGTGGCGGGGGCGGGAGCGGGGTTTGACTCCAATCTAGGCGCGGGCGGCGGTGCGGCCCGTGACCGCCCGGTGACAGAGATGTCGAAGAGTGCCGCCGGCGTCAGGCGCGGTCGATCATTGCGGCCGTGCCTGCGGGTAGCGCGGCACGCCGTCGTCGGGGATCGGCTCCCACGGCGCGGCGTAGGCCACGTACTGCCGCCACTCCATCTGCAGCCCGGGATCCTCGTCCAGCGCGCCCAG
>DATNEO010000162.1:0-6500 GCA_035553035.1 Gaiellales bacterium | reverse complement strand
TGGAGCCGCTGCTGGCCCCGTTGCGCGCGGAGCTGGGCGAGCTGCTGGCCGCGATCGTGGCGGCGCCGCAGCTGGAGCAGGCCCCGTTCGAGCAGCGCCTGTTCCCGGACGCGCCGCAGTGGGATCTGACCGTGCGGCTGCTGGGCGACCTCGGGTTCGACCTCACGGCCGGTCGCCTGGACCGCTCCGCGCACCCGTTCACCCAGACCATGGCGCTGGGCGACATCCGGGTGACGACGCGCATCGACGAGCGGCATCCGCTGAGCGGTATCTACTCGACCGTGCACGAGGCCGGGCACGGCCTGTACGAGCAGGGCTTCGAGCCCCGGTACGAGGACACGCCGCTGGCGGCGGCGCCGTCGCTGGGGCTGCACGAGTCGCAGTCGCGGCTGTGGGAGAACATCGTGGGGCGCAGCCGGCCGTTCTGGGATCACTACGCACCGGTCATGCGCGAGTTCTTCCCCGACGTGGCGGCCGACATCACCGCCGAGCAGCTGTACGTGGCCTGCAACCGCGTGCAGCCGTCGCTGATCCGCGTCGAGGCCGACGAGGTCACCTACAACCTGCACATCCTGATCCGCTTCGAGCTGGAGCTGGCGCTGATGCGCGACCAGCTCGAGGTGGCGGAGCTGCCGGCAGCGTGGGCCGATGCCTACGAGCGCACGCTGGGGCTGCGCCCCGAAAACGACGTGCTGGGCGTGATGCAGGACATCCACTGGTCGCACGGTTCGTTCGGCTACTTCCCGACCTACACTCTGGGCAACCTCTACTCGGCCCTGCTCTGGGATGCCTACTGCAAGGACGACCCCGCGGCCGCGGAGCACATCGGGGCCGGTGAGTTCCAGCACGTGCTGGGCTGGATGCGCGAGCACGTGCACCGAGCGGGCGCGATTGACCAGGGCGAGGATCTGATCCGGCGCGTGACCGGCTCCGGGCTCGACCACGCGCCGTTCATGCGGTACCTGTGGGCGAAGTACCGGACGCTGTACGGCCTCGCATAGGCAACGAGCCATGAACTCCACCGACTCCGTCCTCGACATGTTCCTGGAGCTGGCCGCCATCAGCAGCCCGCCCGGCCACGAGCGGGAGGTCGCCGACCGCGTCCACGGCTTCCTGCACCAGTTGGGCCTCGACACCAGCGAGGACGAGGCTGGCGCCGCGATCGGGTCGGAGATCGGGAACATCATGTGCCGCGTGCCGGCCACTGCTCCCGGCACGCCCATCTTCCTGAACGCACACCTGGACACGGTGCCGCCGACCGATGCGATCGAGCCGGTCGTGAACGACGGCGTGGTCACCAACAGCCGGGACGCGATCCTGGGCGCCGACAACAAGGCGGCGGTGGCGGCGATGCTGGCGGCCGTGCGCGACCTCGTGCAGCGCGGTGGTGCGCACGCCGGGCTGGAGCTGGTGTTCACGCCGATGGAGGAGATCGGGCTGAGGGGCGCCAAGCGGTTCGACGTCTCGCGGCTGCAGGCCGAGTTCGGTTACTGCTACGACCACGCCGCGCCGATCGGCCAGATCGTGCTGGCGGCGCCGTCCCAGCGCACGCTGCGGCTCACCTTCCGGGGACGGCCGTCGCACTCGGGCATGGTCCCCGAGCAGGGACGCAGCGCGATCCTGGCCGCGGCGCGCGCGATCGCCGCGATGCCGCTCGGGCGCATCGACCCGGAGACCACCACCAACGTCGGCCTGATCGAGGGCGGCGTGGCCGGCAACATCGTCCCGCCGCTGTGCGTGGTCAGCGCGGAGGCTCGCAGCCGCAGCGCCGTCCGGCTGAGCGAGACGGTGCAGGCGATCCTCGACGCCTGCACGGCCGCCGCCAGCGAGACCGGGTGTGAGGTCGAGGCGGCAGTCTCCAGCGAGTACGAGACCTACCGCTTCTCCGGCGACGAGCGCCCGGTCGCGCTGGCCGTGCGCGCGCTGGCCGCCTGCGGCTATGAGCCCGGCTTCATTGAGTCGGGCGGCGGCGCCGACGCCAACGTCTTCAACGCCGCCGGCATGCCCTGTCTGAACCTGTGCAACGGCGCGGCCGAGATCCACACGTCGGCGGAGCACATCTCGGTGGCAGACCTCGAGGGCATGACCGCGGTCACCGCTGCGCTGATCGATCTTGCCCATAACGGCGGATGAGGCCGTACAATCTCCGGGTTTGACCGGCCGCACCCGTGGGATCTTCGGGCGGCCGAGTTCCCGCCATCCAACAAGGGTATGTCCAGATGAAGATCGGCGTAGCCAAGGAGATCAAGCAGGACGAGTACCGCGTCGCGCTGACCAACGCCGGCGCGCGCGAGCTGATCCACCGCGGCCATGAGGTCGTGATCGAGACCGGCGCCGGCGAGGGCAGCGCCATCTCGGACGACGACTACGTCGCCGCCGGCGCCTCGATCGCCGACGTCGACACGGTCTGGGGTGAGTCGGAGATGGTGCTGAAGGTGAAGGAGCCGCTGGACGGCGAGTACCAGAAGCTCTCGCCCGGTCAGGTGCTGTTCACCTACCTGCACCTGGCGGCGGCCCCGGAGCTGACGCGCGGCCTGGTCGAGAGCGGCGCCACCGCGGTCGCCTACGAGACGGTGGAGACGCCCGACCATCGGCTGCCGCTGCTGGCGCCGATGAGCGAGGTGGCGGGACGGCTGTCCGCCCAGGTCGGCGCCTACTACCTGATGAAGCCGTTCGGCGGCCGTGGCCGGCTGATGGGTGGCGTGCCGGGCGTGCTGCCGGCCAAGGTGCTGGTGCTGGGTGGCGGCATCGTCGGCTACAACGCTGCGCTGATCGCACAGGGCATGCAGTGCGACGTCACCATCTTCGAGCGCAGCGTCGATCGCATGCGCGAGCTCGACGTCAGCCTGGGCCGTACGGTGCTCCTGCAGATGTCCAGCCGGCACGCCATCGAGGAGGCGCTGCCCGAGGCCGACCTGGTGATCGGCGGGGTGCTGATCCCGGGCGCGAAGGCACCGCGCCTGATCACCCGCGAGATGCTGGGCACCATGAAGGCGGCCTCGGTGCTCGTGGACGTGGCCATCGACCAGGGCGGCTGCTTCGAGACCTCGCGGCCGACGACGCACACCGATCCCACCTACGTGGTCGACGACGTGCTCCACTACTGCGTCGCGAACATGCCGGGAGCGGTGCCAATCACGTCGACCGGAGCGCTCACAAACGTCACGCTGCCCTACGTTGAGGCGATCGCCGACAAGGGCGTCAGCCGCGCCATCGCCGAGGATCCGGCGCTTGCCAAGGGCGTCAACGTGATCGATGGCAAGCTCACCTACGAGCCGGTGGCCGAGGCGGTGGGGATGGAGTACACGCCCCTCGATCAGGTGGCGCTGCCGGCCTGATCGGCCGGGGTGCGCGCAGCCGTTGCCGCTTGCGCGGAGTCGTATGCTGCACGAAGAGGGATCGTTGCCGCCGTGACGAAACCCCCGTACGTGATGCGCACCTACGACACCAAACTTTCGGAGTTCCTGACGAGCCTGCAGCTGGAGCGCGGTGCCTCGCCACACACGATCGAGGCCTACAAACGCGACCTGATCGATCTCGGCGACTTCGTCGAGCACGTCGACCCGGATCAGATCGAGGTGAGCGTCCTGGACGACTATGCCGTGGCGCTGCAGGACCGCGGCCTGTCACCGGCAACGGTGCGGCGCCGGCTCGCGGCCGTGCGCGCCTTTCTCAAGTACCGGGCCCGTGAGGGCGGCCGCCCCGATGCCGGTCGCTCGGTGCCGCTGCCGCGGCTGGGGCGCCGGCTGCCGGAGCCGCTGACGCCGCAGGAGGCGGAGGCGATCGTGACCAGCCCGGACGCGTCTCCGCGCGGCCTCCGCGACCGCGCCATGCTGGAGCTGATGTACGGGGCCGGGCTGCGCGTGTCCGAGCTGGTGTCCCTGCGGGTGTCGGACATCGACCTCGAGGAGGGGCTGGTGCGCTGCATCGGCAAGGGCGCCAAGCAGCGCGTCGTGCCGACGGGCGGCAGTGCCATCGAGGCGATCCGCATCTACATGCAGCGCGGCCGGCCCTACCTGGGCCGCATGCAGCGGGGCGACATCCTGTTCCTGAACCATCGCGGCCAGGGCATCACCCGCCAGGCCGTCTTCCAGCTGGTGCGCGAGCACGCCCGCGAGGCCGGCATCGAGAAGATCGTCACCCCGCACACGCTGCGCCACTCGTTCGCGACGCACCTGATCGAGAACGGCTGTGACCTGCGAAGCGTGCAGGAGATGCTCGGCCACGCGTCGATC
This sequence comes from Gaiellales bacterium, assembly GCA_035553035.1. Classification (GTDB taxonomy): domain Bacteria; phylum Actinomycetota; class Thermoleophilia; order Gaiellales; family JAICJC01; genus JAICYJ01. The sequence continues at coordinate 2,265 of DATNEO010000162.1, read as the reverse complement.
GAGACCACGCAGGTCTACACCCACGTCTCGGTCGAGCATGTCCGCGAGGCGTACCAGAAGGCGCACCCCCGGGCTTGAACCCCGAGGTCAGGACGCTCCGGGCGAAGGACGTCGCCTGGCTGGCCGACCTCCACAACGCTGCCTTCGCCGACTATCCGGTGCCGGCCGTGCTGGACGCCTCGTCGCTCGGGTTCTACCTGACCGAGACCGACGTCGACCCGGCGCTGTCGCGGGTGGCGTTCGTCGACGGCGCGCCCGCCAGCTTCTGCCTCGGTGCCCTGCGCGGCGACCGCGCCAGCATCCGCGGCGAGGGCACGGCGCCGGGGTTCCGGCGATCGGGGCTGGGCCGGCTGGTGCTCGAGCAGACGCTCGAGGCGCTGGCCGCGGCGGGTGCGCGGTCAGTCACGCTGGAGGTGCTGAACGGCAACGACGCGGCCGTCGGCCTGTACCGGCGCAGCGGCTTCGAGCAGCGCCGGAGGCTGCTCGGCTACCGGCTGGCGCGCCCCGGCCGCGGCCTCCGCTCCCGCCTCTCGGGAGGGCTGGCGGAGTGTGACACCGAAACCGCGATCGACAGGCTTTCGCGATGGGGCTGGCGCGACCCGCCCTGGCAGCTGGAGACGGAGTCGCTGGCGCACATCCCGGCACAGCACCTGGACGGGCGTGCCGTGCTGCTCGGCAAGCGGCGCGGCGACCACTTCTGGCTGTACGCGCTGGCGGTCGACCCGGAGCGCCGGCGCAAGGGGTTGGCGACCCGCGCCGTCTCGCTGCTTCCGGCCGCGTGGGTCGGCATTCCGGCGCTGGTACCGGAGGAGTGGTGGGAGGCGGGGGCGCTGCTGCGTTCGCTGGCGGCCGAGACCGAGGGCCACTGGCAGTGGGAGATGCGGCGGTCGCTCGCATCCGGGTGACGCACAGGCTCGCGAGCGATACCGATCACTCATCTAGATTGCCCGGGATGGCCCGCGCCTGCGTGATCGTGCTGGACGCCGTCGGCGTCGGCGACCTGCCCGACGCCGACCGGTTCGGCACGGCCGGGTCGAACACGCTCGGGCACGTCGCGGATGCGGTCGGCGGCCTCGAGCTGCCGGCGCTGCAGCAGCTGGGGCTGGGCAACGTGCTGCCGCTGGCCGGGTGCCCGCCGCGCGCGGATGCGCCGGCCGTGTGGGGGCGGCTGGCCGAGCGCAGCCTCGGGATGGACACCACCACCGGGCACTGGGAGATGATGGGCATCATCACCGAGCGCTCGTTCCCGACCTTCCCCGACGGCTTTCCGCCGGAGCTGATCGACCGCTTCAGCGAGGCCACCGGCCGCGGCGTGATCGGGAACGTGGCCGCCTCCGGCACCGAGATCATCGAGCGGCTCGGGGAGCAGCACCAGCGCACCGGCGACTGGATCGTGTACACGTCCGCCGACAGCGTTTTCCAGGTGGCGGCGCACGAGCAGACGGTGCCGCTGGAGGAGCTGTACGCGGCCTGCCGCACCGCCCGCGAGATGTTGACCGGAGATCTCGCGGTGGGACGGGTGATCGCACGGCCGTTCGAGGGCGAACCGGGCTCGTACGTGCGCACGCCCCGCCGTCACGACTTCTCGCTGCTGCCGCCGCGGCCGAACCACCTACAGCGCATGCGCGTGGCCGGCGTGACGGTGCACGGGGTCGGCAAGATCTCAGACGTCTTCGCGGGCCAGGATGTGGACACGTCCAGCCCGACCGAGTCGAACGGCCAGGGCGTCGCGCGAACGATCGCCCGGCTGCGCGATTCGGAGGACGGCGACCTGGTGTTCACCAACCTGGTCGAGACCGACATGATCTGGGGCCACCGCAACGACCCGGCCGGGTTCGCCGACTGCCTCCGCGAGTTCGACGAGGAGCTGCCGCGGCTGATGGCCGCGCTGCGGCACGGCGACCTGCTGGTGCTGACGTCGGATCACGGCTGCGATCCCACCACCGCCTCCACCGACCACTCGCGCGAGTACGGGCTGCTGCTGGCCCACATCGTGGGCAGGCCGGCCAGCGGCCGGCGCCACGACGGCGACACGTTTGCCGACATCGGGGCCACCGTGCAGCGGCATCTCACGGGCAGCCACGATCCCGACCTGCCGGGCACCCCGGTGATCTGAGTGGCCGCGCGCATCACCGACCTGATCGCGCGCAAGCGCGACGGCGGAGAGCTGTCGGCAGCCGAGATCGCCGCCATGGTCGCGCCCGACGTGCCCGACTACCAGCTGTCGGCGTTCCTGATGGCGGTCGTGCTGCGCGGCCTCAGCGA
>DATNEO010000161.1:0-16534 GCA_035553035.1 Gaiellales bacterium | reverse complement strand
GAGCAGCGGTCCGCCGCCGTGCCCGACGACGATCAGGGCGACGCCGCTTCCGAACAGCGTCAGCGTCGATACGACCAGCACCGGCGCGATCAGCCGCAGGAACAGTCGAGGCGGCCCTGCGAGCCGGTACGGCCGGCTGTTGGTGTAGTAGCGGACGAATCGCCAGCCGGTGCTGGTGAGCTTGAGGGCAACGGGCGGGATCAGGAGCAGCCCCAGGAAGATGTGCTCGGGCAGATAGGAGCTGAGCGCCAGCGTTGTCAGCGTCTCGATCCCGAGCAGGACGAGCAGCACCAGCCCGACCGACGTCGTCAGCCGCTCGTTCCCCGGCGGCCCCCATGCACGAGTCTGGGCGGCCCAGCGCTGCCACCGCGCTTCCATGTCTGTGGGGGCCGGAGTGTCTTTCATGAGCCCTCCGCGAACGCTAGCAGTGGCGCACCCAGCGTGTTCGTCAGAAAGGTTCGCGTCCCGCCGGTTCAGGCAACGCGGCGGTGGTGGCATGGCCGCGTGGCCGGGTCATCTCGGTCGCAGCGCTTTCCATGGCCGGGCGCCGGTCCCGGGGATGGGACTCGTACCAGGTCGCGTAGTGGGCGGCAAGCGGGCCGGCCGTGAGGCCGTGGGCGAGCACGGAGAGCCCGACGGTCAGGTAGACGGCGAGCACGATCAGGTGCTCGTCCGGCAGTCGTGACTCCTCGACCACGATCACGGCGAATACGATCGATGCCAGGCCGCGAGGGCCGAACCACCCGAGGAAGCCCAGCGTGGGACGCCCCGCATGGGTGCCCCACATCGCGATCGCGACCGGGATCATGCGCACCAGCGTCAGGCTGAGCACCGCGTAGAAGATCAGCTGCCAGCTCAACGCGGTGAGCGTGGGGCCGAGCAGGAGCGCGCCGAACAGGATGAAGGTGACGCCGCTGAGGACGTCGCCCACCTCTTCGGTCAGCCGATTCAGCTGCTCCGGGTCACGTCCCAGCGCGAGCCGGAAGACGACACCCGCCACGAAGGCTGCGATGAAGCCCGACCCGCCCAGCGCGCTGGCGATCCCGTAAGCGAGGCCGGCGCCGGCTGCGGGGATGACCGGATACCACTGGGTGGCGATCAGGTCCCGCCGCCCTGCGGCGCGGATGATCACGGCGATCGCGACGCCTGCAATCACTCCGCCTGCCACCCCATAGCCGATCTCCTCGAACAGCAGTCTGGCCGTGCTGCGGCCACCGGAGATGTCCGACTCCAGGTCGGCGACGGCGACGGCGGCGAACAGCAACGGCACGCAGATGCCGTCGTTGAGGCCGCTCTCGACGTTGAGCCCCTGGCGGATCCGTTGCGGGACGCGCGGCTCGGTCACGACCGCCTGCCCCAGCGCGGCGTCGGTCGGGGCCAGCACGATGCCCAGGATCACCGCCTCCGCGGCGGTGAGCTCGCCGAACAGCACGGCCGCCGCAACGGCGCCCAGCAGGATCGTCAGCGGCAGGCCGACCGCCAGCAGCCGCAGCGGCACGCCCACCGCGCGGCGAAGATGACTGAGATCGACGCGGGAAGCGTCGCTGAACAGGACCAGCGCCAGCGTCGCCTCCGCCAGGATCCGCACCACCGAGCCCGTGCTCGACATGTCGATCCCGTCGAGTGCCTTTGGGCCGACCAGCAGCCCGAAGCCGACGAAAAGCATCGCCGGCGTGATCGGCGTGCCAACCAGCCTGCGCGAGACGGCTGCAACGCCGAGGAACGCAAGCGACACCATGACCAGGGCCCACTCCATCGGAGACATCATGGCGGTTCTCGCGGCTCCGCGAGAGACAGGACCTGCGCCGCCTAGCGCATCCTCCAGAGCAGCTTGGCTGCGCGGGTCGGGGCTTTGGTACGCGAGAGGACGGTGACGGCGACCAGCGCAGCCGCGGCGACGGGAATCACGATCTTCGCCTCCCTGCGCAGCTCGGCCACGTCTTCGACCAGGCGTTGCCGCTCGGCCGCGATCTCCAGCCGGATCTGCTCAGCGCTGCGTTCAGGCATGCGTCTTCAGCGTGTCGGCGGTGCGCCTGGCCTCGTCGACGGCCTGGCTGGGCACCGGTGGTGAGGCGGCGCGGGCGAACCGTACTGCGAGCAGGACGAGCACAGCCGCGACCAGCAGCACCGCGACTGCCACGATCAACAGCGAAAGCCACAGCGACAGCGTCTCGTTCAACCCCGCGGCCGCCGCGGCGAGCAGGAACCCGACCGCGTAGAAGGCAAGCACGCCGGCGGTGACGGCAGACGCGGCAGCCTTGCCGAGCGCCGCCGCCTTGCGCTTTGCCTCCAGCTGGCCCAGCTCCAGGATCAGGCGGGCCAGCGACGTCGCCCTCGCCTTGACCTGCTTCACCTGCCTCACGATCCCCCGCATGGACTGATCCTATCGGTCCCGTGGCGGTGCCCGAAGGATGTTCTTCAGGCCGGCCGCGGTTAGCAGCGAGACCCATGCCCCGCCCAGCGCGTAGCCTCCCAGCACGTCCGTGAACCAGTGCGCGCCGAGATAGATGCGCGAGGTGCCTACCGCGAGCGCCACAACCGCGGCGGCGATCGCCCACAGCCGCAGCCGCGGCCGCCCTGCGAGCCAGGCGAGGACGAGCAGCATGGCAAGGAAGGCCATGCTCTGCGTGGCGTGACCGGACGGGAACGACCCGTGCGAGTACGTCCCGAGCGCGTCGGCTGCCGGCGGTCTCGGCCGCTGGGTGATCCGCTTGAAGACGTTGTAGAGCACGGTCGATCCGGCCAGGCCAGCGGCCAGCATCGCTCCCGCCCGCCAATCGCGATCGCGCCGCCACCAGTAGAGCGCCAGCGCGAGCGTCGCGGGATAGAGCACGGCCGCGGATCCGAGCCACGTTACGGTTCGCATCGCCGACGTCACGCCCGAGCTGCGGTGCTCGCCGACCCACGTCAGCACCGATTGGTCGACCGACAGGGTGTCGCTGGTCGAGACAACGATCGCCAGCGCTGCGAAGACGATCCAGCACGCCGCCGAGATCGCGACCGCGACGATGGTGGCGGCTCCGCCGTCGTCTGAGCCTTCATGCGAGGGTGTTCGCACCCTGCCGATCGTATAGGTGGCCAGACAGCCTGGAACGCCGCCGGGATCGGGGGGTGTGAGATCCTTGCCTTCGCGCGCTGCGCGACGCCACCGATGAAGCGAGCCGAATGAGAAACGCCGATCGTTGTCGCCGTGGCTGAGGCGGCTGGGGAGAAGACACCGAACTCGATCACAGGCCCGGCCGGGGTTCGCATGCTGCGCGAATACCGGCGGGAGTGGTTGCCGAAGGATGTGGTGGCGGGGCTGGTGCTGGCGACGCTGCTGGTGCCGCAAGGCATGGCGTACGCGGAGCTGGCCGGCCTCCCGGCCATCACCGGCCTGTACACCTCGATCCTGTGCCTCGTGGGCTATGCGATCTTCGGCCCGTCGAAGATCCTCGTGCTCGGCCCGGACTCCTCACTCGGTCCCATGATCGCGGCGACGACCCTGCCGCTGATCGCGGCCAACGGCGACCCCGCCCGAGCCGTCGCGCTGGCCTCGATGCTGGCCTTGATCGTGGGCGTGATCATGGTCGTCGGAGGCATGGCCAAGCTCGGGTTCGTCGCGGATCTGCTGTCGAAGCCGACCATGATCGGCTACATGAACGGCCTTGCGATCACCATCCTGGTCGGACAGCTCCCGAAGCTGTTCGGCTTCTCTACCGACGCGAATGGCCTCCTCGATGAGACGCGGGCATTCGTCGACGGAGTCCAGGACGGCGAAACGGTGGGTGCTGCGCTCGCCGTCGGCGTGCTGGCGCTGGCGGTGATCGCCGTCTTGCGCAGAACGCTGCCGCGCGTGCCGAACGTGCTGGTGGCAGTGGTCGTGTCGATCGCCGTCGCCGCGGGCTTCGGGCTCGAGCAGCACGGTGTCAAGCTGGTGGGCACGCTGCCCGAGGGGTTCCCGCCGCTGACCGTCCCGGACGTGCACCGCTCCGACCTGCTGCCGCTGCTGGGTGGCGCGTTCGGTATCGCACTCGTGTCGCTCGCCGACACCATCGCGACGTCGTCGGCATTCGCCGGCAGGTCGGGCGAGGAGGTGGACGGCAACCGGGAGATGGTCGGAATCGGCGTCGCCAACCTTGGTGCCGGGTTCTTCCAGGGCTTCCCGGTCAGCACCAGCGGGTCGCGCACGGCCGTGGCGGAGCAGGCCGGCGCAAAGACGCAGCTGACCGGACTGGTCGGCGCGATCCTGATCGCCGCCATGCTGCTGTTCTTCCCCGGCATGTTCCGCGACCTGCCGCAACCGACGCTCGCCGCGGTGGTGATCACGGCCTCGCTGTCGCTCGCCGACATACCGGGCACGGTCCGGCTCTGGAAGCAGCGGCGGTCCGAGTGCGCGCTTTCCATCGCCGCCTTTCTCGGCGTCGCCTTTCTCGGCGTGTTGCCCGGCATCGTGGTCGCCGTCGCGCTCTCGGTGATGAACCTGTTCCGGCGCTCCTGGCTGCCCTACCACGCCGTGCTCGGTCGCGTGCAGAACCTGCCCGGTTACCACGACCTCACCAGCTACCCCGATGCTGAGGTGCTTCCCGGGTTGGTCATGTTCCGCTTCGATGCCCCGCTGTTCTTCGCGAACACCCGCACCTTCCGCGAGCAGATCCTGCTGCTGGCCTCACGCGAACCGGCGCCCGCCTGGATCCTGATTGCGGCCGAACCGATCACCGATGTCGACACGACGGCGGCCGACATGCTGGAGGATCTCGACGAGGCGATCAACGCTCGGGGGATCTCGCTCGTGTTCGCCGAGATGAAGGACCCCGTCCGTGCCAAGATCCTGGCGTACGAACTGACCCGCACCATCGACCCGAACCACTTCTACCCGACGCTCGACAGCGCCGTCACCGCCTACCAGGAGCAGACCGGCGCGCGTTGGATGCGACAGGAGCCATGACCCAGGGAGACTCCCATCAGCGCCGACCGGCCCAGGAGCGCACGTGCGAGGTGCGATGGATTCGCCCCGGCCGCTACGGCAGCGAGATCGACCGCTGGTTCTCGCGCTTCTCGCAGGTGCCCGAGACGCGCGACGACGACTATCTGATCTCCCCCCGCATGCCGGGCCTGTCCATCAAGATCCGCGGCGGCGCGAGCTTCGAGGTGAAACAGTACCGCGGCGTGGTGGGAGCGCTTGACAACGCAGCCGCGGCCGCGGGCAACATCGACTCGTGGATCAAGCGGTCGATTCCGCTTCCCGGCGGGCTTGACCGCTCGCGCCCGCTGGAGGGGTCGGCCTGGCGGCGGGTGAGCAAGCGCCGGCGGATCGCCAGGTTCCCGATCGAACGCTCGGGCGGCGGCCCGGCCTCACCGGGTGCCCCGGACTGCTCGGTGGAGCTGACCGAGGTGGAGGTCACCGGCCAGTCCTGGTGGACGCTCGGATTCGAGGCCGGGGGCCGGGGTGCGCTGGGTCGCATCAAACACACCGCGGCCGTAGTCTTTGCCGAGCCGTTTCCCACGGCTTCGGCGTTCCGGGCAGAGGAGGCCTGTTCCTACGCCGAGTGGATCCACGGGCTCGGCCATCCGGGAGGGACGAGATGAGCAAGCACAGGAAGCAGGATGAGGTCGACGGCCGGGCGGTTCGGATGAAGCGCAAGCCGTATGAGGCCGAGATGCGGCGGCTGCACGGCGAGCTGGTCGCGATGCAGGAGTGGGTGAAGGCGACCGGCGCGAAGATCTGCATCGTCTTCGAGGGCCGCGACACGGCGGGCAAGGGCGGAACCATCAAGCGCATCACCGAGCGCGTGAGCCCGCGTGTGTTCCGCGTCGTTGCGCTGCCTGCGCCGACCGAACGTGAGCAGTCACAGCTCTACGCGCAGCGCTACATCCAGCACTTCCCCTCCGGCGGCGAGGTCGTGATCTTCGATCGCAGCTGGTACAACCGCGCCGGTGTCGAACGTGTCATGGGCTTCTGCACCGAGGAGCAGACGGCCAGATTCCTCGAGGGCGTGCCGCTGATCGAGCGCACCATGGCGGATTCCGGGATCCTGCTCATCAAGTACTGGCTCGAGGTCGATGCCGACGAGCAGACCCGGCGCCTCCAGGCCCGGATCAACGACCCTCGCAAGGTGTGGAAGCTATCGGACATGGATCTCAAGTCCTACAGCCGCTGGAACGACTACTCGCGCGCACGCGACGCGATGCTGCAGGCGACCGACACCGCGTGGGCCCCGTGGTACATCGCCGACACCAGCGACAAGCGGCGGGGCCGGCTGAACATCATCACCCATCTCCTGGATCAGGTCCCGTACGGTCCGCTGACGATGAGCGAGGTCAAGCTCCCGAAGCGGCAACGGCCTGGTGGCTATGCCGAGCCGAACCTGCCGTTGCGATGGATTCCCGAGCCGTTCTGATACGCGACCGGATCTGGGCAGCCATCGCGCTGCTTGCGGCGGCATCCGCGGCGTTGGTCGTGGTCGTTGCGGCGCTGGACAACATCGGGGGACTGGTCGTCGCCCTGCTGGGAGCGGCCGTGCTGGTCGGCGCGGGCTGGGCGGCCGTGTCGCGCCGGGGCACCGGCCGTGCCGTCGCACTCCTGCTCGCGGCCTGCGGGCTGGCCCTGCTGCTGGCGTCGATCGGGATCGCGGATGTCCTGTGGTGGCGAGCGCTCGGGGCGGCGATGCTCGGCGTGCTGTCGGTGGCCGCGGCCAGGTCGGCTCTCCACACCGGCATCGATGAGCTCCAGGCCGCGCCCACCCCGGGCAGCCCCGTCCCGGCCGCGGTGCATCCGGTGCTGCTGATGAACCCGAAGTCCGGTGGCGGAAAGGCGGTGCAGTTCGATCTGGCCGGCGAATGCGCGGCTCGTGGCATCCAGGCGGTGGTGCTTCGCCAGGGCGATGACCTGCTCGAGCTCGCCGAGCATGCGATCGCCGGCGGCGCCGATGTGATCGGCATGGCGGGAGGTGACGGCTCCCAGGCGTTGATCGCCACCGTCGCCAGCCGCCACGGGATCCCTCACGTGGTGGTGCCGGCGGGAACGCGCAACCACTTTGCGCTCGACCTCGGCCTCGACCGCGACGACGTCGTCGGCGCTCTCGACGCCTTCGCGGACGCGGTGGAGCGCACGATCGACCTGGCCACCGTGAACGGGCGGGTGTTCGTGAACAACGCGTCGCTCGGCCTGTACGCGAAGATCGTCCAGTCGCCGGAGTACCGGGACGCCAAGCTGCGGACGGCGGCAGCCATGCTGCCCGACCTGATCGGTCCGGACGCCCAGCCGCTCGACCTGCGGTACACCGGCCCCGACGGGACGGCCCACGAGACCGCCGACATGGTGCTGGTGTCCAACAACGCCTACCAGCTCGACGATCTGTCCGGCAGAGGCACCCGCGAGCGGATCGACCGAGGGCTGCTCGGCGTGGTCACCGCCCGTGTCGAGGACACTCGCGCGGCGGAGCAGCTGGTCGCCCTGAACGTCGCCGGTCAGATCCGGAGGTTCTCGGGGTGGCGGGAATGGACCGCGCCGCGGTTTCGCATCGACTCCGGCGGCCCGGTGGAGATCGGGATCGACGGGGAGGCCATGACCCTCGACCCGCCGCTCGTATTCGAGAGCCTGCCGGCCGCGCTGCGCGTCCGGCTGCCCGGCCACGCTCCCGGCCTATCTCCCGCAGCACGCCGCGTCTCCCGCTCCACGATCGACCAGCTCTGGGCCATTCTCGCCGGCGCTGGGACGACTGGGATAATGGCTGCTGACGAGGCGGGGACACCGCCATGACCGACGCCCCCGACGCCACCACGGAGGTCGACATACTCCCGCCCTACGCACGTGATCCACTGGACGTCGTTGCGTCCGCGCGCTCGGATGCCGACTCCGGCCTGACCGGCGCGGAGGCGGCGGAACGGCTCGCCCGGCTGGGTCCCAACCAGATCACCGGCGAACCGCCGCCCTCGGTATGGGAGGTGGCACTAGCCCAGCTGCGTGACCCGATGAACATCATGCTGATCGCGGTCACCATCGTCAGCGTGGTGATCGGGCAGGTGTCGACCGGCATCATCGTCGCCCTGCTGATCCTCCTAAACGTCGTGCTCGGCTCGCGCCAGGAGCTGAAGGCACGGGCCAGCATCGATGCGCTGGCGAGCATGCAGGTGCCGCAGGCGCGGGTGCTGCGAGACGGCTCGGTGGAGCAGGTGCCGGCCCTCGACGTGGTGCCGGGCGACATCGTCCAGGTCGAGGCTGGCGACATCGTCCCTGCGGACGGACGCATCATCCGTTCGGCGACGCTGGAAACACAGGAGGCCGCGCTGACCGGGGAGAGTGCGCCGATCGGCAAGTCGGCGACGACCCTCCCGGGCGCGGAGGTCGCGCTGGGTGATCGCGCGAACATGCTGTTCCAGAACACGGCGGTGACCCGCGGTACGGGAGCGATGGTGGTGACCGCCACCGCGATGCAGACGGAGATGGGCCAGATCGCGACGATGCTGTCGTCGATCAGCCGCACGCGCTCGCCGCTGCAGAAGGAGCTGGGATCGCTCACCAAGGTGCTCGGCATCGTCGCCTGGGGCGCGGTCGCGTTCATCGTGATCGTCGGCGTCGCCCGCGGAGAGGAGTTCAAAGACGTGCTGTTGCTGGGCACCGCGATGGCGATCTCGGCGATCCCGACCGGCATGCCCGCGTTCGTCTCGGGGCTGCTGTCGATGGGAGCCCGGCAGCTGGCCGACTCGCGGGCGGTGGTCAAGAACCTCACCGATGTGGAGACGCTCGGCGCCACCAGCGCGATCAACACCGACAAGACCGGCACCCTGACGATGAACGAGATGATGGTGTCGATGATCTACGCGGCCGGCACCTGGTTCCACGTCGAGGGCGAGGGCTACCGCAAGACCGGGGCGATCACCGCCGTCGCCGGCCAGCCGGTGCCGGACTTCACCCGGCTCGGCCTGGGACTGGCGCTCGACAGCGATGCCACCGTGGGCAACGACGGCACGGTGGTCGGCGACCCGACCGAGGCGGCACTGGTCGTGCTGGCGGCGAAGCTGGGCGTGGACGCCGAGGAGACGCGCCGCGCCTACCCGCGCATCGCCGAGGTGCCGTTCGATTCCGACTACAAGTTCATGGCGACGTTTCATCGTGTCACGCTGGACGGCGCCGAGCACGTGATCGAGCTGGTCAAGGGCGCTCCGGACGTGGTGCTGGCACGCTGCAGCGAGTCGGGCGGCCCGCTCAGCGGCTCGCAGCAGCCGATCGAGCAGACCCGAGCCGGGATCGAAGCCGCGAACGTGCGGATGGGCGAGCAGGGCCTGCGGGTGCTGGCGTTCGCCGCCCGGCTGGTCGGCGACGGCGAGCTGCAGGCGATGGAGGACGACCCGATGACGCTCACCGGGGAGCTGTCGTTTGTTGCCATGGTCGGCATCATCGATCCGCTGCGTGCCGAGGCCAGGGCGGCGGTGCAGACGGCGCTCGGCGCCGGCATCGACGTGCGCATGATCACCGGCGACCACGCCGTCACCGCCCGCGCCATCGGCGAGACGCTCGGCCTGCGGCCGGGCGCGATCAGCGGTGCCGAGCTGCAGGCGCTCGCGGACGATGAGGTGGTGCGGCGCCTGCCCGAGCTGCACGTGTTCGGCCGCGTCACGCCCCAGGACAAGCTGCGCCTGGCGCGGCTGATGCAGGAGCAGGGTCTGATCGTCGCGATGACCGGCGATGCGGTCAACGACGCGGCTGCGCTCAAGCAGGCCGACATCGGGGTGGCCATGGGCAGCGGCAGCGAGGTGACCAAGCAGGCCGGCCGCATGATCCTGACCGACGACAACTTCGGGACGCTGGTGCACGCCGTCGAGATCGGCCGCAGGGTCTACGAGAAGGTCGTGTCGTACGTCCGCTACCAGATGACCCAGCTGCTGGCGCTGGTGTTCCTGTTCCTGGCGGCCACCGCCTTCAACATCAATCACGGCGTCGCGCTGACACCGCTGATGGTGCTGTACCTGCTGGTCTTCATGACGGCATCGGGCGTCGTGGTGATCGCCGTCGATCCCGGCGCGCCGGACGTGATGCACCGCCCGCCGCGCGACCCCAGCCTGCCGATCACCAACCGGCAGGCGATCACGCTGTGGGTCGTCTACGCCGCCACCCTCTTCATCGCCGCCCTGATCCCGCTGGTGGCAGGCCCCGACGACCCGCGCACCGATGTCGCGACGGCGTCGCTGACCATGACCTTCGTCGTGATGGGGTTGGGCACCATCTTCAACGCCCTCACCAACCGGCGAGACCCGGCCAGCGGCCTCGACCCGCCGCTCTTGAAGGCGCTCGCGATCTCGCTGTTCCCGCTCGCCATGCTGGTGCTGGCGACCGAGCTGCCGGGCTTCCAGAAGGGGCTGCTCACGACCTCGCTGACCGGCCATGAATGGCTGGCGTGCTTCGGTTTGGCCGCGCTGCTGCCGCTGGTCATCGAGACCGGCAAGTTCCTGCGCCGGCGCGCCGCTCCGGAGACCTCCCTGCTGGACGCCCGGCGTGCGGTCGCGCCGGGACGCGCGGTCGACGGGCACAGCACGCCTCAGTAGTCAGAGCGTGCGCGCGGCCGTCGGGCCGGTGCGAGCGGACAGCCGGGCGAACACGACCAGGTTGTCGTCGTAGTGGCCGGTGCTCGGATCGAAGCGGCCGGTGCATGTGATCAGGCGGAGTCCCGGGTAGGGGAGCGGGCCGTAGACGAGCCACGTCGGGAAGCTGATCTTGGGGTAGACGGCGGTGGAGGTCACGCGGTAGTGGTCGGTGACGCCGCTTCGGTGGGTCACGAGCACGTCCTGACCGGGCACGAGCTCGTGGAGACGTCCGAACACGCCCTCGTTTCCACCCCAGCTGACGTGACCGACGATGACTGCGGCGCCGCGCCGGCCGGGTGCCGTGCCACCGCTCCACCAGCCGGCGTCGGTGGCGTTGGTCGGCACCTGCAGTGTGGAGTCGCCGTTCAGGCCGAGGCCGACGACGCTCGCGTCGACGCCGATCGCCGGCACCCGGACGCGCATGCCCGTGCCCACCAGGTGGACATGGTTGCTGGCCGGCAGGATCGGCGTGGTCCGCGCCGGGTGATCGACGGCGCCCGTGGCTGGGATGTCGGCAGGAGCAGGTCGGCCGGCCGGAAGCGCTGTCGCGACCACCGCGGCGGCGACCAGGCCCAGCACGGATCCGGCCAGCAGCCGAAAGCGGCGAACTCCCAGGCGCAGCGCCAGCGCGAAGGCGATCACCACCGTCAGGCCGCTGAGCACGACCAGCGATTCGCCCCGCGCCGCATGGCCGGCCGGTGCTGGGAGGCCGCCGGTCTGCACGCCGCCGACCGGTACCGCGCCGTCGACAGGGCCGGGGCCGTCGCCGCCGGGCTTCGGCGGCTGCGCCACCGTTGGGATGGTGACGGTCGACGGATCCGATTCGGGAGAGGCGCCGCCGATGACGCCGACGCCGGTCGCCGTGGCGGTGTCGACCACCTGGCCGGCCTCCACGTCCGCCTGGCTGACGGTGTGTGTTTGGTCGGCCGTGCAGGTCAGCGAGTTGCCCGGGGAGAGCCCGGGCGCAGCCGGGACTGGGCAGGTGACCGAGCCGAGCGTCGGGTCGTCGACCGCGGCCGATGTCAGGTCGACGTTGCCGATGTTCGTGACGAGGTAGGAGTAGCTGATCGTGTCACCGCGCCGCGCCCCCCTCTGGCGGGAGGCGGGCGATACCGTTCCGTTCTTTGCGATTGCGACCAGCGGCGTCGCCGGCGCTGTGGGGATCGTTGCCGTCGCGGGATCGGATGCCCCAGAGGTGCCGCCGTTCACCCCCGTGCCGGCGGCGGTCGCGGTATCGGTCACGATGCCGGCGTCGACGTCTGCGATCGTCACCGTGTGGGTGTTGTCGGCGGTGCAGATGACGGAGCCCAGCGGCGCCAGCGGTGGCGACGGTGTGGGACAGGTGACCGGGCCGATCGCCGGGTCGTCCACCGTGACCGCGCTCAGGCTGACGTTGCCCGTATTGGTGACGAGGTAGGCGTAGTGGATGGTGTCGCCGACGGTGGCGCCGAGCTGGTCACCGATCGGATCGACGATCGCCAGCTTGTCCAGCGAGACGGCGACCACGGTCGCGGCCGGGATCGTCACCGTGGACGGGTTGGACGGTGGTGACTCGCCGCCGCGGACCCCGGTTCCGGTGGCGGTCGCCGTGTCGCTGACCTGTCCGGCATTGACGTCGGCCTGGGTGACGGTGTGCGGCGTGTCGGCCGTGCATGTCACCGAATCGCCCGGCGCGAGCGACGGTGACGGCGTCGGGCAGGTGACCGACCCGCCAGTGGGATCGTTGACCGTCACCGATGTGAGGCTGACGTTGCCGGTGTTCGTCACGAGGTAGGAGTACGCGATCGTGTCATCGACGAGCACTCCGCCCTGATCGGCCGGCGGTGAGACGGCGCCGCTCTTCACGATCGAGACCCGAGGGTCGCCGTCGACCGTCGGAATCGTGACCGTGGCCGGGTCTGACCGGGGGCTGCTGCCGCCCGCCTCTCCGACCGCCGCCGCCGTGGCGGTGTCGGTTACGACGCCGGCATCGAGGTCGTCCTGGGTGACGGTGTGCGTCGTGTCGGCCGTGCATGTCACCGAATCGCCCGGCGCCAGTCCGGGTGGCGCGGGGGTGGGGCAGGTGACGGAGCCGATGGCCGGGTCGTCGACCGTCACCGACGTCAGGTTGACGTTGCCGACGTTGGTGACCAGATAGGTGTAGTGGATGGTGTCGCCGAGGGCGGCCGCGTCCTGGTCGGCGACGGGGGAGACGACACCCAACTTGTGGACGGCCACCTCAGGCGCGGGCGGCTCGGTCTGGACGATCTCGGTCGACGGATCCGAGCGAGGGCTGGTGCCGCCGGTGCCGCCCTCGCCGGTCGCGGTCGCGGTGTCGGTCACGAATCCGCGTGCGACATCGGCGGCGGTCACGACGTAGACGCTGTCGGCCGTGCATGTCACCGACGCTCCGATGTCGAGCCCGGGTGGAGCAGGCGTCGGGCAGGTGACGGAGCCGAGCGTCGGATCGTCGACCGCGACCGAGGTCAGGACGACGTTTCCGATGTTCGTCACCAGATAGGTGTAGGAGATGGTTTCGCCGGCCCGCAGCGGGCTGCCGAACCCGTCCGATGCGACTCCCGTCTTGATGATCGACACCAGCGGCTGGGGGCTCTCGGTCGGCGTTGTCGTCGACGACGGCGGTGAGCCGGTCGGCAGGGTTGTGCCCGGCGGTACGCCGCTCGCGGTGGCCGTGTTCGTGATCGATCCGGCCGCCTCATCCGCCGCGGTGACGGTGTAGACGTTGTCCGCGGTGCAGGTCTCCGAGGCGCCGGTGGCGAGAGGCGGGGCCGGGCAGGTGATCGATCCGGCGGTCGGGTCGGAGACGCCGATGGTCGACAGCGGCAGGGCGCCGGTGTTGGTCACCGTGAAGGTGAAGGCGATCGTGTCGCCGGCGTCGGTAAGGCCGTTGCCGTTCACGTCCGTGGGCACCCCGGCGTGCTTTTGCAGCGCAACGCTGACGGGCTTGGACGTGTTCGTGATCGTGCAGTCGACGAAGTCGCCGATGCCCAGCGTGACCGTTGCCGACGGGCCGATGTCGCCGGACGGCAGCGCCGGATCGGAGACGCCATTTCGGGTGCACGACCACGAACCGGTGTAGTTCGAGGCGATGCCTGAGGTGACCTGGTCCGCGAACGTGAAGCTGGAACCGACATCGCTGGTGAGCACGGTGACGTGGCCGGTCGACGCCGTGTTCGCCGTCCCGGTGTTGCTCGAGCCGAGCAGGTTGTTCGACGGCAGCGAGCGGATGCTGACCCCAAACGCGTCGGACGGATCGATCCGGCTCGTCACCTGCTTGTTCAGCTGCACAGTGGATACGAGCACGCCGAAGGCGACGCCCTGACGGCCTCCGCCGACCATCTCCTGGGCGATCGAGGCCGGCGCCTGGGCGGCCAGGATCGGCGTGCCCGTCTTCGTGTTGGTCACCGTCGCGGAACACGTGACCGTCTTCGTGCCGACTCCGGTCAGCCGCGAACCCGAGTTGCATGCGTTCCCGACCGGTTCCAGCAGCGTGAACGGCGTGTTGGCCGTCCACGTTATCGACTCCTTGTTGTCCGTCGACTCGGCGTCCGCCCCCACGAAGGCGTACCCCGTTTCCGGCGTGCCGCCGGGCCCGGTCACCGTGATCCCGTTCAGCGTCGCCGTGGTCGTGGTGCCGAGCGCCGCCTGGTCGAGCGCCGGCCGCCCGGAGACGCCGGTGTAATGGCCGTGGTTTCCCAGAAACGCACCGTTGTACGTCGGGAAGCTGGTCGCCGCCACCGGGCCGCCGGCCACGTGCAGGTTGAACTTGATGGTGTAGCCGCCGGGCAGCGTCACGGTCATGGGCTGGCCGGCCGGCTTCGACGCCAGCGCCGCGTCGTACGCGGAAAGATCCAGCCAGCAGAGCGTGCTTGCGTACGTCCCCGTCCCGGCCTGCGCAAAGCTGCATCCAGCAGGCGCGGCCGGCGCCACGGCGGACGTTGCCGGGGCTCGGGCCGGAGTCGCGGCGGCGGTGGTGATGCGCTCGATCCCGATGACCACGCACGCACACGCCGCTACGCGCAAGGCCAGTCCCCATTCCGTTGGCCGTGGGCCCACACCCACCTCGATTCTGCTCCCCATGCGCCGTTCCCCACTTGGCGCGCGTGCTCGACGCTAGCACCGCTCGGATGCATGATCAAGTCGCCCGGGCGCGGGGTAGCGGGGCCGATGCCGTGGCCGCCTAGACTCGTGGGCGCGGCCTGATCCCGACGCCAAGGAGACGAAATGCAGCTGACCAGAAACAGCATCGAGACCGCCCGCGGGCCGTCCGACTGGTTCACCGGTGCCGTCTACATCGACGCGCTGGCGGTTCCCGCGGCGGGCTCGCGCCTGAGCGCGAGCAGCGTCCACTTCACGCCCGGCGCCCGCACCGCCTGGCACACCCACCCCAACGGGCAGACCATCTACGTGACCGAGGGCATCGGCCGGTCTCAGCGCCGCGGCGGCCCGGTCGAGGAGATCCGCCCGGGCGACCGCGTGTTCTTCGAGCCAGCAGAGGAGCACTGGCACGGCGCCGCGCCCGACCGCTTCATGACCCACCTCGCGTTGCTCGACGTCGACGACGAGGGCAACAACGCCACCTGGGGCGAGCACGTCAGAGACGCCGAGTACACCGTCGCGCCGAGTTCGCCCTAGAGGCGGGCGGCCAGCACGATCAGCAGCGCCAGCATCGTGGCGGCGATGAGGGCGCCGCGGGAGAGACGCGTCAGCCAGCGCCCGGCGTGGTAGCGGGCGACCTGCCCGCCGACCGCGATCACCCGCCCGCTCGTCAGCGCTTCCAGCGGCGCGGCGGGGACATCATGCACGGCCCGCTCCTGCCAGACCCGGATCATCTGCTCGGCCTCGCGGCGGTCGCCGCGGCGGTAGAACGGCAGCCGCCGCCGCCGGTCGATCCAGTAGCCGAGCGCGTCCAGCGTCTCGGCCGGTCGCGGCCGCAGCAGCTCCGATACCTCAGGGCCCTGATCGGCGTGCCACGTGCGGGACTCGCGCAGCAGCGGCGCGACCATCGCGGCCATGCCCGCCAGCCGGTATCCGATCTTTGCGTACCTGATCACCACACCAGGAACCGTAGCGCGTGCCCATCTAGTGATACTGGTGCATGACGGCATGGCCGCGGCCGCGGCCGATCAGCCAGCGGTTGACCGGGACGGTGAGCGCGAACGCGATCGCCAGCGACACCAGCAGGCTCCACCAGAACAGGCCGTCCGCGAGGCCGGCCGCGAGCGCACCCGGGACGGCGACGATGAACAGGTTGTCGACGATCTCCATGGTGGTGATCGACACCGTGTCGGAGGCAAGCGCCAGCCGCGTGGCCCGGCGCAGGCCCATCACGGCCAGCAGCGGGCGGATCGTGAGCCCGTACCCGAACGTGAAGGCGAGCATGATCGAGAGCACGATCGAGGCCGCGTTGCCGAGCCCGATCGCGGTCGCGATCACCATTCCCAGTACCTCCCCGATCGCACAGCCGGTGAGGCAATGCAGGGTCGCCGCCAGGGCCAGGCGCCAGACTTCCCGCCCGCCTGACGGAGCGTGGTCGTGAGCCATTTCGTGCGCCGGATCCATCCTCACACCTCCCCCGGGCGTTATACCGCAGGCGAAGTGAAACGCCGCTCCCATCGAAGTGGCCGGTTCTCCACTGCCGTTTCGGGCTGAGAATGGCATCATGTACCTACCGGAGCCGGTTTTCCGGGCCTTTTCGAGCTTCGAGGGGAGGTGATCGGATATGCGAAAGAACCTGACCCGGCTGACGCAGCCGATGGTGCGCGAGAACGGTGCGCTGCGGCCCGCCACCTGGGACGAGGCGCTCGATCGGGCCGCCGGCGGTTTCGACGCGGTGCGCGCGGCCGGCAACCCGAATGCGTTCGGGCTGTTCAGCTGCTCCAAGGCGACCAACGAGGTGAACTTCATCACCCAGAAGTTCACGCGCGTCGTCATGGGCACCAACAACATCGACAGCTGCAACCGGACTTGA
>DATNEO010000160.1:0-4411 GCA_035553035.1 Gaiellales bacterium | reverse complement strand
CGGGTTGCCGCCCGATCGGCGGGCAAGGATCGACATCTCGTGGGGGCGAAGCGGCGAATCCTCGGTTGCAGCGATCAGCAGCTCGACCACCTTCTCCTCCGCCAGCGTGTCGAGGTGCAGCGACACCGTGGCCCCGCCGGCCGGCGCTGCGAACCCGGAAGCCTCATTGCGCCGGGTGACGCCGATCAGCCACGGCCGCCCGGCCACCTCGCGGCAGAGCTGCAGCAGCAGGTCACCGGACGCCTCGTCCATCCAGTGCGCGTCCTCGATGGCGATCAGCGTCGGGCCGCTGAGGATGCTGCTCAGGAGCTTCGTCACCACCTCGTTCAGCCTCGTCCGGCGGAACTCCTGGCCGAGCTGTTCCACGTCCGGGTTCGTCGGCATGTCCAGGTCGAGCGGGACACCCAGCAACGGCAGCCACGTGGAAAGCTCCGGGGCGCTGCTCCACACCACGTGCATCAGCCTCGACAGGATCGCCTCGCGCGATGCGTCGGGATCCACCTCCAGCGCCTGCAGCAGCAGCGGGCGCAGCGCCGCGTAGGGCGTCGACGCGCCGTACAGGTCGCAGCTGGCAGAGAGCAGCCGCATCTCGCTGCCCACCTCCCGCATCGCCGTCAGCATCCGCGTCTTTCCGATCCCGGGCGGCCCGACGATCTCGACGATCGAGCCCTCTCCTTGCAGCGCGGCGCGGACGGCGCGCTGCAGGATCCCGGTCTCGAAATCGCGTCCCACCATTGGCAGCTCGCGCTCGCCGGTCGTCGATTTCGTTCCCAGCGGCCGGCCGATCACCGACGCGTAGACCGGGAGCGTCTTGCCCTTGACCATGAACGGGTCGAGCTCGGTCGTCTCGAAGGTCACCGAGCAGGCGTCCAGCACGCTCTGCGATGCCAGGATCTGGCCGGGCTCGGCCTTGCCCATCACGCGGGCGGCCAGGTTGACGGCGTCGCCCATGACGGTGTAGGTGCGCCGGTAGGAGGGACCGATGTCGCCCGCGAACACCGGGCCGGTGTTGACGCCGACCCGGATCGGGATGCTCAGCTGGGCGGCCTGCAGCTCGCGCAGCGCCGCCAGCATGCGAGCCTCGTCGTCCGGGCTGGCGGTGGGCGCGCCTGCCACCAGGATCAGCTTGCCGCCGTCATGGTCGACGTCGGTGCCCAGGAAGGTGACGCCGTGCGCCTCGCAGGCAGCCTGGGCAGCCGACACCAGCGCCTCCAGCGCGTCGGCCACCTGCTCGGCCGGACCGGCGGCGACCATCTCGTCGAGGCCGTCGTAATGGATGAACCCGATGCTGACGCGACGATGCTCCGGGTCGCTGTGTCCGGTCAGCAGCAGCTCACGCAGGGCGACCGGGATGCACTCCGCCAGATCCACCGACGGCGGCACGTGCTGTGGATCCGGCTCGTAGTTCCTGGCCTCGTCCGGCCGCAGGTGCCGCCGCAGCCGCATGCCTTCCCCCTTCGGCTGGGACAGCAGCTCGGGCGGCAGCTGTGCCGCGGTGTCAAGGCTGACGACGACCTCGCCCGCGTCGGCCGTCCCCTCCATGGCCACCACCGTACTCGCTCCGGGGCCGGTCAGCAGCAGCTCCCGGTGGCGCTCGCCGACGAGGAAGAAGTGGAACTCGCCGGAGTGGACGCCGACCGACATGCGCAGGCGCACCTTGCCGGCCGAGGTGTCGATCGCACCCATCTCGCTGAGCGTGCGCCGCATGCCGATCGCGGCGGCGACGCCGTCCGAGGCGTGGTGCTCACCCGAGAAGAACAGGAGCAGGGCGTCCCCGCCGAACTTGATCAGGCCGCCGCCGTTGGCGTAGGCCGTGCCCAGCAGCTGGCGGAACACGAAGCCGACGACGTCGGTCACCTCCTCGGCGCCGACGCGGCCCAGCCGTGCCAGCCGCTCGGACATCTTGGTGAATCCGGAGATGTCGACGAACACGACCGTACCCTCGAGCGCCCGCACCCGCACGTCCGGCTGCTCGCTGATCCAGCGAATGGTCAGGCGCGGCAGGAACGGCCGCAGCTGCGACGCGCGATCGGTGGAGACGTCGGCCACGTGATACCTCGATAGAGAACGGCGGTTCGTCAAGTGTAAACGCGGAGGGCGCGCGCAGGAACCGCCGGCTCAGGCCTGCAGCTCGCCCAGCTCGCTGAGCCGGGCGTCGGCGATGGCGCCGGCCTGGCCTGCGACCGTCACGTCGCCGGTCACGATCCGCAGGAACTCGTCCCGCTCCAGCGCGTACAGCTCCGCCGGGTCGGCAACCCGCACCGTCGCGGTGCGCGGCACGTCCCGGAGCAGCGCGATCTCGCCCACCAGCGACCCGGGGCCAAGATCGGTCACGTGGAAGCCGTCGCTGATCACCTCGACGGCGCCGCTCTTGACCAGGAAGACGCGGTCGCCGCGGTCGCCCTGCCGCATCAGCACGTCGCCGGACTCCGCGTCGACCCGCTGCAGGTGGCCGGCCACCCGCTCCAGCTCGGCCGGCGGCAGGAACGAGAACAGCTCGACCGAGCGCAGCAGCCGGATGCGGCCCGGGTCCGCCGCCGCCAGCCGGTCGACCCGGCTGAGGCCGCGCCATGCCACCAGCAGGCCGATCGGCTGCAGCGCGCCCACCAGCACCAGCGTGGTCGAAAGCGACGTCACCGAGGCCAGCGCCGCCACCGTCAGGGCGCCGAGACCGATCGCCGCGCGCATCAGGCTCTCCAGCACCCCGAATACGCGCGCCAGCAGCCGGTCGTCGGCCGCTCGCTGCAACAGGGTGAACGTGACCACGTCCATCAGCACCAGGCCGGTGCCGGTCACGATCACCATGGCGTAGGCGACCACGGTGGCGGTGGTGACGGCGAGCGCCACCAGCGCCGCCGACCACGCGATCAGCCCCGCCGCCATCGCCGGTACCAGGCGCGGCCGCCCGACCAGCCCGGCCGACCCGATCGCGCCCAGGATCGCCCCGATGCCGGCCGCCGAGGCCAGCAGTCCAGCCCCGCCCTCTGCGGCACCCAGCCTCTGCACCGCAACTGCCACCACCAGCACCTGGAAGAACGCGCCCCACACGACCATCGACAGGCCGAAGGTGCCCATTAGCACGCGCACGTCGGCGTTGGAGGCGACCGTCGCGAAGCCGGCCAGCAGCCGGCGGGTGCGCGACACTCCGGCGGCGAGGGCCGCAGCCGGCGTGCTTGGCACGCGGCTGACCGCAAGCGCGGTGGCGAACGAGAGCGCCGCCAGCGCGGCGAATGCCGGGGCGGCCCCCGCCCACACGATCAGGCCGCCGGCCAGTGCCGGCCCGGCCAGGTTGCCGACGCCCTCGAGCATCGACACGATCACGTTTGCGGCCGTGAGCTGGGCCGGGGTGTCCGACAGCCGCGGCAGCAGCGCCGCCTGCACCGGCCGGTAGACGGGGATCACCACCGCCGCCACCACCGCCAGCACGAAGACCGGCCAGCGGCTGTGGGCCATCGCCACGGCGAGGCTCATGCAGGCCACCACCGCCGATGTCAGCAGGGCCGCCGCGACCAGCACCAGACGGCGGTCGAAGCGGTCGCCAAGGCCCGCCGTGAACGGCGCCGTCACCGCGGAGGCGGCCGACCGCGCTGCGGCCAGCAAGCCCGCCGCGGCGATGCCGCCGTGGCCGTAGGCGAACACCACGAGCGCGATCTCGAGGCCCTGTTCGGCTGTGATGTAGGCCGCCCAGGCGGCCTGCGCCCAGGTCAGACGGCGGCTCCGCCCCACCAGCCGTACCGCTCGTGCCACGGGGGTCAGTGCCCGCATGGCCGCCTCCGGGTCAGTCCACTGCCGAGGGAGCCGATTCTCGCATGCGCGCGGCCAGCGTCCGCAGCATCGCGAGCGCGACCTTGGGCTCGCTGTCCAGCACCTTCTGGAACGCCGTCCGCCCCAGGCGCATCGTCAGCACCTCCGACTCGGCCTCGACCGTTGCGGTGCGCGGCGCCGCATCGAGCAGGGCCAGCTCGCCGAAGAAGTCGCCGCGGCGCAGCTTCACCGAGCGCTTGCCGGGCTTGCGCACGGCGGCCGACCCGTCCAGGATCACGTAGAAGGCGTCGCCGGGATCATCGACCCGCACGATCGCCGTGTAAGGCGCGTAGCGCTTCATCGTCGCCTGGCCGGCCACACGCCGCAGATGCCGCTGGGAGAGGCCTGTGAACAGGGGGACGGTGCTGAGCACGTCGGCCCAGGCCTTGACGGAGCGACCGTCCGTGCCCAGCGAAAGTGCCCGGGCGATCGGGTCGCGGTGTTGCGTGGACGGCGTCATGTGTGAGTGCGCTCCTGATCGGGTCGCCCAGTCTACTGAGCGGCGGGCGCGTGCTCAACCCGGGCCAGCCGGTCGGGCATCAGTCGCATCGTCGTGGTGCCATCGTGCTCGAAGCCGACCTTGAGGTACGCATGCACGGCCGCCTGG
>DATNEO010000159.1:0-16744 GCA_035553035.1 Gaiellales bacterium | reverse complement strand
GCGTCTACGCCCAGAACATGCACCAGGCCGCGCAGGGCGCCTTCACCGGCGAGGTCTCGGCGGCCATGCTGCTCGACCTGGGCGTGCACGGCGTGCTGCTGGGGCACTCGGAGCGGCGGCAGTACTTCGGCGAGACCGACGGGGCCCTGGCCGAGAAGCTGGCCGCCGCCGACGCCGCCGGCCTGGACGTGATCCTGGCCGTGGGCGAGACCGAGCAGCAGCGCGAGGCCGGCCAGACCGAGCAGGTGCTGGCCCGCCAGATCGCCGGCTCGGACGCCGCTTCCCACGCCGCCCGGCTGACCATCGCCTACGAGCCGATCTGGGCGATCGGCACCGGCCGCACGGCCACGCCCGAGCTGGCCGAGCAGGCCCACCGCTTCATCCGCGGGCTGTTCCCGGCCGAGACCGGCGAGCGCATCCGCATCCAGTACGGCGGCAGCATGAAGCCCGACAACGCGCCCGAGCTGCTGGCACAGCCGGACATCGACGGCGGCCTGATCGGCGGCGCCAGCCTGGAGTCCGACGCCTTCCTGGCGATCGTGGCCGCGGCGACGTGAGCGCGCCCGTCTGCCTGGTGGTGCTGGACGGCTGGGGGCTGGCCGCGCCGGGGCCGGGCAACGCGGTCGACCTGGCCGACACGCCGGTCTTCGACCGCCTCTGGGCGGCCGGGCCGGGCACGACGCTGGCCGCCTCGGGACGGGCTGTCGGCCTGCCCGAGGGCCAGATGGGCAACTCCGAGGTAGGCCACCTCAACCTGGGCGCGGGGCGGGTGGTGCTGCAGGATCTGGTGCGGATTGACGAGGACGTCGCCTCCGGCGGGATCTCGCGCAACCAGGCCCTGCTGGACGCCTGCGCGCGTGGCCGCGACGCCGCCCTGCACCTGGTCGGGCTGGTGTCGGACGGCGGCGTGCACAGCCACATCCGCCACCTGCAGGCGCTGATCGAGATGGCGCGGCGGGAGGGAGTCGAGCGGGTGCACGTCCACGCCTTCACGGACGGGCGCGACGTCTCGCCCACCAGCGGCGCCGGGTTCCTGGAGGCGGTGCCCAATTTGGCAACGGTGTGCGGGCGCTACTTCGGCATGGACCGCGATCGCCGCTGGGATCGGACGAAGCGCGCCTACGACGCGATGGTGCGCGGGGTCGGCGCCGTCACCGACGATCCGGTGGCGGCCGTGCGGGCCGGGTACGAGCGCGGCACCACCGATGAGTTCATCGAGCCGATCGTGGTCGGCGACCCGGCGCGGGGGCGGGTGTGCGGCGAGGATGCCGTGGTGTTCTTCAACTTCCGGCCGGATCGCTGCCGGCAGCTGTTCCGGGCCCTGCTCGAGCCCGGCTTCGACGAGTTCGACCGCGGAGACGACCCGCCGCTGCCCGCCCTGGTGCAGATGACCGAGTACTCGGAGGACTTCCACGCGCCGGTCGCCTACCCGTCGCAGCCGGTGACCTCGGTGCTGGCCCAGGTGCTGGCGTCAAGCGGCGTGTCGCAGCTGCACGTGGCAGAGACGGAGAAGTACCCGCACGTCACCTACTTCTTCGACGGCGGCAGCGAGCACCGCAGCGAGGGCGAGCGCTGGTCGCTCGTCGACTCGCCGCGCGACGTGGCCACCTACGACCTGAGGCCGGCGATGAGTGCCGAGGGCGTCTGCGACCTGTTCTGCGACGGCATCGCGACAGGCGGGTACGGATTCGGCCTGGTCAACTTCGCCAACGCCGACATGGTCGGCCACAGCGGCGTGATCCCGGCCGTGGTGGAGGCGGTGGAGACCGTTGACCGCTGCCTGGGGCGTGTGACCGCCGTGGTCGAGCGAGCCGGCGGCATCTGCCTTGTCACCGCCGACCACGGGAACGCCGAGCAGATGCTGGAACCGGACGGCAGCCCGCACACCGCGCACACCACCAACCCGGTGCCGCTGATCGCCGTCGGCTGCGCCGGCTCGCTGCGCGAGGGCGGCAGTCTGGCCGACATCGCACCGACGGTTCTGGAGCTGCTGGGGCTGCCCCAGCCGGAGGAGATGGACGGCCGCAGCCTGCTGGCCGGTGTCCTGTGAGGAAGGCTTTGCCCCCTCGGCATGTACCTGGTGTACAGTTCCCGCGGTTTTCGTAACCATCCCGACACAACTTGGCACTCCAGCAGCCAGACCCTGACGTCCTGAGGCTCGCACGGCACGGAGACGAGCGTGCGTTTGCTGTGATCGTGCGCCAGTACCAGGTGCCGCTGCTGAACTACATCACCCGCGTGCTGGCGGGTGACCAGGCGCTCGCCGAGGACATGTGCCAGGAGGTGTTCCTGCGGGTCTACCAGGCGCTTCCCGGCTTCGATGCGCGCTGCCAGTTCACCACCTGGATGTTCCAGGTGGCGAAGCACCGCGTGGTGGACGAGTTGCGGGCGCGCGAGCGTCGCGGCCGGCCGGCGGTCGAACTGGACGTGGTCGCGCACCTGCACCCGGTGCGGATCGAGACCGAGGCGATCGAGGAGATGGACACGGTCTGGCGGGCGATCGGCGCGCTCCCGATCGATCTGAAGATGGCACTGTTGCTGCGCGACGTGGTCGGCCTCAGCTACGCCGAGATCGCGGAGTCGCTGGACACCACGCTGGCCACGGTCAAATGGCGGATCTACAAGGCCCGCGAGACGGTGGCCGCCGAGCTGCAGCTGCAGGGCTACGGCCGCGCGCCGCGCGGTACCAAGCGCACCGCCTGAGCACGGCCTACCGGCCCTCGCCCAGCCTCCACGCGAGGCTCGCCGGCAGCCCCGCGTCCGTGATCGCGCGCTGCGCGCGCTCGATGTCGTAGTCCACCCGCCGCCAGGTGGCCAAGGCGGCGTCCAGGTCGAGCACCAGGTAGGCGGCGCGCGGATCGCTGTCCCGCGGCTGGCCGACCGAGCCCGGGTTCAGCAGCCAGCGGTCGCCGTCCAGCGCGCGCGTGCCCGGCTCCGAGTAGCCGCCGTTGGCGCGGCCGCCGCGGCCCGGCGAGTACGCCAGCGGCACGTGGCTGTGGCCGATCAGGCAGATGTCCCGGGTCATCACCTCCAGGCAGCTCTGCGCCGTACGCTGGTCGATCACGTACTCCCATACGGGATCGCGCGGGCTCGCGTGGTGCAGCTCGACGCCGGCCCGCTCGCCGCTGGGATGCAGCGCCCGTAGCTGCTCCAGCGCCTCCGCGCTGAGCGTCTCCTTGGCCCAGCGCGCGGCCACCGCAGCATCGTGTGCGAACACGCCGATGTCGACAGTGCCGTTCACGACCAGGTCGTGGTTGCCGGCCAGACAGATGTCGGATACCTCGATCAACGCGCGCGTGCATGCCTCGGGGTCGGCGTTGTAGCCGACCAGATCACCCAGGCACCACAGTTCCTCGGCGCCCTCCTGCTCCGCAGCCTCCAGCACCGCCTCGAGCGCCTGCAGGTTGCCGTGGACGTCGGAGAGAATGACCGCTTTCATGGAACCGGGTGCCGCGCCGCGGAGAGAGGGTCGACCGGCATGCGTGGGTACTCTACCGACGCCGTGCGCCGCATCCTTCTGCCCGCCCTGCTGCCGATCGCGCTGAGCGTGTGGGTGTGGACATCGGCGGTGCTGCCCGCCTCCTCGCCGGTGCCGCCGGCCACGTCCGTCTTCAGCTCGGCGCAGATCCACCGCGCCCAGGACTACCGCAACCTCGGCTACGCGATCACGCTGGCCGCGCTGGCCGCGCAGCTGCTCGCGGCGTGGCTGCTGGCGCTGTGGGCGCGCCCGCTGGCGGCCCGCATGCCGGCGATCCTGGCGGCCGCGGCCGGCGCATTCGCGATCTCTGCCGCGGCGCTGCCGTTCGACTTCTGGGCGCACCGCCGTGCGGTGGACGTCGGCCTCGACCTGCAGAGCAACGCCGGCTGGGCGCGCGACGCGCTGCTGGCCTGCGCCGTCCAGGCGGTGGCCGTGGCGGTGGTGTATGGGCTGGGCCGGATCGCCTACCGGCGGTTCGGGCCGGCGGGCGTCGCCGTCGCCGCCTGGATTGCAGTCGCGGTCTTCACCCTGGTGCAGCCGGTGCTGATCGACCCGCTGTTCACGTCGACGAGGCCGCTGCCGGCCGCGGCCGCCGCGCAGGCGGCGGCACTGGAGCACACGATGGGCGTGCACCCGGCCTCGATCCGGGTGGCCGACGCGTCATCGCGCACCACCGCCGAGAACGCCGAGGTGGACGGGCTGGGGCCAACCGTACGCGTGGTCGTCGACGACACCGCCCTGCATGCACCGCCGGCCCAGCTGCGGGCGTTGCTGGCACACGAGCTCGGCCACGTGCAGCGCATGCACACGCTCAAGGGCGTGCTCTGGTTCGGGGTGATCGGCGTGCCTGTGATCCTGCTGGTGCTGGCGGCGGCCTCCCGGCTCTGCCGGGGACGGCTGCTCGAGGCCTCCTCGGTGCCGGTGATCCTGGCCTGCGCCCTGACCGCGTCGATGTTGCTGCTGCCGGTCGAGAACCTGATCTCACGCCGGATCGAGGCCGAGGCCGACTGGGCCGGCCTGCGGGCCACGCACGATGCGGCGGGAATGGAGGCGCTGCAGCGGCGGCTGGCCATCACCAACCTCTCCAACCCGTCGCCGCCGCGGTGGGTGGTGTGGGCGCTGTTCGACCATCCACCGGTGATGGACCGGATCGCGGTCGCCCGCGGCTACTCCTCGCCGTCCTCTTCCTCGACGCCGTAGTCGTCGTCGCTCTCGCCGTCGAACTCGGGCAGGTTCTTGATGCCCTCGCGAGTGCGCCACTTGGAGTAGTTGTCCTCCATCGCCTCGATCAGCTCCTGCATGAAGCGCGGTGACAGGTTGACGCGGGCGACGACGACGCCCGGCACCTCCTCCTCCTCGACCTCGTGATCGACACGCGCGAAGGTGATCGTGAACTCGTAGGGCGAGTGGCTGACGTTGGCGAAGTTGGCGTAGACGCCGGCCATGATCTCCGGCGTGAAGTGGATGTTCAGGTGCCGTTCGCCTGGGGCGTCTTCCATCGCGCCACCCTACTACGATGGTTCCATGAGCGGTAGCGTCCTCAGCGAGCTGGCCGAGCCCCTGCGGGCCGCGGTCAGCGCGGCCGGCGGCGACGGCGAGCCGGTGCGGCTCGACCGCCCGGCCGACCCCGCGCACGGCGACTACGCGAGCGCGGTGGCGCTGGGGCTGGCCAAGCCGATGAAGGCGGCGCCGCGCCAGATCGCCGAGCGGATCGTGGAGCAGCTGCAGTCGCCCTGGATCGAGGGCGCCGAGATCGCCGGGCCGGGGTTCATCAACCTGCGGCTGCAGCCGGGCTGGTACGGCCACGTCGTGGAGCGCGTGCTGGACGAGGGCGTGCGCTTCGGCGCCGGTGCGGCCGCACGTCCGCAGCGTCTCCAGGTCGAGTTCGTGAGCGGCAACCCGACCGGCCCCGTGACCGTTGGCAGTGCACGCAACGCCGCCTACGGCGACTCGCTGGCGCGGCTGTTCTCGTTCGCCGGCCACGAGGTCGAGCGCGAGTACTACTTCAACGACGCGGGCCGCCAGGTCGATCTGTTCGGCGCGTCGCTGCGCGCCCGTGGCCGCGGCGAGGAGGTGCCGGAGGACGGCTACCAGGGCGAGTACGTGGCCGCGATCGCGGCCGAGCTGGGGCTTGGCCCGGACGCGCCCCTGGAGCGGTGGACGCGGGACGGGACGGAGCTGATGATGGCGCAGATCCGGGCCACCCTGGAGCGCTTCCGCGTGCACTTCGACTCCTGGTTCCTGGAGCGATCGCTGTACGAGGACGGCTCGGTCGAGCGCGCGATCGAGCGGGTGCGCGCGGCCGGGCACACCTACGAGCGGGACGGCGCGCTGTGGCTGCGCTCCTCGGAGCTGGGTGATGACAAGGACCGCGTGATCGTGCGCTCCAACGGCGAGCCCGGCTACCTTGCCGGCGACATCGCCTACATCGTGTCCAAGATGGAGCGCGGCTTCGACACCGCCGTCTACGTGCTGGGCGCGGACCACCACGGCTACCTGCGGCGCCTGAAGGCGGCGGCCGCGGCGCTCGGCTACGACCCCGATCGCATCGACGTCCAGCTCTACCAGCTGGTGCACCTGACCGAGGGCCGGATGTCGAAACGGGCAGGGCTGGTGGTCACGCTGGACGACCTGATGGACGCGGTCGGCGTCGATGCCGCCCGGTTCGTGCTGGTGCAGCGATCCCACGACCAGACGATCGACCTCGACCTCGACCTGCTCGTCCAGCAGAACGCCGAGAACCCGGTCTACTACTGCCAGTACGCGCACGCCCGGATCGCCGCGGTGCTGCGCAACGCCGGCGACGCGGCCCAGGGCGCACGACCGGCCGCGTCGTGGGTGCCTGAGCCGGCCGAGGCGGCACTGGTCAAGTCGCTGGCCGAGTTCCCGGACATGGTGGCCGAGGCGGCCGAGTGGCGTGGGCCACACCGCGTGGTCAGCTACATGCAGGACACGGCCAAGGAGTTCCACCAGTTCTACGGCCAGTGCCGTGTGATCGGCGAGGCGCCGGACATCCAGGCCAGCCGGCTGGCGCTGTGCACGGCCACCAAGCAGGTGCTGGCGACGGCGCTCGACCTGATCGGCGTAGACGCACCGGAGCAGATGTAGGGGCCCGCGGGGCGCTGCTACCCTGACGCCCATGCGCGTTCCCGAAGCTCCCAGCGTGTACGAGGTCGACGAGCTCGCCGACCTGCTTTCCGGTGACCACGCCGACACCGGTGACGGTGAGTGGTACGCGATCCGCACCGATCCCTGGCCGTGCCCGGCGTGCGGAGACGTGTTCGACTACATCACGGCCTGCCACCATGTCGTGGTGACGCCGGAGCGCGACGACCTGATTGACCACGCGGCCCGCGCCGCCCAGGTCGGCCGTAACCCCAAGATCGTGCGCTACGAGGACTCGTTGCCCACGATCACCCTGTGGCAGTGGCGAGCGCTGGGCCGGCCGGTGCACGGCATCAAAGCCTGATCGGCGATGATCGGACGACGTGCCCAGGGCCTGGTGGCGGTGACCGTCGCCCTGGCGGGCATGGCGGTGCTGCTGGCGGCGGGCGGCGCGCCGGCGCCGGTCTCACAGGCGCTGCAGCCGACCGATCCCGGCGAGTTCGTGCCCTCCAGCCTCAGCCACCACGCCTTCGCCCTATGGGCGCGGGCCGACGCGGACGCGGAGCAGGCGGCTGAGACGTTCGGCGGCCGCATCGACCACTGCCGGCGATCGGTCGCGGATCCAAATCGCCTGGGCGGGTGCATCGGCCGGGTGGTGAACGGCCTGCACCAGCGGGTCGACGCCGCCGTGTCGAACGCCCGTGTCCTGTTCCCGGCCGGAGGCGCCTGCGAGCGCGCGCTTCGCATCTACGTTCACAGCCTGTCCGCCTACACCGCCGCCCTGACCTGGTTCGACCAGGGCGGCGGCCAGCGGCCGTACAGCCGGGTCGGCCTGATCGGGCTGCGTCAGCACACCCGCGGTGCGGCCGGCACGGTGTTCAGCGCCTGCGGCTCGTTCTTGTAGGACTGAAGAATCCCCGGACGGGGAAGGGGTCTCATGACCGGCCGCGAATCGGTCGATGGTTTTCTATGCTCGAGCACGTCGACAGCACCTCGATCGCCGCCTCGCCGGACACCGTCTACGACGCCGCCTGCGCGCTTGACTGGCTGGACCCGGAGATCGCCGTCACCCGGATCAACGATGCCGGCGACGGCGTCAGCGGCAGTTACCGGCTGCGCATGCACGTGCTGGGCTCCGAGCACTCGGCGGTGCTCGAGGTGGAGGCAGGGGCGGACGGCCGGCGGGTCGGGTTCAGCAGCGTCGATTGCAAGGAGTGCACGATCGACGGCATGTACCTGCTGGAGCCGTCGGGGTCGGGCACGCGCGTGAGCCTGCGGTTGCAGGCGCAGCCGCACGGGCGCTATCGGTTCATGAAGCCGCTGATCATTCCGGTCCTGCACAAGTCGGTAGCAGACGCGCTGGCACGGTTGAAGGCGCACGTCGAGGAGGGCCTGGCCGAAGCCGCCTGATCGTCGCCCGACCGCGTAGCATGCGGTGATGAGCGGCGGCGGCGAAGGGGAGCGGCCGGCCAGTTTCCAGCATCTGGTCGACACGATGCCGGGGGCGGTGTTCCTGCGCGACCAGGCGGCACTCGCCGAGCGCCGGATGAGCTACGTCAGCCCTGAGGCCGAGCGGGTGACGGGCGTGTCGGCCTGGCGCTGGCTGGCGCCGAATGCGCTGGACGTGCTGAGCGAGTTCCTGGACGAGCGGACGCTGGCGGAGCACCGTGCCCGGGCGGACGCCGCCGCCGCGCGGGGCGAGCAGTTCGACGGCGTCTACCGGATTCGCGGTGACGACGACCGCATCCGCTGGGTGCGGCACCACAGCGTGGTGATACCGGACGCGCCGTATACGCGGATCGGGTTCTGGCTGGACGTGACCGAGAACCGCTACCACGACATGGTGGACGGCCTCCCCGCGATCGTGGCCGTGCTGGACATGAACACCGACCAGGCGCTGTTCGTGAACCCGCAGGTGGAGCGGATCACGGGCATGCCGCCGGCCTACTGGACGCGCCCGGGCGGGCTGAACGAGTTCCGCAGCCGCGTGCATCCCGACGACTATCCGGAACAGGGCGGGCTGCCGCGGTTCGGACGGACGCGGTCGGCCGAGTTCCGCTGGATCCGGCCGGACGGCCGCACGCGCTGGCTTCGCACCGTGTCGGCGAGGTTGCCGGACACGGACGGGCTGGTGCAGGCGCTGGCGTTCGACGTGACCGCCGAGATGCGGGCGGCGGAGGGGCTGGCCCAGCAGCGGCAGCGCTACCAGACGCTGGTCGAGCAGCTGCCGGTGGCCACCTTCGTCACCGACGCGGAGGGCGTGCTCACGTACGTCAGCCCGCAGGTCGAGGCGATCCTGGGGGTGACGCCGGAGCAGTTGATCGGCATGCGCGCGGAGGCGCGCCAGGACCTGGTGGTCGAGGACGACCGGCCGCTGATGGAACGGGTCGGCGGGCGCCTGTACCGCGGTGAGACCGACCGCTACGACATCCAGCTGCGGATGCGACACGCCGACGGGCGCACCCGGCACGTGCACATGATCGCGCGCGATCTGCGCGACGGACACGGAGCGCGCCTGGCGCTGCAGGGCGTGATCGTGGACGTGACCGACCAGCGCGTGGCTGAGCAGCGGCGGCGCGAGGCGCTGGAGGCGCTGGTGACGGCGGCGGAGGCGGAGCAGACGCGGATCTCGGCCGAGCTGCACGACGACACGGTGCAGGTGATGACGGCGATGCTGATGCAGGTCCGCAGGCTGGGCGGCGACGACCCGCGCGTGGCCGAGCTGGAGGCGATGCTGGCCGGCGCGCTCGACCGCACCCGCCGGCTGATGTTCGAGCTGCGGCCGCAGGTGCTGCAACGGGAGGGCCTGGCGGCGGCGATCGAGGAGCTGGCAGCGGAAGGGCCGTGGAGCAGCCACACGGTCGAGATCGAGGTGCCACGGCAGTCGGACACCGCCGAGGCGCTGGTCTACCGGACGATCCGCGAGCTGATCATCAATGCCCGCAAGCACTCGCAGGCATCGGAGCTGCGGGTGTCCGGAGCCGTGGACGATGGCGAGCTGGTGTTCGATGTGCGTGACGACGGCGTCGGGTTCGACCTCGACCGCGCGCTCGACCGCGACCTGATGCGGTTGCACCTGGGGCTGGACACGTGCGCCGAGCGCGTGCGGGTCGCGGGCGGAGAGCTGGAGATGCAGAGCGAGCCGGGGCAGGGTGCGCGGTTCCGGCTGCGGTTGCCGGTGGCGCCGGCCGAGACCGGTTAGGGTGCCCGTGATGCGAACGGCGCCCCTGGGGAGGATGCGCGCGCGCAGGCTGGGTGGGCTGTGCCTGGCGATGCTGCTCTCAGCCGTGCTGGTGGTCGGCTGCGGTGGTGGCGGAGGAGGGTCGTTCACGCTGCCCTCGAACGCGACGCTGCCGAACGGCGGCGGCGGTGGTGGAGGTGGGGGCGGTGGTCAAACGACGACCGAGACGGTGCCCCCGCCCCAGACGCAGCAGACGAGCGCGAACAACCAGGGCGAGTCGACCAACTGGGCGCTGATCGCCCTGATCGCAGGCGCGGTGGTGCTGGTGGCGCTGATCGGCTGGCTGATCGCGCGCAGCCGCGGCGCGCGCGGGCGCTACAGCCGGGCGGTCAACGACATCTACGCCGAGGGCGTCACGGTGCACGACCGGCTGGCGACGCTGGGGCCGCAGCCCGGAGCTGCGATCGCCGGGGTCGATCCGATGCTGGACAAGCTGACGGCCGACGCCAGGCGGCTACAGCCGAGCGCCCCAAACGACCAGGCGCGGGCGGCTCTGGAGGACCTGCTGCGCGACCTGGTCGCGATCCGCTCGGCGGTGAGCGCGATCGAGACGACCGGCGCGGCGGCCGAGACGGTCGATCTGCCGGGTCGGCTGGCCTCGATGCGGGCCTCGCTGGATCGGGTGCTGGCGACGCGCTGACCGAGGGCGCGGTTGGCCACAGGATTGCGGAAGCGAGATCGTGGCGATCAACACGTGCGCGCCAGATAGCGTAGGCTTTTCGGCCTTATGGAACGCGGGCCTCGGGTCGGCACCGTCTTCGCCGGGTATCGCATCGATGCCGTGCTCGGTCACGGCGGGATGGGTGTCGTCTATCGCGCCACGCATCCACGGCTGGGTAGCGTTGTTGCGATCAAAGCGATGGATCTGCGGTTGTCTCGTGACGAGTCCCAGCGCGAGCGCTTCCTCCACGAGGCTCACGTTGCGGCGTCCCTCAACCATCCGAACGTGATCCCCATCTTCGACGCCGGATATGAGGGTGACGAGTTGTACATCGTGATGCGGTATGTCGCGGGCTCCGACCTTGGCAAGGTGCTCCGGGCTCGCGGACCGCTGGACGTTCCTACGACGGCGCACCTATTGCAGCAGGCGGGTCGCGGCCTCGATGCGGCTCACAAGGAGGGACTCGTTCACCGCGATGTGAAACCGGCGAACCTTCTCCTCGAGGCCGCAACCGACGAGCTGCCCAATGCTCACGTGTACGTGGCGGATTTCGGGCTGGTCGCCGTGGCGGAAGCGACCGGAACTTCGGTTGGGACTGCCGCTTACATGGCACCGGAGCAGATCGAGGGCGGCTCGGTTGATCCGGGAACGGATGTGTACGCGCTCGGGTGTGTGGCGTACGAGTGCCTGTGCGGCGTGCCGCCGTTCTCGCGCGAGGCTGACGGGGCGGTGCTCTGGGCACACATGCAGGAGGATCCGACGCCGCCGTCAACGGTGCGTTCGGACTTGCCACGGTCGGTCGATCAGGCGGTCGCGCGTGCAATGGCGAAGGATCCGGCGGAGCGCTACCAGAGTTGCTCAGAACTGACGGACGCGCTGTCCGAAACCGGCGACGGCCGCCCGCTGTCTGTCAGAGGGCGAACGCATACGCCTATCGGTCGTCGAGGCCTCCGGCGTGCCGTGATGCTAATCGCCGCGGTGTTGCTGACGACGGCGGCTGTCGCCGGTGTCCTTCACATCACGGGAGGTGACAGTTCTGGGAACCCACCCGCACGCAGCGGCGGCCACGACTCTTCGCACTCGACGACGTCTACCGCCACCACTCTTGTATCCGCGTCAGCGCTCACGGGCCTGGTCCGCCAAGCCGGAATCAACGTTCGCACCTGGTGCAACCGAGTCCAGGATGAGCCATCGGCCGGTGCGAAGTCGATCTACTGCAAGCTTCATGGCAAACAGGCGACCGCGAACGGCGGAGCGGCATCGCTGACGATTCACATGTATCCGCACCCGTGGTTCAACCTCTACGCGCATTACGCGATCGACCTGCGGGGGCACCGCGCCAACGACCCACTGCTACCGCCCGAAAATAGTCAGCAACCGGGGAGGAAGTGTGGACCGTCGGCCGGCCAATGGCACTACGAGGACGCGTGGCGGCGGCAGGGCACGTCGATCCAGACCGAGGCCAACCCAGACCTCGGCACCATGATCAAGCGCAAGGTCGACGGTCGGATCATGTGCTGGACGTCGCAGAAAGGTATGGACGAGATCGAGTGGTCGCTGAACGACCGCACCATGTACCTGCTGGCGACGGTTGACGGCAAGATGGCTCCGGAGGGTCAAGCTGGCCTCTATCGCTGGTGGACGCTTTTTCGGGGGCGGCTGGCGCCGGCCGATGACCAGCTCGGGTGAGCGCATTGGCTGAGCAGACGGCAGATCTCGAGTTCCGTCTACTCGGCTCGCTCGAGGTCAGCCGTGACCGTGAGCCGGTGCCGGTTGATGGTCCGCACCTGCGGGCGCTGCTGGCCATGCTGCTGTTGCGGGCGAACACCCCGGTCTCGAGGGACCGCCTGGTCGATGATCTGTGGCAGCAAGAGCCGCCACGCGACGCGTCAAACGCACTGCAGGCGCTTGTCTTTCGCCTGCGGCGTGCGCTGGCGCCCGACGGCGCTGCCATGATCGTGCACAGCGCGGTCGGCTACATGCTGGCGGTCCCGCGCTCGAGACTGGATCTGTTCCGCGTCGAGGACGATTGGGCGGCGGCCCGCGCCGCGCTGCGCGCCGATGATCCGGCGACCGCGTCGCGGACGCTCTCGGCCACGCTTGACATGTGGCGCGGCGACCCGCTCGCCGAGTTTGCCGGGCAGTGGTTTGCGGATGCCGACCGGCGCCGGCTCGCCGAGATTCGTCTCGCAGTCCAGTGCGACTGGTTTGACGCCCAGCTCGCGCTTGGTCATCACCAGCAGGTGCTCGGCGAACTCGGGGCCGTCGTCGCCGAGCACCCCAACCAGGAGCGGCCGCTGCGCCAGCTGATGCTGGCGCTGTACCGTTGCGGTCGGCAGGTGGATGCCCTGGAGGAATGCACCACCGCCCGTAAGCGGCTGGATGAGGATTTCGGCCTTGCGCCGGGCTCCGAGCTGCAAC
This sequence comes from Gaiellales bacterium, assembly GCA_035553035.1. GTDB lineage: Bacteria > Actinomycetota > Thermoleophilia > Gaiellales > JAICJC01 > JAICYJ01. The sequence goes on along the minus strand of DATNEO010000159.1, from coordinate 3,838 downwards.
AACTCGAGCGGGCGATCCTTCGGCAGGATCCGGCGCTCGACCCTCCGGACGCCGCGGTATCGGTTGCCTCACAGCCGATCATCGTGTGGTCGAGTTCGGCCGAGGCGCTGGCGCCGATGGTGGATTTGACCGCGCCCCTTGCGACCGAGGCGAGCGGTCGCGAGCTGCTGCTCGTTCGCCTGCTCGGCCAAACCGAGGCGACCCACCTATCCGTCGCGGTCGCTGAGCAGGCCGAGCTGGTGCACCGCCTGAGGCGATCTCGGATCGTTGCTCGCAGTGCCGCATTCACGTCGACCTCGCCTGGCGACGATCTCGTGCGCCTGGCCGATGAGCAGTCCAGCGTGTTTGTACTGCTCGAGTTCAGCGGCGAGCAGAAATCGTTGTCGGATATGCACACGAAGGTACTGGCCGATTGTGCGTGTGACGTCGGCCTGCTGGCCATGCGGGTCGGAGAGCGGCCACGTGCGCACGCCGCCGTTCTGGTGCCATTCGGCGGGAACGATCACGACTGGACCGCGCTTGAGATCGGGTGCTGGCTCGCTCGCGCATCGAACGCGCCGTTGCGCTTGCTGGGAGTGTCCGGGGAGCGCGACGGGGCTCGCGACGCCAGCCGAACTCTGGCCAGCGCCTCGCTGGTGGCGCAGCGAAGCTACGGGATTGTGGCCGAGCCCGAGATTGTCCCCTCGGGTGCCGACGCCATTCTCGAGCGGACGGCGGGAGCTCGCGCACTGGTGATCGGTCTCTCATTTCGACGAGGGCTGCACGGTCTCGGATCTGTGCGCGAGACCCTGATGGCCCGCTCGGCTTGCCCCGTCGCGCTCGTGCGGCGGGGGCGCCGCCCCGGTGGCTTCGCCCCCGCCCATGCTGTGACCAGGTTCACCTGGTCACTCGCGGATGATGCCGACCCTCACTCCAGGTAGGCCCTCCAGAAGCCGAAGGCGTACCGGAAGCGGATGCTCCCTCGCGGAACCGCGAGCACGCGCAGCCGTCTGGTCGCCAGCGTGCGCCCAGACGCGCTGAAGCTGCGCACCGAGATCACTCTCCAGCCGGCCGCCAGGCTACCGCCCGTCCAGGTCTGCTGCGTGGCCGCCACGCGCGCTCCGCGTGCGCCGACCTTAACCTGGGTGGCGACGGCGCCGGTCGCTGGTCGTGTCCATGACACGACCAGCGGTGTCCCTGCCGGCACCACTGTCGAGATGGGAGCGACGATCGTGTCCGGGCCGGCATGATGCTGGCGCGACGCCTTTACCGGCGCGACCGGGTTTGCGATCGCGGTCGCATGCTGGATCAGGTTGCCGACCAGCCGACGCAGCCTCCGCGACGTGTGCGGGCGGGCCGGATACCTCGCATTGATCCAGTGGGTGACGTCGACGCCCGGGTACGACGGGTACTGGAGCGCCCAGTTGAAGCCCAGCTGCCCGGCATCGAACACGAACGTGCCGTTCGGGCGGTCCATGATGGTCATGTCGGTGTCGACCGGCCCTCTACCGGCCAGCGGGAAGCTGAGCGGGCTCCGCGAGAGCACGGTCAGGTTCCGCGGAGATCGGCCGTTGGCGTCCACACCGTCAAACTCCCAGCCCTGAGGCGCGAGCAACCGGTCGCCGTCCTTGACTCCGGCGCCGTGCCAGGCCCAGTGCTGCGCGCTCATCGCCCGCGAATGCCCGGTCGGCGTACCCCACGCCTGCATCGAGCCGGTGAAGCGGTTCTGCGGCCACCCCAGCTGCTCCCATCGCACGCTTGCGAGGGCGCCCTTGACCGGATCCGCTTTCTTTGATCGCCACAGCGCCATGATCCGGGCGCCCTGGTTGAAGCGGACCTGCACCGTCCAGGCGTTCCCGCCCAGGATCGCCACCGAAACCCCACGGCGTGGCAGCGACGTGATCACCTTCCGCTCAGCCATGCTGTGGTACTCGGGATGGCCCGACTCGATCAGCAGCCTCGTGCTGGGACCGGCGATACGGTTGGCACCCAGGTCGTCGTTGGTCGCATAGCTGACCGGATACCCGAGCCGCTCGAGGAACTCCACCAGCGGCATGTCGTACAGGAAGAACTTGGACGACCCGCCGCCGTGGCTCCACGGACGGTTCTCCGAGATCCGCTGCGACCGGTAGTAGGCGCTGTAGCCGTCCCAGTCGTTGTACGCCGTCCAGGTGTCGGTCTGAAACTCAACCACCACCGGCGCGGGGTCGGGCGAGCGCAGGGTGAAACACTCGTAGCTGTGAGCGCCGCTTCGTTGATCACGCAGCACGATCACGTAGAAGCCGCTAACCCAGTCGGTGGGGATCGTGAAACTCGCTGTCGGCCGCCAGTTGCTCGACAGGTAGTGCCCGGGCGAGTGGACGGTGTAGCGCGGCTGGTTCACGCCGGGAAGCGGAGTGCTCTGGTCGAGCACCTCACGTCCACCCAGACCCTGATACCAGCCCATCCGGTAGACGCGGTAGGTGAAGTCGTCGCCGTGGGTGTCCACGAACATGGTGACCTGCGAGCCCGGCAGGTAGCTCGTGCGGTCGACATAGCCGGCGATCGCCCGCTGGTTCGGGCTGCGGACGATCCAGGCGGTGGTTCCCGGTTTTCCGTTCTCCGCCACGATTGGATTGGCCGCACCGGCGGCGGCCGCGAGCTGGGCCTTTTGGCCGGTTGCCTTCGAGTCGGCGCGGGCCTGGTCACGGCAGGCGGCCGAGAAGACAGCCGCGAGCAGCGCGAGCGCCACCGCGCAAGCAAAGCGAGGCATGATGCCCTCCCTTGAGTGGGCGGAGCCCTGGCTCGCGGGATGAATGTCCAGCGAGGGTTCCGCGGGTGGAACCCACGCTCGCCAGACCCGCTTTCACGGCTCTTGCACCGTGCTTTCACGGTGCGGAGCGAAACCCGCCACCTCGCCGTATGACCGGCGCATAAGCGGCGCACAACCGGGGCCGGTGACAGTCGCGGGGGAACTCGGAGGAGGTCCCCATGTACACCGCCCAAGCAGTCAAGCCCGCCGACTACGTGCCCAGATGGTTGCTACGTTCGCTCGACGACGCCGCCGCCAAATTGTTGCTCTACGGCGTGTCGCTCGAGATCGGGCTTCCAAACGGCCAGCACCAACGCGTCCACGCAGCGCCGCGGCCAAGCGCCGCGCCGTGTCCCAGCGCCTCTCTCACTGCGCAGGAGTGGCGCATCGCACGGCTCGTGGCCTACGGATCGACCAATGCGGAAATCGCGGCAAGCCTGTCTGTTAGCCCAAAGACGGTTGAGTCTCATCTCACTCGCACGTTCCAGAAGCTGGGCGTCCGCTCCCGCACCGAACTCACTCGTGTGGTCGTGCTGGCCGAGCGGGCCGTCGCGAGCTAGATCTGGTTCGGTGCCACGATCCCGGGCGTCCGATTGCCTAACCCGGGGAGCAGTCACCGGTTCGAGACTGGAGTCGAGCCTTCCACTAGAATAACTGTCGCTTGGAGGAGTTGGGGAAGATGCAACTCCCAGTTTCGGCTCAACCAAGCTTTTAGCGGACGTAGCTCAGTTGGTAGAGCGTTGGCTTCCCAAGCCGAAGGTCGCGGGTTCGAGACCCGTCGTCCGCTCTCTTGCCGGCCGTCGCATCGCCGGCGCTCAACTCACCGGCGGCGGCGTTCCCTCGGCGCTCGTGGCCAGCCACTGATCCCACCCGCAAACGACGCACGCGTGCTGGAAGACTGAGCGGGCGAACTCGACGCTGTCTGCCTGCGGGTCGGAGCTGGCGCAGACGTCGTCCCAGTCCAGGATGTATTCGCCGAGGACAACGTCCCAGTGGGCGGCCGCAGGTCGGGGCGTCGCATCAGCGAATCCATCGGGCGCGGGATGTGCATAGGCGTAGAACGCGGCC
>DATNEO010000158.1:0-13180 GCA_035553035.1 Gaiellales bacterium | reverse complement strand
AGCTGCTGCGATCGGTGCCCGGCGTGGAGCTGGTCGAGATCGAGGATGCCGGCATGTGCTGCGGGTCGGCGGGCACGTACAACCTGCTGCAGCCACAGGCCGCGCGCGAGCTGGGCGAGCGCAAGGCGCGAGCGATCCTGGCGGCGCGGCCCGACCTGATCGCGACCGCGAACCCCGGCTGCGCGCTGCAGCTGGCGGCCTCGCTGCGGCGACTGGGCCGCGGCGACCTGCCGATCGTGCACCCGGTCGAGCTGCTCGGCTGAACTGCGCCGATCTCGCAAGGGTCCCGTTGCGGCCGAGGCGGGGTCTGCCCCCTGAGCGGGCGGCCAGGACGCATCTAGAGCTTGCGGGTTAGATACACCTGCGTGACGAAGGGCAGCTCCAGCGGCGCGTCGCCGGCGTGGTTGTGCACGATCTGTGACAGGTCGCGGCCCAGCCGCTCGCGGTCAGCCTCCGGCAGTGCGGCGACGTAGCTCCACGACAGCACCAGCTGCACGATCTGCTCGGCGTCGACCGTGGTCGGGTGCGAGAACTCGCGGTGCTCGAGCGGCGTGAACAGGACGTTGCCCGCGAACGCCTCCTGCCAGCGCAGCGTGTGCGGCCGGTTCTCGGGGCGCACGTCCGCTGCCGGCACCTCGCGCAGCCGCGCGTCGAACTGCTCGGCCCAGGGCTCCCGGTCGCGCCAGCTGACGTGGTGCCACAACAGCGCCAGACCGCCGGCCGGCCGCAGCACTCGGTGGATCTCGGGCAGTGCGCGGACACCGTCGAACCAGTGGAACGCCTCGCCCACGAAGACGGCGTCGACCGACCCGTCCCCGATCGGGATCTGCTCGGCCGTGCCGTCCAGCAGCGTCGCCTCCGGCGCCCGCGCCGCCAGCACCCGTCGCATCCCGGCCAGTGGTTCGACCGCGATCAGCTGGCCGGCGCGCGGGGCCAGCGCCTGCGAAAGCTTGCCGGTGCCCGCCGCCAGGTCGAGCACGACCGAGCGGCCGTCCAGCCCCAGTTCCTGGAAGGCCCAGTCGAGCGGCTCATCCTCGTAGCCGGGGCGGGCGCGGTCGTAGCTGTCGGCAGAGCCGGCGAACGCCTCTGCCAGCGGGTCGATCCGTCTGCCCTCACTGCCCATCGGCGCCGCGGGCTATTCGTAATACCCGAGGCCGAACGCGATCGAGGCGAACGACACCGCCACGAGCAGGCCGATCCACTGACCAGGTACGCCGTGGTACCCGGGGCCGGCCAGTACGGCGAGCGTGGCGACCACGATCCCGCCGCTGATCACCCACATGAAAAACCGCCCTGCGCTCATTCGGTTCGTGAATCTACCAGACCGACCCGCCCTACAGGTCTGCGTAGCGGCGCCCTCCGAAGCGCCCGGCCAGCGTGTCGTCCTGCCCGTCGGCCGTGTCCGCCACCACCTGGATGGCCGCCTCCAGCTCCGGCCGGTCGAGGTCGTCGCCCAGGATCACGTGCTCGAACCAGACCTCGCGCCGCGCCGGTTGGTACGAGTAGCACCCGAACGGCGACGTCGCGGCCAGCCGCATCAGCTCCAGCGCCAGGTCGTCGGTCAGGTCGATGTCCGACAGCACCGGTGAGGACGCCCGCACCGCCGTCGAGTCGTCCAGCACGGGCAGCACGTCCACGAACACCCGCGCGCTGCCGAATCCGCCGTGGTAGCCCCAGTCCGGGTCATGGTCGAAGCCGCCGAACCGCTCGTCCAGGAACAGCTTCACGCGGTGATCCGTGATCACCACGTGGGCCTCGGCATCGCGCAGCAGCGCCGCCGGAGTCTTGGGCGCTGCCGGCGTCGGAGTTGCCTCGCGAAGCAACGCCTCCAGCCGGTGAGCGAACGCACCGGCGGCCCAGGCCACCGCCCACACCGAGGCCTGCACCTCGACCGCCGCCATGGTGGTGCCCGCCAGGATCGCGTGCTCCACGTGCACGTGCCCGTCCGCGTGCGTGAACCGGCCCAGCACCAGCTCCGCATTCTCGATCAGCAGCGTGCGTGCCAGCCGCCCGTTCAGCTCCGGATGCTCGATCGACGGCGCCACCACCTCGACGTAGGGCTCACCGCCGTTCGTGGTCTGCACGTCGACCGTCACCTCGGCGCCGCCGATCTCGATCTCGCCGCGCCAGGTGTGCCCGCCCGGATCGTGACCCGTGAACGAGCGCGCCAGGGCGCGGCGTACCTCGATCTCGTTTACCTCGATCAGGTGGTCCTCCACCACCTAAGACTAGAGCTAAGTGGCTGCCGCCGGCGTGATCTCGGTCGTGCAGTGCGAGCAGCGCCGTGCGGCCGCCGGGATCACGCTCAGGCACTCCGGGCACTCGCGCTCGACCGGGGCACCCGGCTCCGGCGCGCGCCTCGCGGCCAGCGTGTTCAGCGGCTTCACCACGAAGAAGAACACGGCCGCGGCGACCGACACGAACGTGATCAGCGCGTTCAGGAAGTCGCCGTACAGGAACGTGCTGCCGTTGATGTGAAAGGTCAGGCCCGAGAAGTCCGGCTTTCCGAAGATGGCGGCGATGATCGGCGTCAGGATGTCGGCGACGAACGCGTTCACCAGCGCGACGAACGCCGTGCCAACCACGATCGCCACGGCCAGGTCGACGATGTTGCCACGGAACAGGAATTCTTTGAACTCGCGCAACACGGCGCCTCCTCGGATCGGTTCCGCTGATGCTATGCCGGTTCGGCCGATTCGGCAACGCCGCCGCCGCCCCGTACGAACGGCCGCAGCACCCGCCAGGCCGACGACGGCCCGCGCCTCAGCGCACCGGCCAGCAGCGGCGCCGAGAGGATGTCCCCGCGCAGGATCGGCGTGGCCATCTCGGCCGGCAGCCGTCCCAGCGTCTCCACCGCCCGGTCCCAGTCGGCGTCGTCCATGCCCGCCACGTACCGATTCGCCCGCATCGCCAGTCCCCAGGAACGCCCACGCGTGCGGCGCCCGGCCCGTTCCCAGGCCCGCAGCCGCTCCCGCGGCACAACACCGGGCGTGCCCAGCGCCGCGATCGCCACCGGCGCCGCCCGCCGCGCCGCCACGATCACGTGCCGGATGCCCTCGCCCAGCAGCGGGTTAGAGTGCCCGCCCGCGTCGCCGACCACCATCAGGCCGTCCCCGGTCAGCCGCTGCGGCGCCCCCTGGCTGGGGATACGCCCGCTGTGTAGCTCCAGCAGCTCCGCACCGGCCAGCCGGTCGGCCAGCGCCCGCTCCACCGGCGCGTACAGCTCGCGCGGGTTGAGGTCGGTGTCCGGCTGGATCAGGCCCACGCCGACGCGCACCCGCGTGCCCCCGCGGGGGAACGCCCACGCGTATCCGGACGGCGCCAGCCCGCCCACCAGAATCACGGCCTCATCCTGCCCGAACGCCGGCGCCGACAGCTCCTGCTCGTATCCCACCCCGACCCGCCGGAAGCCCTCGTGCACATGCGATTGGCGCGCGAGCAGCGCGTTGGTGCCGGTCGCGTCGACCGCCAGCCGGCAGCGCACGTGCCGCGACTCGCCACCGTGCCGCAGCGTGAGCGCCCCGGTGTGCTCCAGCCGCACCAGCGTCCCGTTCTCGATCGTCGCACCGGCCGCCGTGGCGAGCTCCGCCAGATGCCGCCAGGTCGCGGTCACGTCCAGCGAGCAGCCGACCGGCCCGCCCCAGTCGATCGTGCAGCGGCTGTGCTGCGACTCGAACGACAGGCGTGAGATCGGGTGCCACAGCCGGTCGGGCAGGCCCAGCGCCAGCAGGTCGTCCGGCCACGACCCGCCGGACGTCCTCACCGGCAGGCCGATCTCCGCGTTTCGCTCGCACACGAGCACCGCCAGGCCGGCCTCGGCCAGCGGTGCTGCCATCGCCAGCCCGGCCGGGCCCCCGCCCGCGATCACGACGTCATATGCCTCCATCGGTCCAGAGTAGTCACCCAGCGCCGGGTAAGCTGCCGGGCGTGAGATCGAGGGAGCTCGACCGATTGCTCGAGGTGGCCGACGAGCTGGTGGATGCCCGCGCGGCGCAGGCCCGTATGGAGTCGCTGCAGCAGGAGATCGCGCACGAGTCGGCGATCGCCGCGGCCGCACCGGAGGTCGCCGCCGCCATCGCCGCGCGACGCCCGCCGATCGAGCAACTGGCCCGCGAGCTGGAGCAGCAATGGGTCGCCCAGGGCCCGCTGGTCTTGATCTGGCAGCGTGCGGCGGAGCTGTCGCAGCTGGCGGAAGCCTCGGGCGCCGATCCATCCGACTACCGGGCCGACATCGACCGTGCCCGCCAGCAGGTGGAGTCGGCGCGGCTGGAAACGCGCGACGTGCTCGACCGGCTCTGCACGCAGCGCGAGGCACTGGCCGATGCGATCCTGGCCGCACCGTTCCCCCTGCCGTCCCCGCCGCCGGTGCGCGACGACGGCCGCCCCGAGGCGGGCCGGCGTGACGCGCTGGACATGCTCGACCTGGCCGACGAGGCGATCGCCATGGCCGAGCACGAGCGCCATCGTGCGCGGCAGCGCATTTCCGAAGCGTCGGCTGAGATTGCCGAGCTGGGCGACCCGGCCGATCTGGCCGCCCGCGTCGCCGAGCTGGAGCAGCGGCTGCCGGACGTCGTCGAGCTACCCACCTCGGCGCAGCCGTCGGCGGGCATGCGGCTTCAGCGCGCAGGCATCCGAACCACCGGCGCAGCCCGCGCGTGAGCGACGCCGTGCGGGCTGTCGACGCCGGACTGCTGGATCCGGCGATGGCGCTCGCCCACGACGAGACGCTCGGTCGCGATCCTGGCGGCGCCACGCTGCTCCTGTGGCGCACCCGGCCGGCGGTCGTGATCGGCCGCTTTCAGCGCGCCGACTGGGAGGTCGACCCTGCCGCCTGCGCCGACCGCGGGGTGGAGGTGTGGCGCCGCTTCACCGGTGGCGGCGCGGTGTACCTCGACCGGGGCACGCTCTGCGTCGGGCTGGCGGCACCGCCCGGTCACCCCTGGTCACAGCTGGACGTGCCTCGGATGTATGCGCCGCTGCTCGACGGCATCGTGCGCGCGTGCCACGCGCAGGGGGTCGACGCGGAGCGCGACGAGCGATCCGTGCGAATGGGTGGACGGAAGATCACCGGCATCGCCGCACACCACGGACGCGGCGGCGTGCTGGTGCACGGCACGCTCCTGGTCGACGCCGACCTGAAATCGCTGCGGGCCTGCCTGGCGGGCCCCCGCGGCGGCGATCTGGGCGGTGCGCCGCGGCCGGCGCCGAGCCGACCCGACCACGTCGCGAACGTCGGCGGCGACGGCTGGGAGGCTGCGCTGATCGACGCCTTCGAGGCGCGTCCGGAGCCGCTTGACGCCGACCGCGTGGAACGCGCCGCCGCGCTCGCGGCCCAGAAATACCACGACCCGGCGTGGCACGCCGGGTCGTGGATGGAGCTGACTTCGCCCGACGTTCGGGCGCTGCTGCCGTCCGCTAGATCAGCGGGATCAGCTGGTTCAGCAAGTTCGTGATCGACGAGGTGAGCAGCGCGAGCGTGGCGACGATGGAGATCGTGATCACGGTCAGAACGACCGCGTACTCCGCCATGGTCTGCCCGCGTTCCTCGTGAGCCACTGCCTCTGGGTGGTTCATGGTCTGGTCTCCTCCAGCTTGCGTTCGGAGACGGCCACCCGCGATAAGAACCGATGAGTAGCGAACTGAATCGGGCAGACGCCTCCCGCTATTTATCGTCCGGAAGGGTGCCCCCCGGCTATCCCCCTATGGGGGATCTAATGCTGCCCCAATCTTCGAGGAAGCTAGGCGAGGCCCTGGCGGGCTTCGCTGACCAGCGTGACCGCCTCGGGGAACAGCAGCCGGATCGCGTCCCGCACCTGCATCGCCTGCTGGTCGGGATCGCCGCTCAGCTCCAGCCGGCCGATCGCGGCCACGGTCATGCCGACCGCCAGGTTGATCGCCTGATCCGCGAATGCCACCTTCTGCTGCTGCTGGGCCTGTTCCATGAAGCCGGCCAGCTGCCGCTGGATCTCCTCGGGGTCACCACCGCCGAACATGGGAAACGGGAAGTCGCTCATTCCTGGGACGATACCGCGTAGACGCCGTCCAGCACGGTGTCCGGGTCGGGCAGCGGACTGGCCTCGGCGTCGGACACGCCCTTCTCGATGGTGGCGCGCACCTCTGCCTCGATCGCCGCCTGCTCCTCGTCGGTCAGCTCCTGGTTCACCTGCAGCCACGCCCGGTACCGGTCGACCGGGTCGCGCGCCGTGAACTCCTCGACCAGGCTTCGGGGGACGTACGCGGCGTCATCGTGGACGGCATGGCCCTCCATCCGCAGCGTGACCAGCTCCAGCAGCGTGGGGCCGCCGCCTGCGCGTGCCTTCTCGATGGCGCGGGCCGCCTCCCGGTAGACGGTCAGCACGTCGGTGCCGTCGACCACGATGCCCTCGAAGCCGTAGGCGGGCCCGCGGTCGGCGAGGTGCTCGCACGCGAACGACAGCGAGTTGGGCGTCGAGTATGCGTACTGGTTGTTGTCGAGGATGTAGACGATCGGCAGCCCGCGCACGCCGGCCAGGTTCATCGACTCGTGCATGTCGCCGCGCGCGGCGGCGCCGTCGCCGCACCAGCCGACCGCAACCCGCGGCTCGCGGCGCAGCTGGAAGGCCAGCGCCATGCCGGTGATGACGGGGATCATGGCCGGTAGGTGGCTGACGCCTGCCAGCAGGCCCACGCCGGGAGAGAAGTCATTGGTGCGCAAGTTCGAGTCGCGACCGCCGGTGGCGCCGCCGGAGCGGCCCATGTACTGGCAGAACAGCGCGGCCGGGTCGACGCCGCGGACGACGTGCACGCCCATGTTGCGGTGCAGCGGCGATGCCACATCGTCCTCGCCCATCGCGCTGGCGACGCCCACCGACGCCGCCTCATTGCCGCGTCCGGTGTAGTAGCTGCCGGGCAGCCGGCCTCCCTTGAACAGCAGGTTGCCGCGCTCCTCGATCGTGCGCGTGGCCAGCATGTCGCGATAAAGACGCAGCAGGCGCTCTCGGTCGAGGCCGGCCTGCGACGCCTCGGTCGCGGACAGGACGGGCTCGGCTTGGCGGATCGCGGACATGGTGCGGGGCAGGATACCGGTGCGGCTTGCCTAGGCGGTGCGATCAGAGGCGACGTAGGTGCCCAGACGGGCCAGGCGATCGTCCCACTCGCCGCCTGCCTGGACGATCCACGCCACCGCCTGCTCGAGCGGCTCGGGCGTGACCGTGTAGCGCGTCTCTCGCCCTTCGCGGCGCGATGCCACCAGGCCGGCGGCCGCGAGTTGCGACAGGTGCTTGGCCACGGCCTGCCGGCTGATCGGCAGCTCACGTGCCAGCTGGGTGGCGGTCGCGCCGGTTCCGCCCAGCAGCCCCAGCATGCGCCGTCGGCTGGGGTCGGCCAGCGCCGAGAAGGTGGCGCCGATGGCGTCGCTCATGCCGCCGCCAGCGCCTGCAGGTCGGTGCGGTGGGAGGGCCCCGTCAGCAGGTCGGAGAAGGCGTCGACCGTGATCAGCTCGCGCTCGATCACCGAGATGCGCGACCCGTCGTGCTCCGGCGTCACCTCGATCTCGACCGTCGAGGGCGGGCCGTCGGGCGGGGCGTACCAGACGAAGCGCAGCCGTCGCGGCGCGTCCACCTCCTCGACCACGCCGTGGCGCTCGCCGCCGTCGTCGCCGACCACGCGCACCGGCGCGCCGGGGGTGGGGTCGAGCTCGACCCGTTCCGCGAACCACCGCTCGAGGTGCTCGGGCTCGGTCACCAGTTCCCAGGCCCGCTCGGGGTCGACCGGGACGGTGATCTCTCGTTCGACCGTGCCTTCGTCCGACATCACTCCTCCTCGACGTGCAACCAAAAGGTTGCGAATCTGTGGCAGCCACGCTAGCATGCGCAACTCATTGGTTGCACTATACAGGAGGCAGGCGATGTCGCCCGTGATTCCCATGGTGATCGAACAGACCGGCCGCGGCGAGCGCTCGTTCGACATCTACTCGCGGCTCCTGAACGACCGCATCATCTTCCTGGGCACCCCGGTCACCCCGGAGGTGGCGAACCTGATCGTGGCCCAGATGATCCACCTCGAGTCCGACGAGCCGGAGAAGGACATCAGCCTCTACATCAACTCGCCGGGCGGCGACGTCTACGCCGGGCTGGCCATCTACGACACCATGCGCTACGTGCGCTCCGATGTGCAGACGATCTGCTTCGGAATGGCCATGTCGATGGGGGCGATCCTGCTGGCGGGAGGCGCCAAGGGCAAGCGCATCGCACTGCCCAACTCCAAGATCATGATCCACCAGGGCCACACCTCGGGCTTCGAAGGCCAGGCCACCGACGTCGAGATCAGGGCCCGCGAGATCCTGTCGCTGCAGAAGCGGATGGAGGAGATGCTTGCGTCGGACACCGGCCACACGCCGGAGCGGATCCACGAGGACACCCAGCGGGACAACTTCATGGACGCCGAGCAGGCCAAGCAGTACGGGCTGATCGACCGGGTGATGGATCTGCGGATAAGCAACGGCAGGCGGGCCGCGGGGCTCGGCTAAAGGGTCATCCCGTGACGGGCTCGGCACGCGCTCGCATCGTGGGTCACGCCGCCCATTCGGCCGAGCAACGTCCGTCGCGCTCTTAACGGGCTCAGAGGCCGCCTCGCCCGGCGAGAGGGGACTGGCACGGGATCTTTGCAGGTCGTTATCGCACCGTGATGCGCGTCCGCATGGCTGCGAGGTGTCCGGGCCGAGGCCGTGATGTTCGTGCCGGAGCGGCGGTGCGAACCGTTGCTGGATGGTTGTGGGGCCGTCGCCGCCGCGCGACGTTCGTTGCACAATCCACTGTCACGCGCCGGTCACAGCAGTGCTCGAGGCGGAGCTCAGGACTCGTACTTCTTCAGGATCACGCAGCCGTTGTGGCCGCCCAGGCCCATCGAGTTCGACAGCGCCACCCGCACGTCCGCCTCCCGCGCCTCGTTCGGCACGTAGTCGAGGTCGCACTCCGGGTCGGGCGTGCGGTAGTTGATCGTGGGCGGGATCACCCCGTGGTAGATGGTCAGGGCCGACGACAGCGCCTCGATCGCCCCGGCCGCCCCGAACAGGTGGCCGGTCATCGACTTGATCGAGGACACGGCCATGTCGTAGGCGTGGCCTCCGAACACGGTCTTGATCGCCAGCGTCTCGGCCGAGTCGTTGTAGGGCGTGCTGGTGCCGTGCGCGTTGATGTAGTCGACCTCCTCCGGCACCACTCCGGACGCGTCCAGCGCCGCACGCATCATCTCGATCACGCCCACCGACTCGGGGTGCGGCGTGGCCACGTGGTATGCGTCGTTCGACGCGCCGTAGCCGGCCACCTCGCAGTAGATCTTCGCGTCGCGCTGCAGCGCGTGCTCGAGCTCCTCCACCATCACCACGGCCGCGCCCTCGGCCATCACGAAGCCCGACCGGGTTGCGTCGAACGGCCGTGAAGCGGCGGCCGGGTCGTCGCGGCCGTCGGCCAGCGCCCGCATCGAGCAGAACCCGGCCAGGATCAGCGGCACGATCGCCGACTCGGTGCCACCGGCCAGGATCGCGTCCGCCTGGCCACGCTTGACCACCTCCGCGGCATCCCCGATCGTATGCGTCCCGCTCGCGCACGCCGACACGATCGCGTAGTTGGCGCCGCGCCAGCCCAGCTGCGTGGCCACGTGGCTGGTGGTGGTGTCGACCAGCATGTTCGGCAGCCAGTGCGGCGACACCCGCTCGCGGCCGCGCTCCTCGAGCACCTTCTGCTGCTCGAGCACCTGCGGTAGCCCGCCCACCGCGCTGCCGATGATCACCCCGGCCCGCGACGGGTCGATGTCCTCGAGCCCCGAGTCGCGCGCGGCCTCCATCGCCGCACTCACCCCGAAGTGCACGTTCGGGCCGGTCTTGCGCGCCTCCTTGACTGACATCGCCAGCGTCGAATCGAAGTCCTTCACCTGCGCCGCGATGTTGACGGGATACTCGCTGGCGTCGAAGTTGCTGATCACGTCGACGCCGCTGACGCCAGCCACCAGGTTCGCCCAGGTGGTGGGGACGTCGTTGCCGACCGGTGTGACCGCACCCAGGCCGGTGATTACCGCACGCCGCATTGTGGCGTAAGACGGCCGGTTGCCCGCACGGGTTGCGTCGCTCAGAGTCGGATCTGACCGTCGCCGACCACGACGTACTTGGTGGTGGTGAGCTCCTCCAGTCCCAGCGGCCCGCGCGCGTGCAGCCGGTTGGTGGAGATACCGATCTCGGCGCCCATGCCGTACACCGCGCCGTCGGTGAAGCGGGTGGACGCATTCACGTAGACAGCGGCCGCGTCGACCTCACGCGTGAAGCGCTCGGCGGCGTCGGCGTCCTCGGTCACGATCGCCTCCGAGTGCCCGGTGCCGTAGCGGTCGATGTGCTCGAGCGCCTGATCGAGGTCGGCGACCACCCGCAGGGCGATCTTCATGTCGAGGAACTCGGTCTCCCAGGCCGACTCGCCGACGAGCACCTCGACGCCCTCCGCCGCCAGCGCCTCGGTCAGCGGGCCGACCAGCTGCTCCTGGTCGCGGTGCACCAGCACCGTCTCGGCGGCGTTGCACACGCCCGGCCGCTGCACCTTGGCGTTGACGGTGATGGCAATCGCCTTGGCCGGGTCGGCCGCCGCGTCGACGTAGACGTGGCAGTTGCCGCCGGCCGCGGCCAGCACAGGTATCCGCGAGGTCTCGAGCAGGAACTTCTTCAGCTCCTCGCCGCCGCGGAGGATGACCACGTCGGCCGCGGCGGGATCGGCCAGCAGGCTGTTCAGCTCAGCGCGGTCGGTGCCCAGCAGCTGCACGGCGTCGGCCGGCAGCCCGGCTGCCGCCAGCGTCTCGCGCATCAGCTCGGCCAGCGCCCGGTTGGTGTGCTCGGCCAGGCGCGAGCCGCGCAGGATGCAGGCGTTGCCGGCCTTCAGGCACAGCATGGCCGCGTCCACGGTCACGTTCGGCCGGGCCTCGTACACGATCAGAACGACTCCCAGCGGTACCCGCAGCTTGGTCAGGCGCAGGCCGTTCTCCAGCGTCTGGGTGCGCAGCACCGCGCCGGACGGGTCGGGCAGCGCGGCGATGTCGAGCACGGCAGCGGACAGCGCGTCGGTGCGGATGTCATTCAGGGTCAGCCGGTCGCGGATCGCGGGGCGTTCGCCGTCGGCCGCCGCCAGGTCGAACCGGTTGGCAGCGACCAGCTCATCGCGGCGCTCCCCGATCGCGGCCGCCATCGCCGCCAGCGCCCGGTCCTTCTCCTCGCGGCCGAGCTGTGCAAGGGCACGCGCCGCCTCGCGCGCCCGCGCAGCTACTCCCGGTGATGTGATGGTACTGCTCACAGCACCACAAGGTTATCGCGGTGTACCGCTTCATCCACCCCACGTGTTCCCACCAGCTGCCGCAGGTCGGCGGCCGCGTACCGTGAGATGCCCACGGCGAACGGCTCGCCCGACCGGCAGATGTGCACGGCATCGCCGGCCGCGAACGAGCCCTCCACCGCCAGCAGGCCAACCGCCAGCAGGCTGGTGCCATTCCCGACAACGGCGCGCCTGGCGCCGGCGTCCACCTCGAGACGCCCGTGCACCGGCTTGCCGTAGCGCACCCACAACTTGTAGGCGGAGAGCGGGCGCGGGTCAGGCTTGAAGCGGGTCCCGCCGGCGGCGCCGGCCGCTGCTGCCGCCAGCGCGCCCGGCCGGTGGCCGGAGGCGATCACGGCCGCAACGCCGCCGGTGCTGGCCATCTCGGCCGCGACCAGTTTCGAGCGCATCCCGCCCGACCCCCATGAGCTGCGGCCCCCGTCCAGCTCCAGCCGTTCCAGTAGCCGGTGGTCGTCCACCTCGGCGATCGGCACGGCGTCGGGGCGCCGCGGATCGCGGTCGTGCAGGCCGTCGATGTCGGTCAGCAGCACCAGCAGGCGCGCCTTCAGCAGCACCGCCACCTGAGCTGCCAGCGCGTCGTTGTCGCCGAAGGTGATCTCGTCGGTCGCGGTCGAGTCGTTCTCGTTGACGACCGGCACCCTTCCCCAACGCAGCAGCGTCTCCAGTGTGCGTCGTGCGTTCAGGTAGCCGTCGCGGCGGTGGATGTCACCCACCGTCAGCAGCACCTGAGCGCACCGCAGGCCGTTGCGGCCGAGCGCGGCCTCCCAGCGGCGCAGCAGCAACGACTGGCCGATCGCCGACGCCGCCTGCAGCTCGGGCAGGCGCCGCGACCGCTGCTCACGCCCGAGCGAGCCCAGGCCCATCGCGATCGCGCCGGAGCTGACCAGCACAACCGGTGTGCCGACCCTGGTCAGCGCCGCCACGTCGGCGGCCACCTGGGCGAACACGCGCGGGCGCGCCCGGCCCCTGGCGTCGACCAGGGTGCTCGATCCGATCTTGACGACGACGGCGCCGCGGCTCATGGCGGCAGGATACGGCCGTCACGTCCGGCGGAGATGATTGATCGATATCTCTCGCGAGCCTGGCCGCTGCGATCGGTCTGGGTCAGCGGTGGTCGGGGTGGCTACGGGTGCGAACCGTCGCCTCCGTCCGCGATCTGCGTAATCGCAGATCGCTCCCGATCGGTGCAAGGCCGTTGGCCTTGCACCTGGTCCTCAGTCGCGCCAATACGACCCCGTATTGACGCTCCCTGCGTCCGTGCGAGACTCGGTTCTCGCCCGGTCGTGATCTGCGTGATCGCAGACCACTCCCGACCGGCGCAAGGCAAATGCCTTGCGCCTTGGAGATCACGGAAATACCGATCAATCATCTATGGCGTCGCGAGCAGGCGGTGTCGCGTCTCGGAGCCGGCCAGCACGGCCAGGATGGCGAGCACGCAGGCGGCGAGTCCCAGGGATGTGAGCGTGTCGCCGAGCGGCGCCAGCGCGAGCAGGGCAGCGGTGGCGACGACCCGTTTGCGGCTGACGTTGTGGATCATGCGCAGCCGAAACAGCGTGTGTCCGACGAGGTACAACACCGGGCCGCCCAGGATCACGGCTAGCTCCACGCCTGACGGATGGGCACCGGGATGTGCGATCACGAGCTCATCGCCTACAGCGACGACGATGATGCCGGCCACGATCGGGATGTGCAGGTAGGTGTAGGCGTCGCGCGCAAGACGGCCGCTGTCGTGGGACTGCGAGAGGAACCGCTGCGCACGCCATCCGACCTCGTCGAAGTAGAGCCACCACAGCGCCGCGGACGTCCCGAATGCCACCATCAGCGCGGTCCCGTTC
>DATNEO010000157.1:0-18565 GCA_035553035.1 Gaiellales bacterium | reverse complement strand
GGGCATGGCCAACATGCTGATGCGGATGCTGGCCGACTACCGCCCCGCCTGCGTGGTCGTGGCCTGGGACGAGCGCCCAACCAAGCGGCTCGAGCTGGATCCCGAGTACAAGGCCCACCGCAAGCCCACCCCGCCGCTGCTCCAGGCCCAGCGCCCGTTCTTCTCGCCGCTGGTCGAGGCCTTCGGCTACCGCAACATCCGCGTCGAAGGGATGGAGGCCGACGACGTGATCGGCACGCTGTCCGCCATGGCCGAGGGCGAGGGCCACCGCGTCTGCGTCGTCTCGACCGATCGCGACGCCTTCCAGCTGGCCTCCGACAACGTCTGCATCATGATGACGCCGCGTGGCGTCTCGGATGTGGTCGTCTACACCCCGGAGCGGATCCGTCAGCGCTACGGCATCGACCCCGCTCAGATACCCGACTTCATCGGGCTCAAGGGCGACACCTCCGACAACATCCCGGGCGTGCCCGGCATCGGCGAGAAGACCGCCGCCGACCTGCTGGTGCAGTTCGGCAGCCTCGAGGGCATCTACGCCGGCCTCGACCAGGTGCCCGGCGAGAAGCGCCGCCAGTCGCTGCGCGATCACGTCGACGACGCGGTCAAGAGCAAGCAGCTCGCGACCATCGACCGCGCGCTCGACATCGACGTCGACTTCGCCGCGCTGGTGGCCGACCCGCCCGACCGCTCCGGCATCAAGGACATGTTCCGAAAGCTCGAGTTCCGCGCCCTGCTGAAGCGCATCGACGAGTTGGACGAGGTGATCCCGGCCGCGCCCGGTGCTCCCGTGGAGCGGGCCGACATGTCCTGGCGGGAGGCGTCGCTGGCCGACCTGGCCGGCCTCCCGCACGAGCTGGCCGTGTCTGTGAGAGACGGACGGGCCGCGGTTGCATTCGGCTCAGGCGATGTGCTGGTGGTGGCCGCCGACGATCCAGTAACGCTGGTCGACGCACTCGCCGGTCACCGCGTGATCACCCATGGCGAGCACATTCCCGGCCTGCTGCCCGCCGGCGACACGCAGCTCGCCGCCTACCTGCTCGACCCCGGCCGCTCCGGCTATGAGATCGCCGATCTGGCGGAGGAGCAGGGCGTGGCGCCGGCCGTCCAGGCCGACCCCGAGACGGCGGCGCTGGTGGCCGCTGCCGGCACCCAGATCGCCATCCACCCGGGGCTGGCCGACCGCATAGAGCAGCGCCAGATGACCGCGCTGTACACCGATATCGAGCTGCCACTGGTGCCGGTGCTGGCCGAGATGGAGCGCTGCGGCGTGCAGATGGATGCCTACCGAATGGCCGAGATCGCCGCCAAGCTGCGCGACCAGGTCGACGAACTGGAGCAGGAGGCATACGAGCTGGCCGGCGGCCCCTTCACGATCGGCTCGCCGAAGCAGCTGGGTGAGGTGCTGTTCGACCGCCTCGGCCTGCCCACCGACCGCAAGGGCAAGACCGGCTACTCGACCGACGCGCGCGTGCTGGCCAAGCTGCGGCCGATGCACCCCCTGATCGACGTGGTCGAGGCCTGGCGCGAGCAGTCCAAGCTCCTGAACACCTACCTGGAGCCGCTGCCCGGCCTGATCGGCGAGGACGGCCGCCTGCACACCACCTTCAGCCAGACCACGGCCGCCACCGGCCGGCTCAGCTCGATCCGCCCCAACCTCCAGAACATCCCGATCCGCACCCCGCTCGGGCGCGAGATCCGCGGCGCGTTCGTGGCGTCTCCCGGCTCCTGCATGCTGTCGGCTGACTACTCCCAGGTCGAGCTGCGCATCCTTGCCCACCTGTCCGGCGAGCCGGCCTTGCGCGAGACGTTCGAGCGCGGCGAGGACATCCACCGCGCCACCGCCGCCGAGGTGCTGGGCAAGCCCGCCGACGAGCTGACATCGACCGAGCGAAACCGCGCGAAGGCCGTCAACTTCGGGATCATCTACGGGATCAGCTCGTTCGGCCTGTCCGAGCAGCTGTCGATCCCGCGCGAGGAGGCGCAGGCCTACATCGACGCCTACCTGGCCCGCTTCCCGATGGTCAACGAGTTCATGCGCGGCGTGATCGACCGCGCCAAGGAGCAGGGCTACGTCACCACGCTGTTCGGGCGCCGCCGGCCGATCCCGGAGCTGCGCGCGTCCAACTACCAGACCCGCAGCCTGGGCGAGCGCCTGGCCGTGAACACGGTCATGCAGGGCAGCGCCGCCGACATCATCAAGGTGGCCATGATCGGATGCCACCGGCGTATGCGCGAGAACGCGATGGGCTCGATGCTGGTGCTGCAGGTGCACGACGAGCTCGTGTTCGAGGCCGTCGAGTCGGAGCTCCCCGACCTACGCCCGCTCGTGCATGAGGAGATGGTCAGCGCCTACCCGCTCGACCCGCCGCTGGAGGTCGACATCGGCACCGGCGCAACCTGGCTGGACGCGAAGTGAGCGACTGGCTGCGCCTCTCGGGCGCCCTCTACGCGCTGCCCGCCCACCGCGGAGAGGAGCGGGGCAGCTACCTGTGGCTGGAGGCCGGCGAGCTACGCGAGGCGGTCGTCGCCGAGCTGTTCCTGCCCGCCGTCAGCTGCGACGAGCTGGACAACGCGATGGGCGTCGCCACCGGCACCGTGCACATCCACGGCGAGCCGCGCATGGGCGACGTGCAGCTGCGGTTCGGCCGGGTGGGGGAGGAACGGGGCGTGCTCAGCGCCGACGGCGGCATCCTCTCGGCCGACATCAGCTTCACGCTGCACCGCCACCCGCCCAGCGGCGGCTTCTGCCCGCGCTGCGGCGGCTCGCTGGTGATCGAGCCGGTGTCGGTGATCACCCCGCCCGACGGCGGCGTGATCGGGGCGCCGGTGACCCGCTGCGAGGCATGCGCCGAGCACTGACGGCGGCGGCCGCGCTCGCGTGCGTGATCGCCGCCGGCTGCGGCGGCGGCAGCAGCGCGCCGACCACCCCGCCGCCCTCCAAGTGCGCCGGCATGACACGCCCGGCCACGCCGCTTCTGATCAGGCTGCGGGTTCCACCCACCCTGGCCGCCGCGACCTGCCTGGGCCGCACCTACACCAACGTGGTGGCGCCGGACTGGCAGGGGCTGCCGGCCGAGGTGCGGGACGGCGATCAGGGCGTGAACGTGTTCCAGGAGCGGGTGCTGCAGTACGGCTTCGTGCCCTGCAGCGACTGCCCGCGGCCGGGGCTGGACCTGGCCGGGGTGCGCCGCGATCACCCCGACTGGATCCTGAAGGACGCGAGCGGCGCCGACGTGCACCCGCCCGGCCATCCCGGATGGGTCATGTTCGACATCTCCAATCCCGACTACCTGGCGGCCTGGGCGACGGCGGTGGAGACCCAGCTTGGGGACGGCGGCTGGACCGGCGTCGAGCTGGTCGACGCCGGCAACCTGCCGGCCTGGACGAACTCGCCGATCGACCCCAACACCGGCCAGGACATGACCGTCGCCGACCACGCCCGCTACCTGGCCGAGGCGATGGCGGAGGTGCGGGGCGGCCTCAAGTCCAACAACTTTGCGGTGATCGCCCAGAACCAGCCGTTCACCATCGTCGACCCGCATCAGATCGCAAGCAGCGACGCCGTCTCCGTGGAGCGCGGATTCGCGCGCTTGCGAGGCAGCGCCTGGACGGCGCTGTACACGTACTTCGAGGCGGCTCTGGATTCGCGGGTGGGGGCCTGGGTGTGGGACGGCGGCAACCTCGACCATCAGCAGCGCGTGTTCGGCCTGGCCTCCTACCTGCTGGTATCCGGGCTGTGGTCGGGCTACTCGGTGCTGCCCGGATCGGAGCGGGCGCTCTACGAGCTGAACCCCGGCGTGCCGTCCGCGGCGCCGATCCGCCAGGGCGATGCGCTCGTGCGCGAGTTCGATGTGGGAGCGGTGGCGGTCAACCCGGGTCCCGTCCCAGCCACGGTGCAGCTGCCCGGGCAGAGCTCGCCGCTGGTGCTGCCACCGGGGGGCGCCGTGATCGACGTCACGGGCCGCCTGACCACCAGCTTTTCGTAGCGGCCTGCCGGAGAAAGGTGCTCTGTATACTTCGCCGCGGCGCTCGGTTACCCGGGTGGATGAGCCGTGCGCACAATACTTCTCGAGAGGACTGACCCAACCTAGATGGCATCAATCGACCAGCAGCACAGCGACGCAACTGATACATGGATGATCGAGGTGGACGGCGAGCTCGTCCCCGACTACGACCGCACGCTCACCAACTTCAACGAGGGTGACGTCGTCAGCGGCACGGTGGTGCGAGTCGACAAGGACGAGATCCTGGTCGACATCGGCTACAAGTCGGAGGGCGTCATCCCCATCTCCGAGCTCTCGATCCGCCGCTCCGTCAACCCCGATGAGGAGGTTGCGCTGGGCGACACGATCGATGCGCTGGTGCTGCAGAAGGAGGACGCCGACGGGCGTCTGATCCTCTCCAAGAAGCGGGCGCGCTTCGAGAAGGCCTGGCGCCGGATCGAGGCCGCCGCCGAGAGCGGCGAGCCGGTCGAGGGCCTCGTGATCGAGGTCGTCAAGGGCGGCCTCATCATCGACCTGGGCGTACGCGGCTTCCTGCCCGCATCGCTGGTCGACATCCGCCGCGTGCAGGATCTGGACGAGTACCGCGACCAGACGCTGCGTTGCAAGGTGATCGAGCTGAACCGCAGCCGCAACAACGTGGTGCTGTCGCGCCGGGCAGTGCTCGAGGAGGAGCGCCGCGAGCAGCGGCAGCAGATCCTCGACCGGCTGTCGCCCGGCACCGAGGTGGAGGGCGTGATCTCGAACATCGTCGACTTCGGCGCCTTCGTCGACCTGGACGGCATCGACGGCCTGATCCACATCTCGGAGCTGTCGTGGAGTCACGTCAACCACCCCTCCGAGGTGCTCGAGATCGGCCAGACCGTGCGGGTCAAGGTGCTGGACGTCGACCGCGATCGCCAGCGCATCTCGCTGGGCCTGAAGCAGACCCAGACCGATCCCTGGCAGCGCGTGATCGACGAGACGCGGCAGGGCGACGTGGTCGTCGGCCGCATCACCAAGGTGGTCACGTTCGGCGCCTTCGCCGAGATCCTGTCCGGCGTCGAGGGCCTGATCCACATCTCCGAGCTTGCCGACCACCACGTCGAGAATCCGCGCGACGTCGTCAACCAGGGTGACGAGGTGAACGTGAAGGTGATCGAGATCGATCCCGAGCGCCGCCGTCTGAGCCTGTCGCTGAAGCGCGTCGAGGTGGGGGACACGGTCAAGCGGATCGAGATGGATGGCACCACCACCGCGCTGGCGGAGAGGGTTCCCGAGCTGGGGCTCTCGTCCGAGGTGTTTGCCGACGTCGAGGAGGAGCCGGCGTCGGGCGACCGTCCCGATCTGCCCGAGCCCGTGGTCGAAGCCGATGCAATCGTGGAGGTCGATCTCGATCAGGAGCCGGTAGCTGCCGAGGAGCCCGAGCCGGAGCCGGCCGCCGAGCCCGAGCCGGAAGCGGCCGCCGAGCCCGAGTCGGAGCAGCCGGCCGAAGAGGCTTCGGCGGAGCCCGAAGAGGCGCTCGCCGAGGAGTAGTCGGATGGCCCTGGTCGTCGGACTGACCGGCGGCATCGGGTCGGGCAAGTCGGAGGCGCTGGCGGCGTTTGCCCGCCACGGCGCGGCCACGATGTCGAGCGATCAGGTCGTGCGCGAGCTGTACCTACGCGACGACGTGCGGGCGGCAGTTGCCGAGCGCTTCGGACCGGCGGTGCTGGACGCCGCGGGCCGGGTCGACCGCGCCCAGATCGCCGCCCGCGTGTTCTCCGATCCTGCCGAAAGGGAGTGGTTGGAGGAGCTTTTGCTGCCCCTGATCGAGGAGCGCTTCCAGGCCTGGCGCGAGCAGCAGCTGGCCGCGGGCAGCCCGCTGCTGGTGCACGAGGCACCGACCCTGTTCGAGGCCGGCCGCGAGGATCGCTACGACCTGATCGTGACGGTGACGGCGCCGGGCGACGTGCGCGAGCAGCGCCGGCCCGGCGCGTCCCAGCGGATGGCGCACCAGCTGCCCGAGCAGGAGAAGGCGGCGCGCTCCGACGAGGTGTACGAGAACACCGGCAGCCTCGAGCAGCTCGACGATTGGGTGGCGGCCCTGGTGGCGCGGCTGACGTGAAGCGCCTGGCGATCGTGCTGGCGGTGCTCGCGGTGGCCGCGCTGGGCGCCTTCGCGGTGCTGCGGAACGAGCAGCCGAACTGGTGGGTGCGCCTCTGGTACCCGCTCGACTACCGCGAGGTGGTGGTCGGGAACGCTCGCCTCTACCACCTCGACCCGGCGCTGGTGGCCTCGGTGATCTACCAGGAGTCGCGCTTCGACGCCACCGCCCGCAGCGACGCAGGCGCCGTCGGCCTGATGCAGCTGCTGCCCGACACCGCCCGCGGCATCGCTCTGCACACCGGCGGCGGTAACTTCCATCCCGCCACCGATCTGCTCAACCCTGACCTGAACGTGCGCTACGGCTGCTGGTATCTGCGCCACCTGCGGCAGAAGTACAGCGTCTACCAGAACGGTGACGAGCTGGCGCTGGCCGCGTACAACGCCGGCCAGGCCAACGTCGACCGGTGGATCGCAGACACGCCGGCCGGCGGCACGGTGAAGATCCCGTTCCCCGAGACGCGGGACTACGTCGCCGACGTCGAGCGCGTGCAGGCGCTGTACCGGCGGGCGTATCACAGCGAGCTCTACGGTTAGATGATCACGCGAAGTGCTGCTCGACGTTTCGCAGCGACTTGGCGGTCGTCCGCCGCATGCGGCTGCGCACCGTCATCGGCTCGATCATCCGCACCATGCCGCTGACCTCGTACTCGACCCGCAGCGTCAGCGTGCAGCCGCCCTTGCGGGGCTCGACCTGAAAGCCCTCGATGAAGCTGGTGAAGGGCATGCCGACGCCCTCGACCAGGCGCAGGGCGGCGCCCCGGTTGAGGTCGAACCGCCCGTACTCACCAATCCACGAGGGCGCCGTCCGGTGGCCGATGATCTGCACGCGGACGCCGTGAGCCGGCGCATCACCGTCGATCGTGCAGCGCTCACAGCTGGCGTCCCACTCGCTGCGCCTGGCCGGATCGGTCAGGAACGCGAATACATCCCGCGGCGCGGCGTTCAGGTCGGCCGTCTGTTCGATCACCGTCGGCACGCTGCGAATCTATCGGAGCAGGGCATCGGATGGGCCGGGCGAAAGCGGCTGGCGCCCGTCGATACACTGCATCACATGCACGAGATGCGAGTGTCAGCCGCCTACCAGCCCACCGGCGATCAGCCCCGCGCGATCGCGGAGCTGGCCGAGTGCATCGCCCGCGGCGACCGCTTCCAGACGCTGCTCGGGGCGACCGGCACCGGCAAGACCCACACCGTCGCGCGCGTCGTCGAGCAGGTGCAGAAGCCGACGCTGGTGATCGCTCACAACAAGACCCTGGCCGCCCAGCTCTGCAACGAGTTCCGCGAGTACTTCCCGCACAACGCGGTTGAGTACTTCGTCAGCTACTACGACTACTACCAGCCCGAGGCCTACCTGCCGACGTCCGATACCTACATCGAGAAGGACAGCTCGATCAACGACGACATCGACCGGCTGCGGCACGCTGCCACGGCCGCGCTGTTCTCGCGGCGCGACGTGCTGATCGTCGCCTCGGTGTCATGCATCTACGGGATGGGCTCCCCGGAGAGCTACGAGCAGATGGTGCTGTTCCTGGCGGTCGGCGACGAGCGGCCGCGCGAGGCGATGCTCGAGAAGCTGGTCTCGATCCAGTACTCCCGCAACGACGTGGTGCTGGGACGCGGCAAGTTCCGCGCCCGCGGCGACGTGATCGAGGTGCAGCCGGCCAACATGGAGTCGGCCTACCGGATCTCGCTGTTCGGGGATGAGGTCGAGTCGATCGTGCACTTCGACCCGATGACCGGGGAGGTGCTGTCCAAGCTCGACCACCTCGCCATCTACCCCGCCACGCACTACGCGATGGAGCGGGAGCAGATCGACCGTGCGGTGGGTGGCATCGGCGCCGAGATGAACGAGCGGCTGCGCGAGCTGGAGGCCGAGGGCAAGATGCTCGAGGCCCATCGCCTGCGCTCGCGCACCGAGTACGACATGGAGATGCTGCGGGAGATGGGGTTCTGCAACGGCATCGAGAACTACTCGCGGATCCTCGAAGGCAGGTCGGCGGGCACGCCGCCGCACACGCTGCTCGACTACCTGCCCGACGACTACCTGGTGGTGGTCGACGAGTCGCACCAGACCGTGCCGCAGATCGGCGGCATGTACGAGGGCGACCGGTCGCGCAAGCAGACGCTGGTCGACTTCGGGTTCCGGCTGCCGTCCGCGCTCGACAACCGCCCGCTGCGGTTCGACGAGTTCCTGGAGCGGGTGCCGCAGCTGCTGTTCGTCTCCGCCACGCCCGGCCCCTACGAGCTGCGCAACTCGACCCACGTGGCCGAGCAGATCATCCGGCCGACCGGGCTGATCGACCCCGAGGTCGAGGTGCGTCCGACCCGGCGCCAGGTCGACGACCTGATGGCCGAGATCCGCGCCCGCATCGATGCCAACGAGCGCACGCTGGTGACGACGCTGACCAAGAAGATGTCCGAGGACCTGACCGACTACCTGCTCGAGGCGGGCATCCGCACGCGCTACCTCCACAGCGAGGTGGACACGCTGGAGCGGATCAAGATCGTGCGCGAGCTGCGGCTGGGGGAGTACGACGTGCTGGTCGGCGTGAACCTGCTGCGGGAGGGGCTCGACCTGCCCGAGGTGTCGCTGGTGGCGATCCTGGACGCGGACAAGGAGGGCTTCCTGCGCGGCCAGACAGCGCTGATCCAGACGATCGGGCGCGCGGCGCGCAACGTCAACGGCCGCGTGCTGATGTACGCCGACAAGACGACCGAGGCGATCCGGGTGGCGCTCGACGAGACGAACCGGCGCCGCGAGATCCAGGTCGCCTACAACCTCGAGCACGGCATCACGCCGCTGTCGATCCAGAAGGGCGTGTCCGACATCGCCGAGTTCCTGACGATGGAGACGCCGACCGTCCCCGGCAAACGCCGTCGCGGGACCAAGACCGAGGGCCTCAGCGTGGAGGAGCTCGAGAAGCTGGTGGTGGAGCTGGAAGAGGAGATGTTCGCGGCCGCCGAGGAGCTGCGATTCGAGTACGCGGCCAAGCTGCGTGACGAGATCAAGGCGCTGCGCCGCGATCTGACGGCGGCGCCCTCGCCGTCGGTCTGATCCTCTCACCGCCGTCTGGCGGTTGATGGTAAGGTCGACCGGCAAACGTGGACAGGTGGTGAGAGATCGGCAGGCGCACCGCAGCCCCGGGCGAACTGGAGCTCGTGCGGGCGTTCATCAACACGGCGCGCCTCGAGGACGGCGCTGAGGGTTTCGACGAGGCCGGTGCGCTCGCGGCTTGGCTGCGCGGGCGCTTGCTGCTGGCGTCGGGGGCGGGCGTGACCGAAGCCGAGCGGGAGGCGGCGGTTGTCGTACGCGAGGCCCTGCGCGACCTGGCCGGCGTGAACGCCGGCCGGCCGCTGCCCGATGCGTCCAGCCGCAGGCTGGATGCGCTGGCGGCCGCATGCGGGCTGCGGCCGCGGTTCGACCCGGGCGGGACGGTGTCGCTGGCACCCGAGGCGGCGGGGGTGGCGGGCGCGCTTGGCCGACTGCTGGGGATCGTCGTGGCATCGATCGGGGACGGCCGCTGGCAACGGATGAAGACCTGCCGCAACCCCGCCTGCCGGTGGGCGTTCTACGACACCACCCGCAACCGCTCGGCCGTGTGGTGCGACATGGCGGCCTGCGGCAACCGCGCCAAGGCGCGCAGCTACTACGCGCGCCGCACGCGGCCGGCCGGGTGATTGCGTGACCGGAGCGTGACTCCGAGTTGTGCAACGAATCCCACGCCGCCGCAACGATTCCGTCGTCCACACGCAACGGCTCGCACCGCTCCGCCGACGCGAACATCACGACCCGCCGACGGCCTCCGCTCAACCATGAGCGTCCGAATCACGATCCCGCGACGAAACGTCACGATCCTGTGCCGACCGCCCGCGGCACCCCGAGTCGGGCTCTGAGCCCGTGAAGAGCTCGCCGGGCGTTGCACGGTTGAGCGGGCGGCGTGACCCTTCGTAGCGGCACGGTGCAGGACTCGCCCGGGACCCGGCGAATCCCCCCAGTCCATGGCCCGGGCCGAACGACTCGTCTCCTCCCAAGAGCGGATTTACCTGGTGACACGCGAGCACGGCGTGGTGCTGCTGCGACCGTTCCTGCGCTCGGCCCTCGCGGTTGTCCTGTTCGGCGGCGCGGCCTTCGAGCTGGCCGGCGCGCCGGTGCCCTCGGTGGTGCGCTGGGCGGGGGCGCTGATGGCAGCCGCGATCGTCTCGATCTCGATGCTCGGCTTGCTGCGCCGGGTCGGCCGCTGGAACGCGCGCAAGCTGGTCGTGACCGACCGGCGGGTGCTGCTGACCTCGGGCACCCTGTCGCGGCGGGTCGCTGCCATCTCGGCGGACGACCTCTACGACCTCCAGATCCACGTCTCGGGTTTCGGCCGCCTGCTGCGCTACGGCTGCGTGATCGCCAACACCAACGGGCGCCGCGCCCCGCTGCTGGGGATGCGCCGGCTGCCCGACCCCGATCTGATCTTCGCGCTGCTGCTGGGCCTCGATGAGGCCCGCGAGGAGCAGCCGCAGCCGCCCAGCGTCCGGCGGCGCCGGGCGATCCCTGCCACCAGCTGATCGACCTGGGGCGTGCGGTGCGATATGTCCGCCCGGATCGCTACGCTACTGAGCGAACATGCGTTCGCCCAACGACACACTGCTAGAATCCCAGGTGTTTCCGCTTGATCAAGCCACATCTGGGGGGTTCGTGCCGAGCGACGAGATCGTGATCCGGGGCGCCCGGGAGCACAATCTGAAGGACGTCACGGTCTCGCTGCCGCGCGATCGACTGGTCGTCATCACCGGACTCTCGGGATCCGGCAAGTCCAGCCTGGCCTTCGACACGCTCTACGCCGAGGGACAGCGCCGCTACGTCGAGTCGCTGTCGGCGTACGCGCGCCAGTTCCTGGGACAGATGGACAAGCCCGACGTCGATTCGATCGACGGCCTGTCGCCTGCGATCTCGATCGACCAGAAGACGACGACCCGCAACCCGCGCTCGACGGTGGGCACGGTCACCGAGATCTACGACTACCTGCGGCTGCTGTACGCGCGGATCGGCATCCCGCACTGCCCCAAGTGCGGCAACGTCGTCACCGGCCAGTCGGCCGAGCAGATCGTCGACCAGGTGCTGGGCCTGCCCGACGGCACCCGCTTCACGGTTGACGCCCCGATCGTGCGGGGCCGCAAGGGCGAGTTCAAGGACGTGCTCGAGGACCTGCGCGCCGACGGCTTCACCCGCGTCAAGATCGACGGCGAGCAGTACCTGCTGGACGAGCCGCCCACGCTGGACAAGCAGATCCGCCACACAATCGTGGTCGTGGTCGACCGGCTGGTGATGAAGGAGGGCCTGCGCACCCGCCTCAACGACTCGGTCGAGACGGCGCTGCGCCTGGCCGAGGGCCTGGTCGAGGTGAGCGAGGTGGACGGCGCCACCCGCACCTACTCGGAGCGGTTCGCGTGCCCCGACGACGGCATCTCGCTGCCCGAGTTGGCGCCTCGCATCTTCTCGTTCAACTCGCCGCACGGCGCCTGCCCTCGCTGCACGGGGCTCGGCACCCAGCGCGAGATCGACCCCGAGCTGATCGTGCCGGATCCATCGCTGTCGATCGCCGAGGGGGCGCTGGTGCCCTGGACGGTGATCAACAGCGCCTTCTACGAGCAGGTGATCCAGGCCATCGCCGACCGCTACGAGATCTCGCTCGAGACGCCGTGGCAGGACCTGCCCGACTCACAGCAGAACCTGTTCCTGTACGGCACCGACGGCGAGAAGGTGTACGTCACCTACCGCAACCGGATGGGCCGCAAGCGCAGCTACATGCTGGCCTTCGAGGGCATCGTGCCGGGCCTCGAACGCCGTTACCGCGAGACCGACTCCAACTTCCAGAAGGAGCGGATCGAGGAGTACATGACGCTGAAGCCGTGTCCGCTCTGCCACGGCGCCCGGCTCAAGGAGACGAGCCTGGCCGTGACCGTCAACGACCGCAACATCTCGCAGTTCACCGAGCTGTCGGTGGAGCGCGCCATCGACTTCGTGGACGGCCTCGAGCTGTCCGACACCGAGCGCGCGATCGGGGCCCGCATCCTGAAGGAGATCCGCGAGCGCCTCAGCTTCCTCGAGAACGTGGGCGTCGGCTACCTCACGCTGAACCGCGCGGCCGGGTCGCTTTCCGGCGGCGAGGCCCAGCGGATCCGGCTGGCCACCCAGATCGGCTCCAGCCTGATGGGGGTGCTCTACATCCTGGACGAGCCCTCAATCGGGCTACACCAGCGCGACAACGCGCGGCTGCTGGCCACGTTGGTGCGCCTGCGCGACCTCGGCAACACGGTGATCGTGGTCGAGCACGACGAGGAGACGATGCGCGCCGCCGATCACATCGTGGACATGGGCCCCGGCGCGGGCGAGCACGGCGGCCATGTCGTGGCGACCGGCACCGCCGCCCAGGTGATGGCGAGCAAGCAGTCGCTCACCGGCGCGTACCTGAGCGGTCGCCGCGCGATCCCGGTGCCCGACCGGCGGATCCACGACGCCGGCTGGTTCGGCGTGGACGGCGCCGCCGAGCACAACCTTAAGTCGATCGACGTCGAGCTGCCCGTGGGCAAGCTGATCTGCGTCACGGGTGTGTCGGGCTCCGGCAAGAGCACGCTGGTCAACGAGGTGATCTACAAGGCGCTCGCCAACCGCGTCTCGCGCACCCGCGTGAAGCCGGGCGCCCACCGGTCGGTGCATGGCTTCGAGGCGTTCGACAAGGTGATCGACATCGACCAGTCGCCGATCGGCCGCACGCCGCGGTCGAACCCGGCCACCTACACCGGCCTGTTCGACCACATCCGCGCTCTGTACGCGCAGACGCCCGAGTCGCGGGCCCGCGGCTACAAGGCCGGCCGCTTCTCGTTCAACGTCAAGGGCGGGCGCTGCGAGACCTGCCGCGGCGACGGCACCATCAAGATCGAGATGCACTTCCTGCCCGACGTGTACATCAACTGCGAGGTCTGTCACGGCCGCCGCTACAACCGCGAGACGCTCGAGGTGAAGTTCAAGGGCAAGTCGATCGCGGACGTGCTGGACATGTCGGTGGAGGAGGCGGTGGAGTTCTTCGCCAAGGTGCCGAAGCTGCGCCGGCGGCTGCAGACGCTGCACGACGTCGGGCTCGACTACATGCGCCTCGGGCAGCCGGCCACGACTCTGTCGGGCGGTGAGGCACAGCGCGTGAAGCTGGCGACCGAGCTCTCGAAGGTGGCAACGGGCCGCACGCTCTACATCCTCGATGAGCCCACAACGGGACTGCACACGTACGACATCGAGAAGCTGCTGCTGGTGCTGCAGCGGCTGTCCGATGCCGGGAACACGGTGCTCGTGATCGAGCACAACCTCGACGTGATCAAGCAGGCCGACTGGGTGCTCGACCTGGGGCCGGAGGGCGGAGACAAGGGCGGCGAGATCATCGCCCAGGGCACGCCCGAGGAGGTGGCCGAGACGCCGGGCAGCGCCACCGGCGAGTACCTGCGGCGCGTGCTGCCCGTCTACGAGGCGGAACGCGCGCTTGCCTGAGCTGCCCGAGCTCTCGCTGCGGGTTCGGGCGGTGATCGTGCAGGAGGGAGCGGTGCTGATGGATCGCACCCACCACGACGATCGTGAGCGCTTCTACTGGCTGCCCGGCGGTGGCCTGGAGCCGGGGGAGACGTCGGAGCAGTGCCTGCAGCGTGAGCTGATGGAGGAGGCGGCGCTCGAGATCGAGGTGGGGCGGGTGCTGTACCTGAGCGAGAACATCTACGTGGAGAGCGGCGATTACCGCCACGAGCTGATCCTCTACCGGCTGGCGGCGGTGCGCGGCGAGCCGCAGGGGACGCCCAGCGACCCGCGCCTGCACGAGTGGCACCGGCCCGGCGAGCAACCCGGCCCGCTGCTGCCCGAAGCGGTGGCGGCCGAGCTGGCCTTCGATCTGGACGACGGGTTCCGCCGGCCGATCCAGCATCTGGTCTCCGTGGCCCGGCCGCCGGGCTCAGCCAGCCAATAGACTCGGCCCATGTCCGAGACCGAGAGCGAGCTGCTGGTCAGCCACGACGGCGCGGTGCAGGCGATCACGCTCAATCGTCCGGCCGTGCTGAATGCGCTTGACCTGGCCATGCACGAGCGGCTGGCCGCGGCGCTCGAGCGGTCCGCCCGGCCAGACGTGCGGGCGTTGGTGATCACCGGCGCGGGACGCGGATTCTGCGTCGGCCAGGATGTCGGCGAGTTCCCGCGCGACGCGGCCGCTGTGGGGGAGCTGCTGAGGCAGCGCTTCAACCCGGCCATCCGTGCGCTGCGGAGTTTGCGAAAGCCGGTGATCGCTGCCATCAACGGGCCCGCCGCGGGGGCCGGGCTGGCGCTCGCGCTGGCCTGTGACGTGCGGCTGGCGGCCGCCTCGGCCAGCCTGGTGCCGGCCTTCGCGGGGATCGGTCTGGTGCCGGACTCGGGCCTCTCGCACACGCTGCCGCGGCTGATCGGATCGGCTGCGGCGTTCGAGTGGATCGTCTCGGGCCGGAGGATCGCGGCGCCGGAGTCGGCAGCCATGGGCCTGGTCACGCGGGTGGTCGACGACGCCGACCTGGCCCCTGAGACGGCCACGCTGGCGACCGCGCTCGCCGCGGGGCCCACCGCCGCGATTGGCCTCACCAAGCAGCTGATCGGCCGGTCGCTCGAGAGCTCGCTGGACGACCAGCTGGAGGAGGAGGCGCGGCTGCAGGCGATCGCGGCCGCCGGCGACGACTTCGCCGAGGGCGTGGCGGCGTTCCTGGAGAAGCGCCCGCCGCGGTTCACGGGCAGCTGAGCCCTGGTGCTGGAGCCGCTTCGCCTCCGCGACTTCCGGCTGTTGTGGACCGGCCTGACCGTTTCGCTGCTGGGCGACGGCGTCTACCTGGTCGCGATCGCGTGGCAGGCGTACGACATCTCGAACTCGCCGTTCGCCCTGGCGGTGGTCGGGGTGGCGTGGACGCTTCCCACCGTGATCGTGCTGCCGTTCAGCGGCGCGCTGTCCGACCGGATCGGGCGGCGGCCGCTGATGATCCTGGCCGACCTGCTGCGCGCGGTGGCGGCCGCCGCGATCGCCGTGCTCGCGATCGCCGGCACGATCAGGGTCTGGGAGCTGGTCGCGCTGTCGGCGGTGTTCGGGCTGGGTGAGGCCCTGTTCGGCCCGTCGTTCACCGCGATCGTGCCCGAGATCGTTCCGGAGACCCTGCTGGTGCAGGCCAACTCGCTCGACCAGGCGATGCGGCCGCTGGCCATGCAGTTCCTCGGCCCCGCCGTGGGCGGTGCGGTGGTGGCGTCGGCCGGCACCGGCACCGCCTTCATGCTGGACGCTGCGTCGTTCGTGTTCTCGGCCACCACGATCGCACTCATGCAGGTGCGGGCCGCCCAGCGGGATGCCGTGGGCACCACGCTGCTCGACGACATGCGTGAGGGCGTCCGCTACGTGCGTCACCACATCTGGCTGTGGGCGACGCTCCTGGCCTTCGCGGTTACGATTCTGGTGTTCTGGGGCCCGATCGAGGTGCTGGTGCCGTTCGTGATCAAGAACGACCTGGGCGGTGGCGCGGACGGGTTCGGTCTGGTGCTTGCCGCCGGCGGGGCCGGCGCGATCGCAGCTGCGCTCACGACATCGCTGCTGGGCCTGCCGCGGCGCCGGCTGGCGCTGTGCTTCGTGGCATTCATCGTGTCCGGCTTCGGCACCGCGCTCTACGGGGTCGCGGGTGCGCTCTGGCAGATGGCGGTGATCGCGGCGGTGTCGGGTGCCGGCTTCGCCACCGGGCTGGTGGCGTGGTCGACGATCATGCAGTCGCGCGTGCCGGCGAGCCTGCTGGGCCGCGTGTCCTCGCTCGACTGGATGATCTCCATCTCGCTGCTGCCGGTGTCCTACGCGCTGGTGGCGCCGATCTCGCACCTGCTGGGCGCCCGCGGCACGCTGATCGCGGCCGGCCTCAGCTCTGGCACGATCCTGGTGGTGGCGCTGCTGGCCGTGCCGGAGCTCCGCGAACCGGAGCCGAGCGCGCCCTAGTTCGGGATATCGACGACGTCGCCCGACACGGAGCCGCCCCTGCGGAACTCCTGCCAGTGGCGGAACGCGGCGGCGGTCAGCTCGCCCTTGACCTCGTTGTTCGCGATCATGATCTCGATGTCGGCTGGGCCGAACCACTGGGGCGCGCCCAGGATGTCGGAGTCGTTGATCGCGTAGCTGGTCTGGCGGGGCTGGCTGGAGAGGTAGTCGAGCCGAATCGAGGTGCCGATGCGCCGCCCGTCCTCATCGTGCTCGCGGACCAGCGTGGCGCCGATCAGCGTCGCGCCGGACGCGGCGTAGCCGGTCTCCATCAGCAGGTTGCGGTTGACCACGTGCTCGGGGATCTGGAGGTTTCCGTCCTCGTCGTGAGACGCCATCCACCCGGTCGGGAAGTTCCAGCGCTCCTCGCCCTCGCGGTTCAGCTGCCGCACCATCAGCAGCTGTCCGCCATGCTCCACTATCGAGCACACCGTTGTCGCGAAGATGGCGGGGTGCTGCTCCTCGCCCGCGCCGCCCCTGCCCGCTGCCGGTATCGCCTGCTCGCTCATGTGCATAGCTTACAGCGGTCGCTATCGTGATCCGATGCCACAGTGGAGTCCGGAGATCGTGGTCGACTCGGCGCTGGCGCGGCGGCTGATCCGGGAGCGGTTTCCGGAGCTGGACGGAGCCCCGATCGAGCCGCTTGGCGAGGGCTGGGACAGCACCGTGTGGCTGGTCGCCTCGCGCTGGGTGTTCCGCTTCCCGCGCCGCGAAGTGGTGGTTCCCGGCTTCCTGCGGGAGACCGAGGTGCTGCCGGTACTGGCCCCCGACCTACCGCTGCCGATCCCGGTGGCGGCCTTCCGGGGCGAGCCCGGGCCGGAGTTCCCGTGGCCGTGGTCCGGGTCGCCGTACCTGCCCGGACGCGAGGCGGCCGACGCGGCGCCCTCGGATGCCGATCGCGTGGGCCATGGCTCCGCCCTCGGCCGGTTCCTGCGGGCGCTGCACGACGTCGATCCGAGCACGGTCACGGCCGACGGAGCGGCGCTTCCGGTCGATCCCGTCAGGCGCGCCGACATGCCCCACCGCGTGGCCGACGCCCGCCGCCGCTGCGGGGTTCTGCAGGGCGCGGGCCTGTGGACTCCGCCGCCGGGGCTGGCGGCGGTCTTCGACCGGGCCCAGCGGTTGGATCCGCCCGAGCCGCTGGCCGTGGTGCACGGCGACCTGCACGTGCGCCACCTGCTGATCGGCGCCGACGGTGAGCCATGCGGGGTGATCGACTGGATCGACGTATGCCGCGCGCACCCCGCGATCGACCTGCCGCTCTACTGGGGATACCTGCCGCCCGCCGGCCGCGCCGCCTTCCACGACGCGTACGGGCCGGTCGACGACGACGCCCTCACCCGGGCACGAGTGCTGGCCGTCTCGCTGTGGGCCGCGCTGGCCGAGTACGCACACGACGTGGGCATGCCGGCGCTGCTGTCGGAGGTGCTGACCGGGCTCGAGCGGGCTACCGAGGACCTACCGTAGCGGCGGCCTGCGCGGACGACACCACCGGCACCACCTCGAACTCCGCCAGGTCGTCCCAGCAGGCGATCCACTGGTCGAACAGCCCGGGATCATCGGTCTCCATCAGCTGAAAGCAGCGATCGAGCCGCTGGTCGACCCAGCTGTCGATGTACTCGAGCCCCGGCGGCAGCATGCGGCCACGCTCGGCCGCCCGGCGGTAGACCGGCTCAGGGCCCTGGGTGAACCGTTCCACGACCATGTAGCGCATGGCCAAGCTTCGCACGTCAGCGGTCGTCGGGGCGGAACGCGGCCGCCCAGGTGGGATCGTCGTCAGGCCGGCTGCGCCAACGAACGCGCGAGCCGAACGCCCCGAAGAAGAACGCGATCGTGGCGGCCAGCGGGATCATCAGCAGCGCCAGCACGCCCCACATGATCAGGTTGGCGTGGCTCTTGTGCTTCAGCGAGGCGACCCCCAGCGACGGTGCCAGGTCCGGCTCCGCGAACAGCTTGGGCGTCTGGCCCTTGGCCGCGAAGAAGGCTGACGGCGTGAACCAGTCGATCAGCCAGCTGCCGTTGGCGGCCCTCGAGAGCCGGATGTTGTAGGCCACGGCGCCCTGCTTCTTGGCGTTGCGCGGCTGCAGGATCATGGTCAGGTAGACCTGATTCTTCGAGGCGCTCATCACGGTGTAGCCATGGAACTGCGTGCCCTTGGTGCGGTACGGCGGCACCGGAAGCGTGCCCTGGTTCCACTGCTTGTGCGTCTGGCCGATGCGCATCATCGACGACGCCACCGCGTACGCCTTGGCCGGGTCGCGGCGCTCCACGCCGTTTCGCACGAACACGTCCAGCGTGTGGTTGATGGACGCACGTGACCCCGCCGGCAGGTGCGGCGTGGCGGTGGTCGACAGCGGCCCCCACGGCTTCTCGGTGCCCTTGACCGTG
>DATNEO010000156.1:0-2726 GCA_035553035.1 Gaiellales bacterium | reverse complement strand
GACAGCGCCATCGACTGCACGCCGCCCAGTGCCGCCGCCAGCCCCTGCACGGCGGCCCGCACGATGTTGTTCTCGGGCTGCTGCAGGGTCAGCGTCGAGCCCGCCGTCTGGGTGTGGGTGCGCAGCATCATGGAACGCGGGTCGGTGGCGCCGAACCGGTCACGCATGATCGAGGCCCACATCCGCCGCAGCGCCCGGTACTTGGCGATCTCCTCGAAGAAGTCCATGTGGGTGTTGAAGATCCAGCTCAGCCGGGGCGCGAAGCTGTCCACATCCACCCCGCGCTCGAGCACCGCCTCCACGTAGGCGATCGCGTTTGACAGCGCGAATGCCATCTCCTGGGCGGCCGTGCAGCCGGCCTCGCGCATGTGATAGCCGGACAGCGAGATGGCGTTGAAGCGCGGCGCCTCGCGAGCGCACCAGGCGATCAGGTCAGCCGCCAGCCGCAGCGAGGGCCGCGGCGGGAAGATGTAGGTGCCGCGGCTGACGTACTCCTTCAGCACGTCGTTCTGGGCGGTGCCGCGGATCTGCGACGGATCCCGGCCCTGGCGGGCGCAGGCGACGTGGTACATCGCCACCAGCACCGCAGCCGGCGCGTTGATCGTCATCGACGTCGAGACCTCGTCCAGCGGGATCCCGTCGAACATCGCCTCGACGTCAGAGGCGGAGTCGATCGACACCCCCACCCGGCCGACCTCGCCGGCGGCGCGCGGATCGTCTGAGTCCAGGCCCATCTGGGTGGGCAGGTCGAACGCCACCGACAGCGCCGCCTGGCCCTGGTCGATCAGGAACCGGAACCGCCGGTTGGTCTCCTCGCCGGTACCGAAGCCTGCGTACTGCCGGATCGACCAGGGTCTCCCGGCGTACATGTCGCGGTGGATGCCGCGGGCATAGGGATAGCTGCCCGGCTCACCCAGCCGCGCCTCCAGATCGCCCGGCACATCGTCGGCGGTGGAGAAGGGACGCGGCCGGTCGCTCACGTGCTCGCGCCCTGGCCCTCGGCCTCGGCGCCGACCAGCACCACCATCTTGCCGACGTGCTGGTTCTCCTTCATCAGCTGATGCGGCGCGGGGCACTCGTCGAAGGGGAACACCCGCGACAGCACGGGCTTGATCTTGCCCTCGATGATCAGCTGGTTGGCCCGGTGGCACTGGTAGGCATTGGCGAAGTGGCTGCCGATGATGCGCTTCTGGCGCATCCACAGGTAGCGCACGTCGAAGTCGAGGTTGAAGCCGGACGTGGCGCCGCAGATCACGATCGTGCCGAACGGCTTGCACACGAACACGCTGGTGTAGAAGGTGGCGGCGCCGACATGCTCGAACACGACGTCGGGGTCGACTCCGCCGGTCGCCGCCCGCACGGCCTTGCCGAAGCGCTTCACCTCGTCGAAGATGCGCTCGCCGGTGTCCGGGTCGGACAGCGCGAACTCGCGGCGGTCGATGATGGCGGCGGCGCCCAGCTCCTTGACCAGCTCGACCTTGTCGTCCGACGAGACCACGGCGACGGCGTTGGCGCCGACCAGCGCGCACAGCTGCACCGCGAACGTGCCCAGCCCGCCACCGGCGCCCCACACCAGCACGTTGTCCCCGGCCTTGATGCCGGCCTGATCGATCAGCATCCGATAGGCGGTGAAGTAGGTGAGCCCGTAGCTGGCCGCCGCCTCCCAGGTCAGCTGCGGCGGCTTGGGCAGCAGCTGCTGGGCCTGCACCTTGCAGTACTCGGCGAAGCTGCCCCAGTTGCTCTCGTAAGCCCAGATCTTCTGCTGGGTGCAGGCCATCGGGTCGAGTCCGTTGCACTCGGCGCACTCGCCGCAGCTCTGGTTGCAGTGGATGACGACCTCGTCGCCCTCCTGCCACCGCGTCACGCCGGGGCCGACGGCATCCACGATCCCGGACGCGTCGGAGCCGGCGATGTGGAAGTCGTAGCCGGTGTAGCGGAAGATCGAGACGGGCAGGCCGGCCGCCGCCCACACGCCGTTGTAGTTCACGCCCGCGGCCATGACCCGCACGCGCACCTCGCCGGGGCCGGGATCGGGGACGTCGATCGTCTCGAGCTGCATCGCCTGCATGGGGTCGCCCAGGCGGTCGGGCCGGATCACCCAGGCTTCCATCGTGCCCGCGGAACTCATGGCTTATCGTACCGCCGCGCGCCGCAGCTCCCGGCGCCGAGCCGTCGCGCCGGCCACCGCCAGCTGGCCGCAGGCCGCCTCGATGTCGCCGCCGTGGGAGCGGCGATAGCTCGAGGCGACGCCCCGCCGGCGCAGCTCGGCCGCGAAGGCCTCGACCCGGTCTGGCGAGGAGCCGCGGTAGCCGGCGGCGGTGGGGTTGTAGGCGATCAGGTTCACGTGGAAGCCCTCGCCGGCGCCCAGCAGACGGGCGAGCTGGCCGGCCTCGGCCGCGGAGTCGTTGACGCCGTCGAGCAGCAGGTACTCCACGAAGATCCGGCGGCCGGTGCGGGCGCGATAATCGCGGCAGGCGCGCATCAGCCGGGCGAGCGGGAAGCGCTTGGTCACCGGCATGAGCGTCGTGCGCAGCTCGTCGGTCGGCGCGTGCAGGGAGAGGGCGAGGCGCAGCTGCAGCGGCTCGTCGGCCAGTCGCTCGATCCCGGGCACCCAGCCGGCTGTCGAGATGGCGACATGGCGGGCGCCCAGCCCGTAGCCCGCGGGGTCGGTGATCGTGCGGCAGGCGGCGAGCACCGCGTCGTAGTTCAAGAAGGGCTCGCCCATC
>DATNEO010000155.1:0-35016 GCA_035553035.1 Gaiellales bacterium | reverse complement strand
TAGTGGACGTAGGCGAGGCCGCTCGAGAGCGGCTGGGCGGGGTCCTCGACGTACGGGGCAGCGGCCGGGGCGAAGCCGGTCTCCGACGTGAACGAACGTACCGGTCCCAGTGAGACCGGATGAAACGTTGCTTCCTGCGTCGTCGGTGCGAGCAGGTAGGCGGCGAAAGGGGTTGTGAGCACGCCGCCGATGGCTGCGCCCAGGCCGACCGTGGCGACGCCGAGCATTCCGCGCCGGGTGGTCGTGTTTCGGTATTCCTGATTGGTCATGAGGCTGTCCTCTGTGGGTGGATGGTGCGTAGCGCCGGGGCCGGCCTGATGACGCCGGCACCGGCACACGGCTGTGAGCCGTCATAGGTGGGCCCGACCTCGGCAAGTGCCCATGCCGCGGCTGCGCCGACCCTCGCCGCCAGCCGCTGCACAGGTAGAGGGACGATCGGAAGCTGAAGGTCGTCGCCGTGGTGGTCGGCGATTGCCGCCAAGCGAAGCGGATGCGGCATCCCCCGGCGGTCGGTCTTGCCGTCCCGCGCGAGCGCGAACATCGTCTCGAGCAGGCGTTCGAAACCCAGCGCAGGTCGTATCTCGCATACAAACCGGGCCCTGCCTTCGCTTGTGTTCCAGAACGTGTGCGCAGTGCCTGCCTTCACGGTCACGGTGTCGCCGGTTGTTGCGAACAGTCGCTCGCGACCGAGGCGGAATCCCACCGTGCCATCGAGGATCTGGAACGTCTCGGTCTGGTCGGGGTGCACGTGTACGGCGGCGGCCGAGCCCCCGGGTTCCAGCGTGACCTCGGCGATCACGAGCTCGCCGCCGGAGTCCGCCGACGTCCGCTGAAACGTCACCGTCTCGCCGGTGACGGGGTTTGCGATCGAGTCTCCCGTTCGGATCATTCGTCTCTTCTCCCGTTTCCGGCTGGTAGCGGCGACAACCGCAGACCGGTTTTCGGGAGGTGACACGAACGTCGTCAAATCCGATCGAGGGCCTGGTCGGCTAGGACAGGTGATGGCGCTCGGATTCCAACCATCGCCCGCGCGGCCCACTGCCCGGCCTCAATCGGTGTGGGATTACACCCGACTCGCGGACTCGGATCTGCTGGCATTGGTCGCCGAGGAGCGCGACCAGGTCGCCTTCGAGGAGTTCTTCAGCCGCTACTCGCGATCCGTCTACTCACTGATGGTGAGGCAGCTCGGCGATGCCGGATGGGCAGACGACGTCGTCCAGGAGGCGTTCATCTCGGTGTGGCGGTTCGCGCGTACCTACCGCCCCGAGCGCGGCGCGGTGGTGGGATGGCTGTACACGATCGCGCGAAACGCCGGATACGCGGCCGCCCGCCGCCGCCAGGCCCAGTGGCTGGTCGACGCACCCGACCGTGCCGACCCGTCACCCACGCCCGAGGACGAGACGGCGGACAAACTGGAGGCGTTCCGGCTCCACGTGTGCATCGAGCGACTGCCGCAGAACGAGCGCGAGATCATCGAGCTGGCCTACCTCAAGGGGATGTCCCAGAGCGAGATCGCGGCCGAACTGCGCATGCCCCTGGGCACTGTGAAGACGCGAAACCGCGCCGCGTTGCTGCATCTCGCCGAGATCCTGGAACGGGAGGAGCAGTCATGAACGAGCCCGACCTGCAGGCGCTCGAGCGCAGGCTGCATACGCTCGCGCCGCTGCTCGATGTACCTCAGAGCCTGGTCGCCCCATCCGTCCAGGCCGCTGTCGCCGAGGCCGACTCGCCCGCCGCGACCCGGCCGGTGCCACGCCGCGCGCGGGGATGGTCACGCCGCTGGTCGCTCGCGGGCGTCGTCGCGATCGCCGCCGCTGCGGCGGTCGGGGTGACCATCACGGTCACCTCACAGTCCGGCGGCCACTCCGGGTTCCAGCGCATCGCGACCCTCACCGGCGCCGGCAACGCGTCCGGCTACGTCGCCGTCGGGCGCGCCGACGGCGCCGTCGAGCCCGTCGTCGTGTCCATCAGCCACCTCGACCCGGCGCCCGGCGATCAGTACTACGAGATCTGGTTCAAGACCGGTGGCCACGACGTGCCGGGAGTCGCCTTCAACGCCGGCGCGAACGGCGCGGCGGAACTCCACATCAGCGCCCCGACCAACACGAAGTGGGAGCGATGCTGGATCACCCGCCAATCCATCAGTGACCCCGGCGCCTCCACCATCGTGATGCGCGCCAACCCGTCGCTGCGATCGACCTAGCGACAAGCGAGCCTCAAGTCGTGTGTGGGCGCGGTTTGCGGCCGGCCCCCGGTTCGACGGGATCAAAGCTGGCGTTAGACGCTTGCCGCCAAACGGGCGTGCGGTCGCAGACTCTGGCGCAACGTGG
The DNA here is from genome assembly GCA_035553035.1 of Gaiellales bacterium. GTDB lineage: Bacteria > Actinomycetota > Thermoleophilia > Gaiellales > JAICJC01 > JAICYJ01. The sequence goes on along the minus strand of DATNEO010000155.1, from coordinate 32,686 downwards.
CCACCAGGTCGCGCTGGATCACATCCAGGAAGACGCGGGAGATGGCATCCTCCCGGCGGAACAGCTGGTCGAACGGTTCGCGTGGCAGGACCAGCAGCAGCGACCGCTCCCGCGTGATAGCGGTGACAGGCGATGCTAGGCCGTCGATCAGGGTCTCGTAGCCAAACGCCTTGCCGGGCCCGGCCAGCCCGACGCGGATGCGTCCGTCCGGGCGGATCAGCACCTTCTCAACCGCGCCGTTTATCGTGAGGCAGCAGGCCGTCGACGGCACCCCTTCGGCCAGGAGCGTGCGCCCCGGCGGGCACCGGGCATAGCGCCCCGAGGTCAGGAAGCCCCAGAGCGCGGCGGGGTCGAAGTCGTGGAAAGTCGCCATGCGGCGAAGGTATTTGCTGTCGGGCGGACCGCAGTACTCCAGCTCGGCAAACGTCCGGGCCGCATCCTCACCCGGAAGGTCGACCACGTCGCCGCCAATCGAGGCGGCAAGGTGCCGGAGCTGCTCGCGGTGGCGTGCGGTGAACAGCGAGGCGAGGCGGCGTTTGAGGCTGAAGGTCGCCGGATCCTGGCGGGCCAGCAAGGCCACGAAATCTGCCTTGCCGAGCGCGAGCACCGTTGCCGGCTCGGTCGCATGCACGCTCATCGTGTGCCCTCCGCCGTCGAGCAGCGCGAGTTCGCCGACCATCTCCCCAGCACCCGCCCTGCCGATCTCCACGACTCGGCCTCCCGGTGCGTGCAGCGACGCTGAGACAGCTCCTCGGACAATCAGCAGCAGCTCTCGTGCCTCCTCGCCCTGGTGCCAAAGAGTCTCACCCGCCGGCACGTCGCGGCGGCGCAGGACACGCGCCAGATCCGCGATGTCCGACTCGTTCCGGCCCGCGAGCAGGGGAACGGTGGCGAGGAAGCCGGCCGTGGCGCCGTCAGACATCAAGGTCGCGCGTTTCGAACTCGAGGCCGGAGGGGGTAAGCTCGGCTGTGAGCATCGAGTACTCGGGAACCTCGAGCCAGCTCGAGTGATCGGTGGTGAGCGGCTCGGACGCGATGATCACCGAGCGGGGCGGGTCGGCGGCCGTCATCTGCCAGTCGCCGTCGCGCTCCGCATACGCGCCGCCGATCGCGTACCACAGGCTCACGAAGGGCAGGTCGGTCTCGAGCATCTCGTCCTCCGGCGGGTACCAGCCGTAATCGAACGAGAAGCGGGTGGCGACAAGGGCGCGGCCCGTGCTGAGGCACAGGTTGACCGGCGAGGATGTGTCGATGCCGTTGGCGGCGCGGACGCTGCGCAGGATGCGAAGCGCTTGGGCGGTCGCGTCCGCGAGCTCGCGCGTCTCCGGGATCCCGCAGGGATCGTCGAGCTGCGACATGACCAGCGCATAGATCCATTCGGAGTCGGTGGTGCCCTCGATGCGCTGCGCGAGCTCGGGACGCACATGGTCGACCAGGGCGTAGCGCATGCGCGGGAACTGGCGCAGGTGCCCGTTGTGCGTGAGTGCAACTCGTGCGCCCACGAACTGGAACGGATGCAGGTTCGTGTCGGCAACGACGGCCTCGTCGGAGTAGGTGACGCCGCGTACGTGGGCGATCAGACAGGTCGGTGCCAGCTTGGACGACAGGAAGCGGAGATTGCGGTCGAACGACGGCAGCGTCGTCGCGCGATAGCTGAACGGATCGTCGGGCCTGAGCGACGTCGGGTCCCATGCCTTCATGCCGAATCCCGCGAGGTTGAGGAACGTGTTCATCATCCGCGGGCTGTAGGACTGCCGGACGAGGCCGTTGTCGGTGTCGAACAGCAGGGCCTGCGCGGGAAGCGGCTCACCGAGGTAGGCCAGGATCCGGCACATACGCCATTCTAGGCGCACCCGCAGGGAGCTGGCCGAAGCTGCCGCCGCTGCTGGGCAGAGGGCCGCCCGCGGCTAGACTCCGCCGCGACACAACCGCCAGGAGGCGTCTCGTGAAGCAGTTCAGGTGTGGCGATGTGGTGCCCGGCTGCCAGTGGGTGGCGCGGAATGAGGACGAACGGCAGCTGTTCGAGGATATCCACACCCACGCCCGCGACGCCCATGGCATGGACGAGGTGCCACCCGAGGTGCTCGACGCGATCCAGGGCGTCATCACCGACGTCCAGGTCTAGGGCACCGACGGCGGGAACGCGCCGGTCTCGAGGAACGCCTCGAGCTTCTCGGTGTGCGGTGACAGATCGAAGCCCTGATCGCGGACCCACGTGTCGCTGTAATAGGTGCCTGCGTATCGGTCGCCGCCGTCGCAGATGAGCGTGACAACGCTGCCTTGCTCGCCACGCGAGAGCATCTCGGCAACCAGCAAGAATGCCCCCCAGACGTTGGTGCCGGTGGAGCCGCCGACGCTGCGGCCGGTGCGCTCGCTGACCATGCGCATCGTCGCGATCGAGGCGGCGTCCGGAACTTGGATCAACCGGTCGACGATGTCCGGGAGAAACGACGGCTCGACTCGCTGGCGCCCGATGCCCTCGATGCGTGAGGGGCGGCCGGTGAATGCTGACTGCACGCCGCTCCAAACCGAGTAGAAGATCGAGTCCTCGGGGTCGACCACGCACATCCGGGTGGCGAACCGCCCGAAGCGGGCGTAGCGACCGATCGTCGCGCTCGTCCCGCCGGTGCCGGCTCCCACCACGATCCAGGTCGGGACGGGATGCCGCTCCAGAGCCATCTGGCTGAAGATCGACTCCGCGATGTTGTTGTTGCCGCGCCAGTCGGTGGCACGCTCGGCGTAGGTGAACTGGTCGAGGAAGTACCCGCCCCGCTCGGCAGCGAGTCGCTGCGCCACCTCGTACACGGTCGTCGGGTCGTCCACCAGGTGGCACCCAGCTCCCTGGGCCTCGATCAGCGCGATCTTCTCGGGGCTCGTGGAGGCGGGCATGACGGCGATGAACGGCAAGCCCAGAAACCGCGCGAAGTAGGCCTCGGAGACGGCCGTCGAACCGCTGGACGCCTCCACGATCGTCGTCCGCTCGCCGATCCAGCCGTTGCAGAGCCCGTAGAGGAACAGCGAGCGTGCCAGCCGGTGTTTCAGCGACCCGGTCGGGTGCACGGACTCGTCCTTGAGGTACAGGTCGATCCCCCAGTCCTCGGGCAGCGGGAAAGCGTGCAAGTGAGTGTCCGCCGACCGGTTGGCGTCGGCTTCGATGCGACGAACAGCCTCATCCGCCCAGGCCCGCGAAACGAGACGATCACGGTTGGTGGGGAACGTCGTCACTCGTGCAGTCTCACCGATCACGGTGGGGGTTGCATGCCCAGCCGCACGCGGGAGGATTTAGTGGTGCTTTGGTACTACCCCCGCGGCGACGGCGGTCGGCTGACGATCGCGTCCCGCGCCGGCGCGCCCCCGTCGGCGGGTACGGCGGCGATGTCCCAGTCGACCTCGACTCCGTCGCGGACGCCGCGCATGAAGGCGGCGAAGCCGCCGTCGGGGGCGTGGATGGTGAGCCAGTGCGCGGGGCGGCCGCCGTCGTTTCGAAACGAATGGGCAACCCCGGGCGGCACCGCGACGAGGCCGCCCGGAGAGATCGTGATCACCTCGGATTCGCGTCCCACCTCGAAGGTCAGCTCGCCCCCGATCACGTAGAAGGCGTCGGTGTGCCGCTGGTGAATGTGGGGACCGGCGATCGTCGCCCGCGCGGGGCAGCGGCCTTCGGTGACCGTGACGTCCTCGCGGGCGACGAGGATGCTGATCGCGCGTCCGTCGCCCTCGAGGATCACCTCCTGTTCGGTGATCGTCTCGGCCATGTCTTCAGGAGGCGGGGGTGAGGCCATGGCGGAGCATCACGGCTCCGATCGCCGCGAAGTCGGGCGGCCCACCGGCCGCGGCGTCGAGGATGGCCGCAGCGTCGCGGAAGTAGCCGGGGCCGAGGATGCCGGGGGTGACGATCGCGAGCGCCCTGGCGTCGTCCTCGCCGAGGTTGTCAAACCGGTGCACCGCGCCGCGAGGGATGCAGAGCGCCTCGCCCGGGGCGACGTCGATCGGCGTGCCCTCGATCGTCCAGGTCAGGACGCCAGCGAGCCCGTAGATCGTCTCCTCGTAGCCGTCGTGGCTGTGTGCGGCCGCCACCTGCGCGCCGGCGGGAACGTCGAACTCGAAGACGGCGACTGACCCTGCAGTCTGCTTGCCCTCGAGCAGGAAGCGGATCGCCACGTCGCCGACCCTGATCTGCTCGTGTGTGCTGGCTGCCATGGTGCCTTCCTTCCCGTGCGGTGTGGTAAAGAGGCTTTACGGTATCAGGTCGACCGCGGTTCGTCAAGCGACTTTACGAATCGATCGTGGCGGGCCGGATCGCATGAGAGGATGCGGCCGTGACGACAGCAGAGAACCAGCGCCGCGGTATCAGCCGCTGGCTCCCCATCGTCACCTGGCTGCCACGCTACGACCGCGCGTTCCTGCGCGGCGACGTGGCTGCGGGGATCGCGGTGACCGCGCTGATCGTTCCCAAGAACCTGGGGTATGCGGGCATCGCCGGCGTGCCGCTGCAAAACGGGCTGTACGCGGCGGCGGCGGGCGCGATCCTGTACGCCCTGTTCGGCACATCGCAGCAGATCTCGACCGGGCCAAGCTCATCCCTTGCCGCCGTAGCCGGCGGAGCGGTGCTGCTGACCGGGCTGGGCGGAAAGCAGGCGGCGGAGCTGGTGGCTGCGATCACGCTCGTTACGGGGGCGCTGTTCCTGCTCCTGGCCGTCTTCCGGCTGGGATGGATCGCACGGTTTCTATCCAAGCCGGTGATCACGGGCTTCCTGGCGGGAGCAGCCGTGGACGTGGTGATCGGCGAGCTGCCGAAGCTGACCGGGACGACGGCCGACGGGGTGAACGCCTGGCGGGAGCTCGGCTCGTGGGTCGGATCGCTGGGCGACATCCATGGGACGACGCTGCTGGTCGGGGCCGTATCGCTGGTCGTGATCCTGGTGCTGCGGTTCCGTGCGCCCGCCGTCCCCGGCGCCCTCGTGCTGGTGGCCGGCGGCATCATCGCCGCGCGCATGTTCGACCTCGGCGGGCATGGGGTCGATCTGGTCGGGCACGTCCCGCGCGGGCTGCCGGCGCCACGGCTCCCCAGTGCCGACCTGTTCCGTGAGCGGTACGCCACCATCGGCGTCGCGGCGGGGGCGCTGCTCTTGATCGGGTTCTCACAGACCGCCGGGGACGCACGCGCCTTCGCCACGCGGCACAGGTACCGGATCGACATCGACCAGGAGTCGGTGGCGCAGGGCATGGCCAACGTCGGCTCGGGCGTGTTCCAGGGCATGCCGGTCTCGACCAGCCTCTCCGCCAGCTCGCTGAACGAGTCGGCCGGGGCTCGCACGCCGGTGGCATCCCTTGTCACCGGCGCGCTGGTGGTGCTCACCCTGATCGTGCTGGCGCCGCTGTTCTCAGATCTGCCGAAGGCGGTGCTCGGCGCGGTCATCATCGACGCGGTCGTGTTCGGGATGATCGACCTGCCGGAGTTCCGCCGGCTGCGCCGGGTCACCCCGTTCGACTTCTGGATCGCCATCGCCGCCGTCCTCGGCGTGCTGACCGTGGGCGTCCTGGCAGGCGTCGTGGTGGGCGTGATGCTCTCGCTCGGCTGGCTCGTCTACGTCGCGACGAATCCGCCGATGCCGGTGCTCGGCCGCGAGGCCGGCACACAGGTGTTCCGTGACCTCGAGCAGCACCCGGGCGACGAGACGTTCCCGGGCATCGTCGTGCTGCGGATCGACAGCGGCGTGTTCTTCGCGACCGCCCAGGCGCTCGATGACCGCGTCCGCGACCTTGCCGACGACGCGCCCGAGCCGCTCACGGGGGTGGTGCTCGACCTCGAGGCCGTCCCCTTCATCGATTCCCAGGGCTCCGAGCAGCTGGCCCAGATCCACCAGCTGGTGCAAACCCGCGGGGCTACGCTGCGGCTCGCGCGTGTCAAGCCGCCGGTGCTGGCCGTGCTGCGGCGAGACGGTGTGATCGACCGGATCGGGGCCGACCACGTGCACGGCAACGTTCACCGTGCCGTGGAGGCGCAGCGTGCCGCCGAGCGGCCCGGGCAGCCGGCGACGTAGGCGTTGCTCACGGATCCTGAAGCAGCCCCAGCACGTTGCCGTCAGGATCGCTGAAGCTGGCCACCAGGCGGCCGCCACCGACGTCGCGCGGCGGCTCGTTCAGGGTTGCACCCGCGGCGGTCACCTCGGCCAGCTTCGCCTCGATGTCCGCAACCTGCCAGTAGGCCACCGGTGAGGTCATTCCCTCCTGGCCACCGCCCGGCACGAGCCCGATGTGCTGGCCGCCGGCGTCGAAGCCGACGTAGTACGGCGCGTCCGCCTGCGGCTGTATCCCGAGCAGGGCGGCGTAGACCGGCTTGGCCCTCGCCAGGTCGGACACCGGATGTAGCACGGTCTTGATTCCCTGGTTCGAAGAGTCTGTCATTGTGCCTCCTGAGGTCGTGGCCCACAGGCCTTGCTGGTCGCGAGTGCGATGCGGCACCGCGCACCGCCGGCTAGTAGATATGGAGCTTTTCGAGCGTTGCGAACTTGTCGTCGACAGTCTCGAACAAGTCCTTGTTGTGCTTGATCATCTTGCTGCGCATATACACCCGAAGCCACTGTTTGTACATGTGCAGCTCGTAGCGATCGAACATGTCCCTCAAAGGCAGGTCGCGTTGCGCGATCAGCCCGGCCAGGAACATCGCGCACTCCAGGCCCAGCGATATCGACTGGAAGTACGGTGAGCCGATTGCCGAGTCGCCTAGCAGGAACACCGGAGAGCCCGAGAACGGGTGGTCGCCGGGGCCGGACGTCAGCCACCGCCGGCTGGTCGCGTTGCGGGCCCGGTAGAGGTTCAGGGGTATCCGCACGATCTCGAGGTCGCCGAGCAGCTCGCCGCTGGTCTCCAGCTTGATCTTGTCGATGAAGCGATCCATCGACTCGGCCGCCGCGGGGAAGTTGCCGCGTAGCCACTCGCCGTCGAACCGTGGCGGCATCGCTTCGTAGTCCTCGGCGCTGATGTTGACGATGCCCGTGACGTGGCTGATGCTGCCGTCGTAGTAGGTGCGGTGCACCGCGGGGATGAACTTGTAGTGCGTGTTGTCGACGTTCTTGTAGTACTTGCAGTGCTCGTTGCATTCATATGACTGGCCGTAAAGAAACGTGATCACGAGGGCGTACTCGAGCCGGATGTTGAGCGTGTTCGTATCGCCATCCCCGCCGGCTCCGGGCACGAGGTGGTTTCGCAGCAGCGACGCGCAGCCTGTGCTGTCGATCAGCGCATCGCCCGGCTCGAGCATCGCCACCGCGTCGTCGAGCGTGACAACCTCCGTGGTGCGCTGGACGTTGCTCGTTCCACGGGAGTCGATCAGATCACTGATCGCGCGCTCGATCGAGTTGAGCGGACAGAACCCCTGTGACCACCCCTGGAGCAGCGTCATCAGGTCAGTGGGGATCGACCGCCTGAAGGCCAGGCTCTCGTCGAGCTCCGGAGGATCGAACACGGCCTCGACGGTCTCCCCGTCGATGTGGTCGTTGCGGTAGCTCTCGACCGAGTCCGCCACGAGGTACGGCGCCAGCCGCACCATGCGCGTGCGTGTGTACTCGCGCCGCTTCTCGTACAAGTGGACGGACAGCCCATCCATTGACTGAAGCAGTGCCGTCAGCATCAGGCCCACGGGGCCTGCGCCGACGATGTGTATTCGCCTCATCGCGGGCACGGTCATGCTCGCCCCGCCTCTGGCCGTTCTATGCCTGCCTGGAGCTTCTCGAGTAGCTCCGCCAACTGCGCCGTCTCCGCGTCGCTGAGCTGGGAGCGCAGCTGACGGTCGTAAGTCGACGCCACCTGCCGCAGCTGCGCGAACAACTCCTCACCGGCCTCCGTCAACGCCACCTGCTGCCCCCGGCGGTTGCCGGCGTCGCGCCAGCGGCGGACGAGGCCCTGCTGCTCGAGCGCATGCAGGTGGTGGGTGAGGGTTGCGCCTGAGATGCCCATCGCCTCGGCCATCCGCGACTGCGTCCCCCACTGCTGAGAGCGCACAAGCAACAGCACCTGCCAGGCGGAGGCCGAGCCGCCGGCCTCGGCCATCACCCTCTCAAAGGCGTGGGAGACGATCCGGGCTGTGCGGCTCAGGCGCAATCCGATCGGCGGGAGGAGGGAGGGCCGGCTCACCGGCCCATGATACCAGATTAGATTTGACATCTAATGATTAGATATCTAATCTTTCGCCATGACCCACGAACAGACCGCACAACCGCCCTCCGTCGCCGTGCCCTTCGCGGCGATCGTGCTGGCGATGCTGCCGGCGGTACTCGACCAGACGATCCTGGCCACCGCCCTGCCCACCATCGCCCTTGACCTCGGTCGCGTCACCGACCTGGCCTGGCTGGTCACCGCCTACGTGGTCGCGGCGGCAGCGAGCACGCCGCTGTGGGGCAAGCTGGGCGACCGGCACGGTCGCAAGCGCCTGCTCGAGATCTCGCTGGGGATGTTTCTGGCGGCCTCCGCGCTCTGCGGGGCCGCGCCCGGCATCGCGGCGCTGATCGTCGCCCGCGCCGTCCAGGGCGTCGCGGCCGGCGGCCTCATGACGCTTGCCATGGCCGCCGTCGGCGACCTGGTGTCGCCGCGCGAACGGGCGCGGTACCAGGGCTACATCGCCGCCACGTTCGCGGCTGCCACCGTGGCCGGGCCGCTGCTGGGCGGCGTGATCGTCCAGCACGCCGGGTGGCGGTGGGTGTTCTACGTCAACCTCCCGATCGGCCTGGCGGCGCTGGCCGGACTGCGCCTGCGCACGCCGGCCCCGCGCGTCGCGGATGCTCGGCACCCGCTCGACGTCCTGGGCGCGGCCTTGCTCGCCGCCGCGACGGCCGGCTTCATACTGATCTGCGTGTGGGGCGGCCGCAATTATCCCTGGGGGTCGCCCGGGGTCCTGGCGCTGGCCGGCCTCACCGGCGCCCTCGTGCTCGCACTCGTCCTCCGGGAGCGGCGCGCCGCCGATCCGATCGTCCCCTTCGAGCTGCTCCGCACCGGCACCATGGCGATCGCCTGTTCGGCCCTGTTCCTGACCACGGCCGCCCTGTTTGCGGTCAATGTGTTCGTGCCGCTCTACCTCCAGACCACGACCGGCGCGACCCCGACCGAAGCCGGGCTGCTGCTGGTGCCGATGATGCTGGGCATCACCGTCTCGACCAACCTGGCGGGGCGCGACATCGCCCGCACCGGCCGCTACAAGCGATACCCCGTCGCCGGCGCGGCGATGATGACCCTCGCGCTGATCGAGCTGGCCGCGGCAGCCGGCAGCCCGTCTCCGCTCACGATCGGGATCGGGCTGGCCATCTTCGGCCTCGGCTTCGGCATGGTCGGCCAGGTGCTGATCGTCGCCGTCCAGAACGCCGTCGATCGCGGCCGCCTGGGCGTCGCGATGGCCGCCACCAGCTTCTCCCGCGGCCTCGGCGGCGCGGTCGGCGCGGCGCTCTTGGGAGCCGTCTTCGCCTCCAGGGTGGCGGGTTCCACGGCACCCGCGGCGGCCCGCGGCGACCTGATCGACGGCGTGCAGACGGTCTTCATCGCCGCCGCGCCGCTCGCAGCGCTCGCGCTGGCGGCCGTGCTCCTGATGGAGGAGCTGCCGCTGCGCGGCCGCGAGCCACCACACAACCACCCGAAACGAAAGGACCGACATGGCAGACAGCGACGGAGGCAACGACCGCAACCGGGGGCCGCGCGACCGCAGCCTCCGCGCCGGAGACGGCGATCGCGAGGCCTTCGCGGCCATCCTCCGCGAACAGCATCTAGACGGCCGGCTCGACAGCGACGAGTTCCAGGAACGGCTCGACGCCTGCATGGCCGCCAAGACGTACGCCGACCTCGACCAGCTGGTGGCCGACCTGCCCGATGGCGAACCGGCGGAACCGCGGCCAACCGGTCGCCGCGCGTGGCGGCCGCGGCCGTGGCCGTTCCCGCTGCTGCCGCTGGCGTTGATCGCAGCGATCGTGATCGGCACCGGCCACCGCCTCTGGTTCCTGATCCCGGTGGTGGCGTTCCTCGTGATCCGCCCGCTGGTCTGGCGCTCGTGGGGCTGGAGCGCCTGGGGCTGCGGCCCCCGCCGATCGTGAGCTAGATGATTGTTTCCACGGGCTGCGTGGCACTGGTGCTGGTCCGAGCCGCCCCAGACGCCACGATCGCCCTTGAAGAGCGCCGGCTCACTGCGTGCGAGGTGGGGCAAGCTGGCATCGTCCTCGAGCCCGTGGTGCTGCGTTACGGCGCCGCAGTACCGGGCGCAGAACGTAGCCAGCGTGCAGTCGTTCTGCCGCAGCTCGCTCTCATCTCAGGGCGGGGTGGGTGAGAGGCGGGTCCCGTCGTCGGGCGTGGGTGTGACGCCGAGCCGGTCGTACTCGGACCGATCCGGCTCGGTGCCATGCCCACGATCGGTCACATGCCGCAAGCTAGCAACGTGCGCTGCGGCGTGAATCGCGCGCCCGGCCGTACCACCGGGCGCGGAGGTCGGCGTCCTCGCGCGGTCGCTTGGACACCATGTTGGTGCGGGAGGCGACCTTCGAGTAGTCGCCCGCCGCCCAGGCCCGCCGCTGGCGGACGGTCAGTTCGGACAGATTCGGTTCGATGACGTTGATGGTGCTCATGTGAACTCCTTGGAGGTTGAAACACGAACGATCGTGCTGATTAGGGTCACTATACGATCGGTCGTGCTATCTTGTCAAGTATGAACCAGCCAACCCCCACCGCAGCACCCGCCCAGCGCCGCCAGCGAGCCGACGGCCGCCGCAGTCGCGACGCGATCCTCGACAACGCCGCCCGCCTGGCGACCGTCGAGGGGCTGGAGGGCCTTTCGATCGCCAGGCTGGCCGAGCGCACCGGCATGAGCAAGAGCGGGCTTTACGCCCACTTCACGTCCAAGGAGGAGCTGCAGCTGGCCACGATCGAGCGCGCCCAGGAGATCTTCGAGACCGAGGTGCTGCGCCCGGCCCGGATGAAGCCGGACGGGTTGCGCCGGCTGTGGGCGCTGTCCGACGAGTTCCTCTCGCACCTCGAGCGCAACGTGTTCCCCGGCGGCTGCTTCTTCGCCGCCGTGGGCGCGGAGTTTGACACCCACCCCGGGCGCGTCAAGGAGCGGATCGGCGTGTTCATCGAGGAGTGGGTGGGGGAGCTGGTGGCCGCAGCTGCCGCCGCGCAGCGAGCGGGCGAGCTGCCGGCCGACCCGGATCCGGAGCAGCTCACCTACGAGGTCGACGCGCTGCTGCTGATGGCGCACGCGGCCTACACCATGTACGGCGACCCGGCGCTGCTGGAGCGCGCGCGGGTGGGGCTGGCGCGACTGCTGGGTCCGCGGCCGGAATGAGCCGCGCGGCGGGTAGCATCTCGCCGATGTCCAAGAAGCGACCGCGGCGGGTGCCGCGCGACCTGTATGAGGCGGAGCTGGCGCGGCTCCAGATCGAGCTCGCGCGCATGCAGACGTGGGTGCGTGCCGAGGGCGCGCGGGTGGTGGTGCTGTTCGAGGGCCGCGACGCCGCCGGCAAGGGCGGCACCATCAAGCGCATCACGGAGCCGCTCAACCCGCGGTCCTGCCGGATCGCCGCACTGCCCGCTCCCTCAGACCGCGAGAGCACGGAGTGGTACTTCCAGCGATACGTCGCGCACCTGCCGTCTGCGGGCGAGATCGTCCTGTTCGACCGCAGCTGGTATAACCGAGCCGGTGTGGAGCACGTGCTCGGGTTCTGCACGGATGATCAGTACCGGCTGTTCATGCGCCAGTGTCCGGAGTTCGAGCGGATGCTGATCGACGACGGGATCTTGCTCACCAAGTACTGGTTCTCGGTCTCCGACGAGCAGCAGCGGCTGCGCTTCCAGGAGCGGATCGACGATCCCACCAAGCGCTGGAAGCTCTCGCCCATGGATCTCGAGTCACGCTCGCACTATGTCGACTACTCGCGGGCCAAGGACGAGATGTTCGTGTATACCGACCTGCCGGAGTCGCCCTGGTGGGTCGTCGAGGCGGACGACAAGCGCCGCGCGCGGCTGAACTGCATCGCGCACCTGCTGTCGCGCATCCCCTACGAGGATCGCACTGAGAAGCATCCGCCGAAGCTCCCCCGCAGGCAGTCGGAGGGCGGCTACCGCCGCCCGCCGGTCGATTCGCAGACCTTCGTCCCCGATCATGCCGCTCGGCTCGAGGGCTGAGCAACCCCCGCCTACGGGCTGGGCAGCCGCACCGCGTAGACGCGCGTCCCCCAGTTCTGATGGCGATCGACGGTCTGGCTCGACCGGGGCGGGATGTACTCGTTGGCCAGCCAGACACGGTGTGCGGCCGGGTCGAGCACCGCCCACGAGTAGTCGCCCCACCGCGTCGACTTCCTGAAGTACGGCCCTCTGCCAGGGCTGGCGATGATCGGCGGCCCGAAGCTGGCCTGACCGGACGCGATCGTCGCGTAGCCGGCGCTCGGGAACATGTCCGGTCCGGACATGGAGAAGCCCATCGCCGCGTTCCCGCGCCGGTCGCCGGCGATCGCCGGGTACAGGATGCCGTTGCCAGGTGAGGAGACATAGCCCTGCCGGTTGACGGCGGCGCCCAGGTGGCCGCCATCCAGGCTCGGCGCGACGTCGAACCAGGCCGCCGCCGCGACCGGCTTTCCACCGCCGGCGTGAAGCGCGGTTCCCAGCTCGCCCCACAGCCGCCCGCCGATCGCCTGCACCTGCTGCATGCGGTCGTCGCCGGAGTCGATCAGCGACTGCGGCCCCATCTGTGCGGTGGCAGGCGGCTCCGAGTAGCTCTGCGACGGGATGATGATCCGCTGCAGGTGAGGATCGGGGTGTGTCCCCAGCACACGGTTCGTGACCGCCCACACGCCGATGCGGTTGTCGCCGGTTCCATTCGGATCGAGCGAGCTCATCAGGTACTCGGCCCTGCTGAAGCCGACGGTTATGGCCGGCTGCACCGAAGCGGCCTTGTGGCGGCCGATCCGCAGCGGGCCGATGTGGACGAACGTGGGCGACGCATCGCCGTCAACCAGTTGGCGCTTGTCGATCACGTACAGCTGTGCGCCGTTGAACTGCGGGCCGTTGATCGAGAACTCGTTGGTCGAGATGTAGATGTTCTGACCGTCGATCCCGAGCAGCGGCTGGTCGCCGAAGCAGGGGCAGCCGTGTCCGCCGGGATGGGTGGTGTTGATCTTGAAGCGCGTCCAGGTGCCACGCGGGTCGGCGGCATGCCTGACGGCGATCTCGAGCCTGCTGGCCGTAAATGTGTCGTTCAGGAAGAGGATGCTCGCGAACCAGGTGTGCGTGGCCGGGTCGTACTGGCAGCGCGGATCGCTGGTGAACTGCTTGAAGCCGTCGCCGAAGAGGGCGTTGACGTTCGTGGGCCCAGCGAGGCTGCGACCGTTCTCGCGGTACACCCGGAAGGCGGAGTTCACCGGCTCGAGCACAAACCCGTTGCCGACGCAGAGTCCCTGGTCGGGGGGCTCGAACTCGGCGCCGAAGTTCGTGACGGCGCTGTCGAGGCTGCTGACGCCGTTGAAGTTGTGAACGAGCACGGCGGACGAGGCGGCGCCGAAGGCTGTTGCCGCCGGGGCAACATCCGGCGCGGCGGCGCCGCTCAGAACCGGGTGGGTGGCACGAGCGCCGCGATCAGGCGGGGCGGTCCGATGTGCCGAGGCGCCACCGGCGATCACCAGCGACCACACCGCCACGTTGACCGCAAGCAGCATTCCGAGCGATACGCGCTTTCCCCGACCAGTCATGGAGCCCTCCGTGAATAGTTGTTCTCGCAACTGGCGACATTAGCATCTCGAGCGCTCCGGGGTGTACCGGTTATCGCACCCGCTCGCTCAGTCCGTCGGGTTGATGACCCTCGGTGTCGTGGCCGGCAGGGCCCTCCGGGGGTCGGACGATCAGCCGAGCCCCGCGGCCGCGTGTGGCGAAGCTGACCGTCCAGCGGATCAGCACCAGCAATCTGTTCTGGAAGCCGATCAGGTAGAAGAGGTGCACGACCAGCCACGTCACCCAGGCGGTGAACCCGGACAGGTGCAGTCCCTTCACGTCGGCGACGGCCTTCGAGCGGCCGATCGTCGCCAGGTCGCCCTTGTCGACGTAGCGGAACGGCTTGGTCGCTTGGCCGCGCAGCCGGTCGCGGACGAGCCGGGCGGCATACCGACCCTGCTGCAGGGCGACCGGTGCCAGTCCAGGCAACGGTACGATGGTGCCGTCTTTCGCGCGCACCCGCACCATGTCGCCAAGCGCCAGCACCTCTGGATGCCCAGGCAGCGAGAGGTCGGGCTCGACGGTGACCCGGCCCGACCGGTCGACCTCCGCGCCAGCTGCCTCCGCGAGTCGCGTGGCCAGCTCCGATGCGGTCACGCCGGCGGCCCAGATCGCGGTGCGCGCCGGCGTCTGCGCGACCTCGCCGTCCGGTCCACGGATGGCGACCGAGTCGTCTGCGACACCGACGACGGTGTGGTTCAGGAGCGGCGTCACGCCCAGCCGCTCGAGCGCGCTCGTTGCTTTCTGAGACAACGAAGCGGGGAAGTTCGTGAGCACCCTGCCTGAGGCCTCGATCAGCAGCACGCGGGCGGCGCGGGTGTCGGCCGACCGGAAGTCGGCGCGCACCACGTCTCGCGCGAGCTCGGCGATCTGTCCAGCCATCTCCACGCCGGTTGGGCCGGCGCCGACCACCACGAAGGTCAGCCACGCCTGCCGCAGCTGCGGGTCAGGCTCGAGCTCGGCGGCCTCGAACGCGGCCAGGATCCGGCTGCGGATGTCGAGCGCGCCGGCGAGCGATTTCAGCTCCGGCGCGTCGGCCCGCCACTCGTCGTGGCCGAAGTAGTTGTACCGAGAGCCGCCCGCGACGATCAGCGTGTCGTAACCCAGGGTGGTGGACCCGCCCTGGTTGGGCAGGTGCTCGAGCACGACCTCGCGGTGCTCGAGGTCGAAGCCGGTCGCCTCGGCCAGCACCACCCGGGCGTTCCGCTGCTTGCGCAGGATCGAGCGCAGCGGCGCCGCGATCTCTGCCGGCGACAGCGCCCCCGTCGCCACCTGGTAGACCAGGGGCTGGAACAGCGTGAAGTTCTGCCGGTCGACCAGCGTCACCTCGACCGGTGCCCCGCGCAGGCTGCGCACGGCTCGCAGACCGGCGAAGCCCCCGCCGACGACCACCACTCGGTGGGGGCCGGAAGGGCTGTGCGTCGCATTGGTCATGCCAGCGACGATACCCCGTGGCTGCGAAGCCGGCGAGGCGGCGCGACGCCAGAGCGGCGACGCCATGTGTCACGCCGGCTTTGCGATTGTGCAACGCCTGTTGCGTTCTTTACGGGCTCTGAGCCCGACCCAAGCGGCGTCGGCGGTCCGGCACGGGATCGTGACGGGTCGTTACCGGACCGCGGAAGGCGTCCGCGTGGTTGTGCGGTTGCCGATCGAGGGTCGTGATGTTTGTGCCGGCGCATCGATGCGGATCGTTACGGGCTGCGCCGGGATTGTCACCGCCGCGTGAGGTTCGTTGCATGATTCCGTGTCATGCGCCGGTCACGGCCGTGCAACGACTGAGTCGACTACCGCGGGTCCGGCCGGTCGAGGTTCCAGTGGCGAGCCACGACCACGATCCACTGGCCGTCCTCCCGGCCGTTGAAGACGAACCTGCTGATGGTGCGCTGGCCGCCCTCGTGGTCGCCGTAGAGCAGATCGACGGCCATTCGCTGCCGCGATTCGATCGCCTCACGGGCAGCGGCGAACTCGGGTGACGCGGGATCCCGGAACGCACCCTGCCAGAAGCCGCTGTCGGACGTGGGCACGTACAGGTCCCGGGTCAGCCGGCTGAACCCATCCGGTGAGGGCGCGGGCTCGTCGCCCAGCGCGACCTCTGGATGGAACAGCCAGCCGTGCAGCACGGCCATGCCCGGGCCGACGTTCCGCAGCGATATCACCAGGTAGACGGCCTCATCCGACACGTCGACGGCGCCACCGCCGCCCGGCGCCATCAGCCACTTGCCGTCCGCGAAGCCGACCTTCTGCGGGTCGTCCTGCAGCCGCGACGGCATCAGCAGCGGCCGCTGCGTGGCCAGCAGCGATCGCTCGGCCAGGCGCGACGATCGGTTGGCCGAGCGCACCGATGCAAACGTCGCGCCGGCCAGCACCAGCGTGCCGCCGGCGGTCGCCAGGGCAGAGATGGTCACCCAGTCAGCCACGCCCGTAAGTCTACGGCCGGCGCCCCTCTTGCCGGTCGCGAACGGACGTGCACATGATCAACGAGGCAAACACCGGTTTCATGTTGCTGGCTGCAAGCCTGGTGAAGTTGATGAAGCCAGGGCCCCGCGTTCTCGCTGTGCTTCAGCGGCGGCCCCGTGATGGCTTCCCAATCTGCGGTATCGGTGCGCTCGTAGGTCCTGTAGCAGTCGGGCTCGGGCCCCATGTTCCCCCTCGAGGTCCGGGCCCGGCGGCCTACTCGCTCAGCGCCTCCCGCATGGCGCGCTTGGGGTCAGCGGTGACCGGAGCGCCGTGGTCGAGGCAGAGCAAGTCGAACGGCACCTCCAGCAGGCATTCCACGCTTCGCCGCGTCTGGGCCGGATCGTCGTGGAACCGTGCCGGCACGAATTGAAGTTCGCCGTCTTCGCCGCCCATCAGCAGGTCGGAGCAAAACAGCACGCGGGGCGCGGCCTCGCGCACGAGGCAGTAGTGCGCCCGCTCCGGGCCGGGAGTCCGGATCGCGCGAAGACCGCCGGGCAGCGGGTCGCCCTCCGCGTAGCGCCGGTCCGGCTGTTCGTCGGCTGCGAGTGCGTCCGCCGGCGCCCACACCTCGACCCCGAGCTGCGAGCGGTAGCGCCAGGCCGATCGCTGGTGGCACTTGGCGGTCAGCACGATCGCCGTCGGGCGCGGCAGCGCTTCGAAGGCGTGGTCGGCCAGGCGCAGCGGGTCGATCAGCACGACCTCGCCGTCGGCGGCCAGCGCCTGGCAGCTCGATGTGGCGCCGCCGATGTTGCTGTTGCCCACCGCCCACGTCCAGACGCCGTCCACCACCAGGTCGGCCCGCTCCGCCACCTCCGTCGGCTCGGTCATGTCCGCCTCATCGGCCAAGGGTACCGCCGGCCGATATCTGCCGCGACCGGGCTACCCCCGGTTTCGCGGAAAACCGTTCGGAGAGCCGTGGCCTATCTATAATGGTTCCAGCTCTTTGACCCCGGCGACAGAGGTGACCAGGAGTGCGGATGCGCAAGGATGACGCAACGGTTTCCGGTCAGGATCACACCGCGTGATCGTGCTCATGTCGGAGTCGGCCCAGTGGCTGCTGGGAATCGGGATCGGGGTCGTGGTGATTGCGGTGTCGGCGGTGATCGTGATCACGATCGTGCTGCTCGCCCTGCGGATCGCCAAGCAGGCGGTCGTCGCCGTAGGGGCGGTGGGCGTTGTGCGCGATCAGACAGCGAAGCTCGCCGACATCTCCCGCATCAATGATTCCGGCGTGAGGATCCTGCACGCGGCCCGCGCGCTGCGAAAGACGGCGGTCGGCAAATGACGCTTCTGGTATCCAGCCACGGCTACTGGGTGATCGCGCTCTGCATCGGCCTCGTGGCCGCACTGGTTGTCGCCTTCCTCATGCTCGTTCTCGTACGCGCCGTCGCCAGCATCGAGCGATCCGTGGACGGGCTGCTTGCGGTGGCCACCGAGGTGGCCGGCAACACCGCCAACATCCCCCAGCTGGAGGCGACGGCGCCGGTGCTGGGCCTGATCGTGCAGGAGGCGGTCGTGCAGGACGGCTACATGAATGCGCTCACCGACGGATTCGGGGCTGACGCATGAGCACGAACCTGCTGATCGTCCTGACCGTGGTGCTGGCAGTCGTGGTGGTGGGTGTGCTGGCCATCGCGCTGGTCGTCGTGCAGCGCGGCCTGGCCCGGATTTCGACCGGCCTGGCAACGCTGGCCGGCGCTCTCGAGGGCGTCGAGGCAGAGCACCTGCGGCCGCTCGAGGGCGCAGTGCAGGCGATCAACGCGCAGTTCGACATCATCCTCGGCGCGCTGCCGGGCATCGCCCGCAAGGCTACCGTGGTGGCTGAGAGGAGACCGCGGTGACGCTCTGGTGGATCGGCGATGCGGTGCTCCTGGTCGTGGTTCTGCCGGTGGTCGTCTACCTGCTGCACGGGGTGCTCGGCGCCGCCCGCAGCATCGTGCCGAGCGTACGCAGAATCGCCGCCACCGCAGCTGCCGGCTCGAAGGATCTGGATGCGACGGCGCTGCTTCTGACCACGCAAAGCCAGGTTGAGCAAACGGTCGCCGGGGTCGCCAACTACGGCGGCTCGCTCGACGTGATCATCGACGACGCGGAGTAGGAGAGGTCATGGTCGTGCTAGCCATCGGACCCGGAACTGTGACAGTCGTGGCGTTGCTCCTGATCGTGCTGGCACTGGTCTACTACCTGCTCTCGACGATCCTGGCCCTGAGCACGATCACGAAGGGCCTGGACGAGGTGATCGCCAGCGTCACCGAGATCATCGAGAAGAGCGCGCCCGTGAACGACGTCGTCGACGCCATCAACAGCCAGCTGGATGCCGGCGTCGACCTGCTCGAGGGATTGCTGGTGAAGAAGGCGGGCCTGGTCGATGCGGTCGGCCTCGTGGACGGCCTCTACCCGGGTGCGGCGGCCGCCGGGTTCCGCAACTTTCCCAAGAGCACCTCGATCGAGGCTCCGCGCATCTCCGAGGTCTACACCAAGGGCACCCTGACCCTGGCGCGTCTCGGCCGCGAGGCGCCTATCGCTGCGGCGAATCCTGCCGGGCCGGTGCTCCGCAACGTCGAGGGCGGCAGCCTGGCCGCTCGGCTCCTCTACCCCTCCGTCCGCCATGCCGCACCGCCGGAGCTGCCGCGATCGCCGGTGATCGGCACCGATGCACCCGTGCAGTACGAGCAGCGCGACGACATCGGCGCGCCCCGCAAGCGGCTCCCGGCCTCCCGAGTCGACGGCGGATGACCCGCCCGTGAACTGAAAGGAACGCACTTTGCAGACGCCCGCGGTATTCGAGTATGAGCGCGCAACCAGCGTCGACGGTGCGATCGCGTCGCTCGAGCGGCTGGGCTCCGAGGCGCGGGTGATCGCCGGCGGCCACAGCCTGCTGCCGATGATGAAGCTCCGTCTCGCGAATCCCGAGCATCTGATCGACATCAACGACCTGACCGAGCTGTCCTACATCCGTGAGCAGGAGGGCGAGATCAGGATCGGCGCGATGACCCGGCACGTCGACCTGCTGCGGTCTGACCTACTCGCCCAGCACTTCCCGCTGTTCCGCGACGCCGAGACCGTGATCGCCGATCCGGTTGTGCGGAACCGCGGCACCATCGGTGGCTCGCTCTGCCAGGCGGACGCCGCGGAGGACCTCTCGGCCGTGTGCGCGGCGGCCAAGGCAAGCGTGGTGATCCGTGGTTCGGGCGGGGAGCGGGTGGTGAGCATGGACGGCTTCCACGTCCGCCCGTTCACGACCGCCGTGGGCGCCGCCGAGATCCTGACCGAGGTGCGACTGCCGGTGCGCCCCGACGGCGGCAGCGCCCACGACAAGGTCGAGCGCCGTGCCGGTGACTGGGCGATCGCAGCCGCTTCGGCCGCCGTCTGGATGCAGGACGGCACGATCGGCGATGCCGGCATCGCGCTCAGCGCTGTCGGCCTCACCACGATCCACGTGACGCGCGCCGAGGACCTGCTGCGCGGCAAGGCGCCGTCAGACGAGCTGTTCGCGGAGGCGGGAGCGATCGCGTCGGAGGACTGCTCGCCCACGTCCGACGGCCGCGGGCCGGTCGACTACAAGCGCCACCTCGCGGGCGTTCTCACCCAACGAGCGCTGCGCCGCGCGACCGCGCGTGCGCTGCACCAGGAGGCATGACCATCAACGTCTCGATGACCGTCAACGGCACGCAGGTCTCCCATGACATCGAACCGCGGATGCTGCTCGTGCACTTCATCCGCGAGACGCTCGCGCTGACAGGCACCCACTGGGGCTGTGACACCTCCAACTGCGGCGCCTGCGTGGTGCGGATCGACGGCCAGCCCGTCAAGTCCTGCACGATCCTGGCGGCCATGTGCGACGGCCACGAGGTGGCGACCGTCGAGTCGCTGGAGGTGGACGGTCAGCTGGATCCGATCCAGATGGGATTCCACGAGCGGCACGCGCTGCAGTGTGGGTTCTGCACCCCGGGGATGCTGATGACGACGCGTGCGCTGCTGGACGAGAACCCCGATCCAACCGATCATGAGATCCGGGTCGCCATCTCGGGCGCGATCTGCCGTTGCACCGGGTACAAGAACATCGTCAGCGCGGTGCGCTGGGCTGCCGACCACGAAGCCGCCACCGCGAACAGGGAGGGATGAGCATGGCCACTGTCGAGAACCTTCCCAGCCCGTCCACCGAGCGGCCGATCGGCTTTGGCCGGCTCAAGCGCAAGGAGGATGCGCGCTTCATCCGCGGCCAGGGCACCTACCTGGACGACATCAGGCTGCCGGGCATGGTGCACGGCGCGATCCTGCGCAGCCCCTATGCGCATGCCCGGATCGTCTCGATCGACACCTCCCGGGCGCTCGCCCATCCCAACGTGGCCGCCGTCGTCACCGCCAAGGACCTGGAGACGCTGGGCCTGGCCTGGATGCCGACCATCTCGTACGACACGCAGGCTGTGCTGGCCGGCGATAAGGTGCGCTTCCAGGGCCAGGAGGTCGCGTTCGTGATCGCGAGCGACGAGTACTCGGCCAACGACGCGCTGCAGCTGATCGACGTCGAGTACGAGCCGCTGCCGGCGATCGTGAACGCGCGCAAGGCGCTCGACCTCGATGCGCCGCTGATCCGCGACGACAAGGCCGGCCAGCGCGACAACCTGGCCAGCCCCACCTGGGAGGCCGGCGACGAGGCGGCCACCAACAGGGCCTTTGCCGAAGCCGACACCGTTGTCAGCAGAGACATCATCTACCCGCGCTGCCATCCGGCGCCGCTCGAGACCTGCGGCATCGTCGCCGACTTCGACCCCAAGACCGGCCAGCTCAACATCTGGAACGGCAACCAGGCGCCGCACGCGCACCGCACCGTCTACGCGCACGTGGCAGGCCTGGCCGAGCACATGATCCGGATCCGCTGTTCGGACATCGGCGGCGGCTTCGGTAACAAGGTGCCGGTCTACCCGGGCTACGTCTGCGCCATCGCGGGCTCGATCGTGGCCGGCGTCCCGGTCAAGTGGATCGAGAATCGCACAGAGAATCTGGTCTCGACCGGCTTCGCGCGCGACTACGTGATGCGCGCCGAGATGTGCTCCAAGGACGGCAAGATCACCGGCCTGAGGGTGGATGTGATCGCCGACCACGGCGCATTCGACTCGACCGCGCAGCCGACCAAGTTCCCGGCCGGCTTCTTCCACATCGTCTGCGGGTCGTACGACCTGCAGGCCTCGCACGTGAAGGTCAAGGCCGTGTACACGAACAAGGCGCCGGGCGGCGTCGCCTACCGATGCTCGTTCCGGATCACCGAGGCCGTTTACCTGGTGGAGCGGATGGTCGATGCGCTGGCCCTGGAGATGAAGGCCGATCCGATCGACCTGCGGATGCGCAGCTTCATCGCGCCCGGGCAGTTCCCGTACGAGACCACCACCGGCTGGACGTACGACTCCGGCAATTACGCTGAGACGATGAAGGTGGCGATGGACATCGCCGGCTACGACGACCTGCGCCGCGAGCAGCGCGAGAAGCGGGAGCGGGGCGAGCTGATGGGGATCGGCGTCGCGTTCTTCACGGAGGGCGTCGGCGCCGGCCCGCGCAAGCATATGGACATCCTCGGACTGGCGATGAACGACGGCGCCGACCTGCGGGTGCACCCGTCCGGCAAGGCCGTCGTTAGCATCAGTGCGCAGACCCAGGGCCAGGGCCACGAGACCACGTTCGCGCAGATCGTGGCCGAGGAGCTGGGCATCCCGCCGGAGGACATCGAGGTGCGGCAGGGCGACACCGACAAGTCGCCCTACGGCCTCGGCACCTACGGCAGCCGCTCGACGCCGGTGTCGGGCGCGGCCGTGGCCGTGGTCTCGCGCAAGGTGCGCGACAAGGCGCGGCTGATCGCGGCCACCATGCTGGAGACGAGGCCCGAGGATCTTGCCTGGGAGAAGGGTCGCTGGTACGTCAAGGGCGATCCCGAGAAGGGCGCCATGATCGAGGACATCGCCCTGCGCGCGTACAGCGGCGAGCCGATGCCGGAGGGCATGGAGGGCGGCCTCGACGCGCAGGTGATCTACGACCCGCCCAATCTCACCTACCCCTACGGCGCCTACATCGCCGTCGTGGACGTCGACCCCGACACCGCCCAGGTGACTGTCAGGCGCATCATCGCCGTTGACGACTGCGGCGTGCGGATCAACCCGATGATCGTGGACGGCCAGATCCACGGTGGACTGGCCGAGGGCGTCGGCATCGCGCTGATGGAGCTGCTCAGCTTCGACGCGGAGGGCAACTGCCTGAACTCGTCGTTCATGGACTATCTGATCCCGACCGCCCTCGAGTGCCCAGACTTCGAGCTGGGCGAGACGGTCACGCCCTGCCCGCACCATCCACTCGGTGCCAAGGGCGTCGGCGAGTCGCCCAACGTGGGCTCGCCGCCGGCCATCGTGAACGCGGTGATCGACGCGCTGTACGAGACCCACGGCGTCGACCACATCGACATGCCCTGCACCCCGGCCCGCGTGTGGGCCGCGATGCAGGGGCGGGCGGAGCCGCCGCAATGATCACGGCCGCGATGTCGCGGCGGGCCCAGGAGCTCGCCGCCGAGCGCGTTCCGTTCGTGACAGCGACGGTGGTGCGCGCGCACGCGCCCACCAGCATACGGGCGGGCGCGGTGGCGCTGGTGCTGGCCGATGGCACCATCGAGGGCTTCGTCGGCGGCGTCTGCACCGAGCACAGCGTCCGCGCCTACGCGCTGCGGGCGCTCGAGAGCGGGAACGCCGGGCTGCTGCGGATCCTGCCCTTCAGCGACCAGGCCGGGGTGTCCGACCACGTTGACGACGACGGCACCGTCACCGTCCAGAACCCATGTCTGTCCGGAGGTGCGGTCGAGCTGTTCCTGGAGCCGGTGGTGCCGGCGCCCGCCATCCTGGTGGCCGGGGAGACGCCGATCGCCTCCGCCGTGATGCGGCTGGGGGCGGAGGTCGGCTTCGAGATGGTGGCGGTTGACGGCGACCGGGTCGACCAACACGGCGACGGGATCGCGCTGGTGGTGGCCGCGCACGGGCGCGACGAGATGCATACCCTGCGGCGTGGTCTGGAGTCGGGTCTGCCTTACGTGGGTTTGGTGGCCAGCCCCAAGCGTGGCACCGGCGTGCTCGCCGAGCTGCGAGGAGACGGCGTGCCCGACGAGCTGCTGGCCCGGATCGACGTGCCGGCCGGCATCGACATCGGCGCCCGCGCGCCAGCCGAGATCGCGCTTTCGATCCTGGCCCGGATCATCGCCATGCGAAACGGCGGTGCCGCCCCCGGGCATCGAGGCGGCGATCCGGCCGAAGCCGGTGAGCCGGCCCCCGGCTCGCCGCGCCTGGCCGTCGACCCGATCTGCGGGATGACGGTGGCGGCCGTGGCCGGCACCCCGTCACTGACGCGCGACGGCGAGACCATCTACTTCTGCTGCGACGGCTGCAGGTCCACGTACGAGGCAAAGCACGGGCATGCCCGGCTCGCCGACTGACCGATTCGTGGCCGGGCTGGTGCTCGGCGCCGGCGGCTCCAGCCGCCTGGGTCGGCCCAAGCAGCTGCTGCCCTTCGCGGGCACCACGCTGCTCGGCCACGTCGTGGGCGTGGCTCGGAGCTGCCGCTTCGACCAGCTGGTGGTGGCGATCGGCGCCGCCGCGGAGGACGTGTGCGGTGCGGTCGACCTGGACGGCGCCGACGTGGTCGTGAACGACGCGTACGGCAGCGGCTGCTCATCGTCGATCGCCGCGGCCCTGGCCGTGATCGATCCGCGCTGCGAGCTGCTGGTGCTGATGCTCGGCGACCAGCCGGGGGTGACGGCGTCGACGGTGGCCGCCCTGGTGGCCGGAATCGCCGATGCCCCGCTTGCCGTATGCCGCTACCAGGACGGGCTCGGGCACCCGATCGCGTTCGATCGCAGCTGCTTTGCGGAGCTGGCCGATCTGCATGGGGACAGGGGCGTGTGGCGGATGCTCGACCAGCGTGCCGCCGATGCCGCCGAGATACCGGTCGCCGGCCGCATCCCGGCTGACGTCGATACCGATGAGGACTACCGGGCGTTGCTGGCGTCGGCCGAGGAGGTGGCATGAGCTCGCCTCGTGACACCGGCGCGGCGGCGGACGAACTGCGCCAGGCGGTGCCTGACATCGAGACGCTGGCACGCGGTCTGGCAGACGCCGACTACCTCGTGGACGAGTCGCTGGCGACGTCGATGTTCCTGGGCGTGCGGCTGCCGCAGCCGCTGCTGCTCGAGGGTGAGGCCGGCGTCGGCAAGACCGAGGCCGCCAAGGCGCTGGCGGTTGTGCTCGACACCCCGCTGATGCGCCTCCAGTGCTACGAGGGCATCGACGCGGCCGAGGCGCTATACGAGTGGAACTATCCGCGCCAGCTGCTGCGCATCCGCGTGGCCGACTCGACAGGTTCGCCGGTCAGCGAGGACGACCTGTTCGGTCGCGACTACCTGATCCGGCGACCGCTGCTGAGCGCGCTCGAGCATCCCGGCCCGCGGCCGGCTGTGCTCCTGATCGACGAGATCGACCGCGCCGACGACGACTTCGAAGCGTTCCTGCTGGAGCTGCTGGGGGAGGCGGCCGTGACGATCCCGGAGATCGGCACCATCGCAGCCACACACCCGCCGGTGATCGTACTGACGTCCAACCGCACGCGCGACCTGCACGACGCCGTCAAGCGCAGGTGCCTCTACCACTGGATCGACTACCCCGATCCGCGGCGGGCGGTGGACATCGTGCGCCGCCGCGTGCCGGGAGCGTCGCAGGCGCTGGCCGTACAGGTGGCGAACGCGGTCTCGCGCATGCGCGACTCGGATGTGCAGAAGCCGCCCGGCATCGCCGAGGCGATCGACTGGCTGGCGGCGCTCGACCTGCTTGGCGTCGCCACGCTCGATGCGGCCGCGGTCGATCGCACGCTCGGCTCCGTGCTCAAGTACGAGGAGGACCAGGACGCCGTGCGGGCCGAGGGCCTGGAACAGCTGGTGGGCGGCGGTGACTGACGAGGCCGGCTCTGCGACGCCGTTCGCGGTGGAGACGATCCACCTCGACCTGCCGGCCGTTGCCGGCGCGTTCACGCGGCGGCTGCACGACGCCGGCCTGCCGGTGACGCCGGCCCGGTCGGCCGACCTGGCGCGGGCGCTGGCCCTGGTGCGCCCGGTCTCACGGCGGCGGCTTTACTGGACGGCGCGAGCCGTGCTGGTGTCGGATCCGGCGCAGGTGGCCGTCTTCGACTCGGTGTTCCGATCGGTGTTCGGCAGCCCGGCGGCGGGCGACGCGTTCCAGCCCGAACAGCCGCAGACGGCGGCCACCGCCCCCGACGAGCGCGTGGTATCACAGGGTTCGACGTCACCGCGGCAGGGCGCGGGACCGGACGAGCGCCGGGGCCTGTGGTCGTCCGCACCCACGGGCGGCGGACCTGATGACGACGATGATGCCGTGGATGTGCCGCTGGCGCTGGCCAGCGCAGAGGAGCGCCTGGCCGGCAAGCGGTTCGACGTGCTCGAGCCGCACGAGCTGGCGCAGCTCCACCGGTTGATGGCGGGACTGCGGCTGTCGACTCCGCCGCGCACGATGCGCCGTTACCGGAGCGGGCGGCGCGGGCGTCACATAGACATGCGCCGCACGCTGCGGGCCGCCCGCAGGACCGGCGGCGATCCTATCCGGCTGGCACGCAGGCAGAGACGCGTGACCCGTCGCCGGCTGGTGATGCTGTGCGACATCTCCGGCTCGATGGAACCGTATGCCCGTGCCTACCTGCAGTTCCTGACCTGCGCCGCCGCCAGCGGGCCGGACGCCGAGGCGTTCGTGTTCGCCACCCGGCTGACGCGACTGACTCGGGCGCTCGCATCGAGCAACCCGGAGCGCGCGATCCAGCGCGCGGCCGCGGCCGCACCAGACTGGTCGAGCGGGACGCGGATCGGCGACGCCCTGCAGGCGTTCAACGATCACCACGGCCGTCGCGGGATGGCCCGCGGCGCCGTGGTCGTGATTCTGTCGGACGGCTGGGAGCGCGGCGACCCGGCGCTGGTGGCACGCGAGATGCAGCGCCTGTCGCGGCTGGCGCACCGGATTGTGTGGGTCAACCCGCGCAGCAGCGCCAGCTCCTTCGCCGTGCGGGCCGGTGGGATGGTGGCGGCGCTGCCGTACTGCGACGCGCTGGTCAGCGGCCATAGCTTCGAGGCGCTGCACGAGGTGGTCAAGGCGATCCGGGCGGGCGCGTGGCAGGCGCCCGCGCTCGCCGTGGACTCCGGCGAGCGGGAGTGGGAGGATTCCTGGGCCAGCGCCACGCCGGTGGCGGGGAGCTCGGTCGCAATGCCGAGCGGCTACGGCCCCAGCAGGGGGAACACCACCCCGGGGTGGGTGACCGAGGATCAGTGACGACGCAAAGGAGATTGAGGGATGCCGGAGGGCACGACCAAGATCTGCATCTACCCGGGCTGTGAGCGACCGGCAGCGCCCGCACACCCGCAGGGCGGGCCGCAGCCGGCATTCTGCGACCTGGAGGAGCACAATGCGCTGACGGCGCACCTGGAGCGCCGGCGTCGCGCGTCCGCAGCGACCCCCGAGCACGAGGAGATCCAGAGTGGCTAACGAGGCATATCGCGCGGTCTTCCTGCGCGTTCATCCGACCGGCAAGATGGTGCTCAGCCTGACGACGGATGCCGACGGCAACGAAGCCGCTTATGCCCGGCAGGTGGGAGAGGAGCTAGGCGTGCCGGCGCTGGATGTGAAGGTGGTGCCGGCCGACACCGACCGCTTCGGCACCGGGCACGGCTACAACAGCAGCCCCACGTCGGCGGAGACGGCCGCCGCCATCTCCAGGACGACGGGCAAGATACGCGACAAGGCACAGCTGCTGGCCGGCATGCAGCTCGGTGCCGCGCCGGAGACGCTGACCTGGTCCAACGGCGCATGGGTCAGCGGCGACGTCAGCGACCCGTCGAAGGTGGCCACGGTGGCGGACATCGCGCTGTACGCCCACGGCACCGGCGCGCTGCCCCCGGGCGTCGAGGGCGGGCTGGACGCCCAGACCGTCTACAGCGACTGAGGGGGTTCACGCCTTCGTGACAGGTGCGTGACACCGAAGAGTGCAACGAACCTCACGCCGCTGTGACGATCCCACCGTCACGCGTCACGATTCGCACCGTCCGCCCGGCACGATCATCACGGCTGTGGACCGCGCCGCCGCGCAACCATGCGGACGCGCGTCACCGTCAGGCAACGATCGATCACGACGAGGTGCCGGAGCGCTCACGCCGCCCGAGTCGGGCTCTGAGCCCGTTAAGAGCGCGACGGGCGTTGCATACCTGGGTGGGCGGTGTGACGCGCGGTGCCGGTGCGTGACGAAAGCGTCGCTCTCGCGGAGTCAGCCGACTATGCGCCGAGCCGCGCGTCGATGCTGACCTCGACCTCGTCGACCACCTTCAGCGCCCCGAACAGCGTCGAGTAGGGTTTCATGCCCCAGAGCGTCTGCTTGATCACAGCCGTGGCGCCGAGCGTTCCGTCGCCCGTCATGGCGACATCGAAGCCCAGGGGACGCGTGGTTCCGTGCAGCGTCAGGTCGCCCTCGACCCTGATGCCGTCGCCGTCGGCGCGCACCGACTTCGACTCGAAGCTGATCTGCTCACCCTTGAGCACCTCGTTGTCGACCGTCTGCTCGATCTCCGTCTTCTGATCATCACTCAGCGACTGCACGCCGCCGCTGCCCTCCTGCACGCACAGTGACCCGCCGTCGGCGCTGACCTCGATCACCGCATCCGCCGGGTCATCTCCCACCACCAGCACGGCTTCCCAGGAGGTCACGTGGAACAGCAGGTTGTGGCCGGCCATGGCCGCCGCCCCGGTCCTCTGGGTGCGCACCGAGAGCGTGCCGTCGTCGGGGCCGAGCGCGTATCTGCCAGCAGGAATCGCCACTCCCCCAAGCCTATAATGCCGGGCTTGCCCGCACGCACCCACCCGATCACAAGGACGGCACAATGGCGGTAGAACTTGACCACTCGTTCACCACGTCGCGGCCGCTCGACGACAGCTATGCCGCCATCCTCGATCTGGAGCGGGTCGTGCCCTGCGTGGAGGGGGCGACGGTGCTCGAGCGCACGGGCCCGGACTCGGTCAAGGCCGAGATCAAGGTCAAGATGGGGGCGATGTCGATGACCTTCACCGGCACCCTCGAGACGACCGAGCAGGACGCGGCTGCACACCGCGCCGTGCTGGCGGTGAAGTCCCGCGAGGCCGGCGGACAGGGTTTCGCGAACGGCACCATCACGTTCGCCCTGCACGACGGCGGCGGCGACATCCACACGAGCGCCCAGATCACCGGCAAGGCGGCCTCGATGGGCGAGGGCGTGGTGTCGGGCGTGCTGGACGCGCTGATCACCGACTTCGCCGGCAAGGTCGGACAGCTCTGAGGCCGGCCGATGGCGACGATCACGATGCGCCACATTCGCGAGGGCGAGGTGCCGCGTGACGGCGGCACGGCGATCCAGGATGACCCCGATCGCCCCGTCTTCCGCGGCAACGGCCCGGACGACTACGTGTGTGCGGAGTGCGGGAACCTGCTGGCCGCCTCGATGGACGGCACCTACATGACGAAGAAGGTGCGCGTTCGGTGTGGCCGCTGCTCCACGGTGAACGTGGCGATCACCGACGAACCGATCCGGCCGCGCTGAGTCGCCCGCGCGTGGTGCTAGAGCCGGGCCTTGAGCGCCACGATGCGGGCGTATGACTCGTTGAGGCCGCCCATGGGCAACGTGCCGTTCCTGGCCGCGGCGAGCAGCGCCTTGAACACGGCCTGGCTGGAGGCCCGGGAGCCGGTGATCAGGATCAGGTCGGAGCCGGCCGCCGCGCTCTTCAGCGCCAGCGGGGGATCGGTCGTGTGGCGGACGTGCGCGGCCGCGTCCAGCGAGTCGGTGATGGTGACACCGGTGAATCCCAGCCGCTTTCGCAGGATGCCCTTGATGACCGCCGGCGACCAGGCCGCCGCGCGCCTGTCCAGAGCCGGGTAGACGGCGGTGGACAGCATCACCATCGGATCGAGGTTCTGGCGGAACGCGACCTTGTAGGGTAGCCACGCCCGCCCCAGCTGCTGGGCGGTGGCGGTGATGTGCACCAGCGCGTCGTCGGTGGACACGGTCGCGCGGCCGAGGCCCGGGAAGTGCTTCAGGGTCGGCCATACCTTGTGGCCCTCGAGCCCGTTCGCGAACGCCGCCGCATGCGTGGCGACGATAAAGCGGCTGGTCGAGAACGCTCGCTGCTGCTGCTCGATGAAGTCGGAAGGCCCGGTGGGCACGTCCGCGACCGGTGCCAGGTCGATGTTGACGCCGTCCGCACGCAACGCCGCCCCCGTCCGGGATCCGGCGGTGTGGGACTTCGCGGTCGGCAGCTGACCCAGCTGCTGTGCGGAGTGGTCCGGCGGCGCCCAGGGGATCCGCTTGACTAGGCCGCCCTCCTGGTCGGTGGTGATCAACAGTGGCGGCTGGCCGCCGTTGTGCGCCGCCAGCTGCAGCTTGGCGGTGAGCGCCTGCAGCTGCGACGGCGAGGCGATGTTCGACCCGAACAGGATCACGCCGCCGATCTGGCCGGCCCTGATCCGGGCCCGCAGGCTGCGGCTGGCGGTCGTGCTCTTGAACGCGACCACGAGCCGCTGGCCGACCAGCTGCGACAGTGTGGGCGTGGCGGCGGGCGTTGTTCCGTGCGGCGTGCCGCCGGCACGTGCCTGCGCAGCGCCCGCGGCGATCAGCGCGCAGCATAGGGCGGTTGCGGCCGCGGCCCGTCGTGCGGTGATGCCCGGTCGCCGCTGCATACCGCGAAGCCTACGCGCTGAACGTGTCCGGACCTGGTCGGGCGCGTTGCGGTCCGGTAACGGCGGCTCACGGGATCGTGGCCGGCAGGCTCGCCTCCCAGGCGTACAGGGTCAGGAACCCGAGCCGGTCGCGCGCCATCGCGCGCGCGTAGGCCTGCACCGCCCGCACGTACAGGCTCGAGTGGTTGTAGGCGAACAGCGCACGTCGCTCGTCGGCCGGCGCGCCCGACTGGTGCAGGTAGTTGCCCGCGCCCAGCACCGCATCGCGGGGCGAGTCGATATCGCCGCCCAGGCCATAGGTCTTCCAGGTGGCGGGCAGGAACTGCATCGGCCCCTGGGCGCCGGCGCTGCTGGTGTTGCCGACGCGGCCGAACGCCGACTCGACCAGGTTCACCGCCGCCAGCGTCTGCCAGCGCACCCCGAACCGGTTCTGCGCCAGGTGGTAGTCGGCCAGCAGCTGCCCGGCCGGCGGCGCCGGATCGAGGTGCAGCGTCACCGGCTTGCCCGACGGCGGCCCGGCCAGCCGCCGCAGCGCCAGTGCGGCGCGCAGCTGCGCCCCGACGGCGACTGCCAGCGAGGGCGGCAACGCCGCCAGCGTGGGGCGGATCAGCGATCGCGTCTCGGCCAGCTGAAGCACCAGCTGCCGCTCCTGGGCGGCCGCGGCCAGCACGTCGCCCGGAGGTGCGCTCGCAAGCTTCGGGTCGGACGCGCGCCACCTCTCCAGCGCCGGCCGCAGCGCCGCGTCGGCCGATGTCAGCTGCTCGGCGATCGTCGCGGGCGTCGACGCGGACGGCGTTGACGCGCTACCCGACGAGCCGCAACCGACGGTCAGAACGGCCACGGCCAGACCCGCCAGCGCCAGGCCGGTCAGCCTCCGGACCGGGCGAGTTTGAGGCGGACCGCTCACGCCCGGCAACGTAGCAGCGGGCGCTTCGGGGCACCGGGCTAGGATGGCTCGACACCATCGACTTAGGGGTGGATGCGATGTCGACGATTGCAACGCACGAGCAGCAGGACGTGGACAAGGTCAATGCGACCGGCCGGACTCCCGCGGTGTTCGTCCACGGGCTGTGGCTGCTTCCGAGCAGCTGGGACCGCTGGGCGGAGGTGTTCGACGCGGCGGGCTACGCCGCGCTCGCGCCCGGCTGGCCCGACGACCCCGAGACCGTCGCCGAGGCGAATGCCAATCCCGACACGTTCGCCAACAAGACGGTGGGCGACGTCGCCGACCACTTCGCCGAGGTGATCGGCAAGCTCGACCGCAAGCCGGTCGTGATCGGCCACTCGTTCGGCGGCCTGCTGGCCCAGATCCTGGCCGGGCGGGGACTGTCGACCGCCACGGTAGCGATCGACCCGGCGCCGTTTCGCGGCGTGCTGCCGCTGCCGGTCTCGGCGCTACGCTCGGCCAGCCCGGTGCTCACCAACCCGGCCAACCGCCACCGTGCCGTTCCGCTCACCTACGAACAGTTCCGCTACGCGTTCGCGAACGCGGTCGACGAGGACGAGGCCCGGCAGCTCTACGACGCGTTTGCCGTGCCCGCGCCGGGCGCTCCGCTGTTCCAGGCCGCGACCGCCAACTTCAACCCGTGGACGGAGGTGAAGGTCGACCACAAGAATCCCGAGCGCGGTCCGCTGCTCATCATCTCCGGCGAGAAGGACCACACCGTCCCCTGGGCGATCGCGAAGGCCTCCTTCAAGAAGCAGAAGAAGAACAAGGAGGCCGTCACTGAGATCGTCGAGATGAGCGGGCGCGGTCACGCGCTCACGATCGACAGCGGCTGGCGTGAGGTGGCCGACACTGCTCTGGAGTTCGTCAGGAGGTTCACATGAAGCTGAGCGAGGCGATCACCCCCGACTAGGTGCTACTTCACCAGATCGTCGAGACCTCCGCCGCCGTTGCCGCGACCCGGTCGCGCGGCGAGAAGGTCGAGCTGCTGGCGGCCTGCATTGCCGGCATGGACCGCGACGAGGTGGCGATCGGCGCCGGGTTCCTGGCCGGCGAGCCGCGCCAGCGGCGGCTCGGCGCCGGCTGGGCCGCGCTGCGCGAGCTGCCGCCGGCCGCCGCCGACGCGACGCTGACGCTGGTCGCCGTGGACGCTGCGCTGGCGGGGATCGCGGGCATCTCCGGTGCGGGATCACAGGCGGAACGGGCGGGTGCGGTTCACAACCTGTTCGCGGCGGCCACGGAGCCGGAGCAGGAGTTCCTGCGGCGCCTGATCCTGAGCGATCTGCGCCAGGGCGCGTTGCAGTCGGCGGTCACCGACGCCGTTGCGCGCGCGGCCTCCGTGTCGCAGAGCGAGGCGCGGCGGGCGCTGATGCTGCTCGGAGACGCCGGCGAGCTGGCCCGGATCGCCGTGTTCGACGGGATCGACGGCTTGTGGGCGGTGCGACTCGAGGTGGGGCGGCCGGTGCAGCCGATGCTGGCGGGGACGGCTCCCGATCTGGCCACAGCTCTCGCGAAGATCGATCGGGCCGCCCTCGAGTGGAAGCTGGACGGCGCCCGCATCCAGGTGCACCGACGCGGCGATCAGGTGAGCGTGTTCACGCGCTCGCTCGACGAGGTCACCGACCGCGTGCCCGAGGTGGTCGAGGCGGTGCGGGCGCTCGACGCCGGCTCGCTGGTGCTCGACGGTGAGGCGATCGCGCTGCGGCCGGATGGACGGCCCCACGCGTTCCAGGTCACCGGGTCGCGTTTCGGAAGCCGCACGTCGGTCGA
>DATNEO010000154.1:0-16590 GCA_035553035.1 Gaiellales bacterium | reverse complement strand
ATCGCCGCGTGCGATCGGGCCGGTGGGCCGGCGGCCGGCCACGTCCAGCGTCCGATCCTGCAGCGGGCGCAGGGCGCGCAGCGCCAGCTCGCGATCGAGGCCGGCCCGTTCCAGCAGGCCGACTGCGACCTGCGTGGTCGTGACCATGTAGTTGGAGGCGAAGGTCGAGGCCGCGTGGTAGAGCGGCTTGCGGTCGTCGGCCAGCGGGAACGGAATCATGCCCAGCTGCACCGCGAGCGCGTTGCCGGCGGCCGCGTCGCCGGTGACGGCGGCGTAGGCGCCCTCGAGCTGGTCGCGTCCCAGCTCGGGCCAGACCGTCTGCATGGGATGGACGCAGGCGGTCGGCCCGCGGGCGGCGTCGAGGGCGTGCACCGAGGTGGCGCCGGAGAAGTGGATCACCGACGCTTCGGCGTCGAGCCGGGGAGCCAGCGCCTGGCATACCCGCTCGATCTCGGCGTCGGGGGTCGCGATCAGCAGGCGCCGGCAGTCGTCCAGGTCGGGCTGCTGCCCGCGTCCGTACAACCGCGCGCCGCTGAGACGGGCTGCGACCGTGCGGCCCACCCTGCCGGCCCCGATGACAACGGTTGTTGTGTGCATGGCGCAAGCCCCCCGGGCCTGGCACTCTACCCAGCGGCGGCCCGCGACGGTTCGGTACGAGACCGGCGGACATGATGCGTCCGACCCGCCTGCCAGAATCGGGGCCGTGGTCGATGCGGACACGCGACGTCAGGAACTGGAGCGGCGGGCGGCGGAATGGGCGAGCTGTGAGCGATGCGCCCTGGCCGGCAGCCGCACCCAGGTGGTGGTCGGCAGTGGAGAGCCCGACGCCGACCTGATGTTCGTGGGTGAGGCCCCCGGCTTCCACGAGGACAAGCAGGGCATCCCGTTCGTCGGCCAGGCAGGCCGGCTGTTGGAGACGCTGCTTGAGGAGATCGGGCTGTCGCGAGAGCAGGTGTACATCGCCAACGTGCTGAAGTGCCGGCCACCGGGGAACCGTGACCCGCTCCCGGCCGAGATCGAGTCGTGCCAGGGCTACCTGCACGACCAGATCCAGCTGATCCGGCCCCGGGTGATCTGCACGCTGGGGAACTTCGCCACGAAGCTGCTCTCCGGCAGCCCGCTCGGCATCACGCGGGTGCGGGGACGCGCCCAGGAGCACATGTTCGGCGCCGTCACCGTGCAGCTGTTCCCGATCTACCACCCGGCGGCGGCGCTCTACACGCCGGCGATGCTGGACATGCTGCGAAGCGACTTCGCTGCGCTGCCGGCGCTCCTGACAGGCGGCAGCGCAGCGGCCGAAGCCGCGCCCCAGCCGGCGCCCATGTCCGCGGCCGTGGCGCCGGCGTCCGAGCCCGAGCTCGACGACGCTCAGTTGACCTTCCAGTTCTAAGGGCCGGCCAGCGTCACAGCTTGCCGCGACTGGTCACGGCTGCGTGCCGAGATACCGGCAGCGTGCGGTCGGTGTTTGACTCCAATAATTGGGCGAAACGCCTGTTCTCCATGAACCGCTGTCACGGCGCGTTTTCGCATCTGCGCCAGACCGGTGCCGGATTGCCCCGTGGCCGAAGCGGTGTTTGACACCTCGCCCCCGCCGATGGCTATGGTCGGTGGCCGTGGCAGACCGTCCCCTGACCTCCCTGTCGCCGGCCGATACCGAGGCGATCGCGGCCGAGGTCGCCTCCCGGCTCGAGCCGGGAGACTCGGTCTGGCTGCGCGGCGAGCTGGGGGTGGGCAAGACCGCGTTCGTGCGCGGCGCTGCGCGTGCGCTGGGGGTGGCGCAGCCGGTCACCAGCCCCACCTACACGGTGGGCAACCGGTACGCGGCCAACGGCGTCAGCGTCGCGCACCTCGACCTCTACCGCTCGAGCGGCCTCACCATCGAGGAGTGGGCCGACCTCGAGCCCTACTTCGATGAGGCGATCGCGTTCGTCGAGTGGCCCGACGCCGGGGCCGGCATGCTGCCTGATCCGCGTGTCACCGTGGACATCGACCACCTGCAGGGCGATGCTAGGCTGATCACGCTGGCCTGCGACGATTCGGGTCTGTTGAACGCCCTTGCTGCTGCTCTCGCTCGATACCGCGACTGACACCGCAACCGCCTGCCTGTGGCGGGACGGCGAGGTGCTGGCCGAGTCGGCCACGGCCGGCCGCTCCACCGCGGCCCAGCACCTGCTCGACGACGTCGACCACCTGATGCGCACGGCCGCCATCGAGCCGTCGCAGCTCGACGCGATCGTGGTCGGAACCGGGCCGGGCACCTTCACCGGGCTGCGGATCGGGCTCGCGTCAGCCCGCGCGCTTGGCTTTGCCCTGTCCGTGCCGGTGCACGGCGTCGGAACACTCGACGCCCTGCTCTGCGGCGACGGCGTGGACGTGGCCTGCATCGACGCCCGCCGCGGCGAGGTGTTCTGCAAGGGGGCGGGTATCGACCTGTGCGCGATCGCGCCTGGGCAACTGGCCGAGCTGATCACACCCGGCACCTCGCTGGCCGGTGACGGCGCCGTCCGCTACCGCGGCCTGCTGGAGCCGGCCGCCGTGATCGCGCCCGACGCCTCGCCGCTGCACACGCCGTGGGCCCGCCACCACGCATCGCTGTCCGACCTCTGGGACGCACCTGAGCCGCTCTACGTGCGCGCGCCGGATGCCGACCGGTCGCCCTCCGCGAGGGCCGCCTCATGATGACCGCCGTCGACGTGCGGCCGCTGCGTCCGGTCGACCTCGATGCCATCGAGCGGATCGAGCGCCGAGCCTACCCGACCCCGTGGTCTCGGTCGATGTTCGCCGGCGAGCTGTCCAAGCCCAGCGGCATCTGCCTGGGCGCCTTCCAGGGCGAGGACATGCTCGGCTACCTGATCGTCGCCCGCTACGTCGACGCCTGGCACGTCATGAACGTCGCCGTCGACGCGCCCTGGCGCGGCCGCGGCGTCGCCAGGCAGATGCTGGAGCGGCTGTTCGAGCTGACCGGCGAGGACATCGACCGCGGCTACACGCTGGAGGTGCGCGTCAGCAACGACAGCGCCATCGGCCTCTACCGCGACCTCGGCTTCGTCGAGACCGGCGTCCGCCGCGGCTACTACACCGACAACCGGGAGGACGCCCTGATCATGTGGCGCGACCCGGAGCCGGTGGCGTGATCCTCGCGATCGAGAGCTCCTGCGACGAGACCGCCGCCGCGCTGGTCGACGACGGCGGACGGCTGCTGTCGAGCGTGGTCGCGTCCCAGGCCGAACTGCACGCCCGCTACGGCGGGGTCGTCCCCGAGGTGGCCTCGCGCCGCCACCTGGAGCTGTGCGTGCCCGTCGTCGAACGGGCGCTGGACGACGCCGGCGTCGGCTTCGACCGGGTCGACGCGGTCGCCGTCACCGAGGGGCCGGGCCTGATCGGCGCGCTGCTGGTCGGCCTGGCGACCGCCAAGGCGCTGGCCTTCGCGCGCCGCCTGCCGCTGATCCCCGTCGGTCACCTGCACGGTCACGTCGCGTCGCTGTACCTGGAGCCGGAGCCGGTGGCGCCGCCGTTCCTGGTGCTGCTGGCCTCGGGTGGCCACACGCTGCTGGCCGAGGTGGACGACCACGGCCCCGGCATGCACGTCGTCGGGCAGACGCTCGACGACGCCGCCGGCGAGGCCTTCGACAAGGGCGCGCGCCTGCTCGGCCTCGGCTACCCCGGCGGCGCCGCGCTCGAGCGGCTGGCGCGCGACGGCGACCACCATGCGCACGAGTTCGCCGTGGCCATGGCCGGCCGCGAGGGCCTCGACCTCTCCTTCAGCGGGCTCAAGACCGCCCTGCGCACCGCCGTTCTGGCCGCGGGCGGCGACGACAGCGGGCGCGCCGACCTGGCCGCGTCCTACCAGCGGGCGCTGGTGCGCTCACTGGTGTCGCGCACGATGCGGGCGCTGGAGGTGACCGGCCGCGACACGCTGGCCGTGGTCGGCGGCGTCGCGGCCAACGGCGTGCTGCGCGCCGCGCTCGAACAGGAGTGCGCGCGCGCCGGCGTGCGGCTGGCGCTGGCTCCGCTCGCGCTCTGCTCCGACAACGCGGCCATGATCGCGTCGGCCGCTCGCTTCTGCCCGGCGCTGCCCTATCCCGAGTACCTGGCCCGCGACGCCTACGCCACCGCATGAGCGTCCCGGTGGTGCTCTACGGCGCGCCCGGTTGCCACCTCTGCGACGTCGCCAAGGTGGTGCTCGAACGCCAGCAGCCGCTGCTCGGCTTCGAGCTGCAGCTGGTGGACATCACCGGCGATGCCGAGCTCGAGGCGCGCCATCGCGAGCAGATCCCGGTCGTGTACGTGGCCGGCCGCAAGGCGTTCAAGTACCGCGTGGAGCCGGTGGAGCTGGCCCGGCGGGTGGTGGCGGCGTCACAATCGTCCGCTTCCTGACAACCCTTGTGACAAGCGGACGCGCATAAGGAAGCCGCTCGCTACACTGCTCGTGCAATGTCACAAGGAACCATGGCCAGGGAGGAATCGTTGTCGCAGGAACGACTCACGGTGGGGGTCGCCGCGCGGCTGTCCCGGTATCTGCAGGTGCTCACGCAGGCCAAGAAGATGGGACGCGATTCGATCTCGTCACAGGAGATCGGCGAGTACACCAACGTCAACGCCACCCAGATCCGCCGCGACCTGTCCGGCTTCGGCAAGTTCGGCAAGCGTGGGGTGGGCTACAACATCGACTCCCTGATCGGGGAGATCCGCGGCATTCTGCGCACGTCCGGCCAGCACAACATCGCGCTGATCGGCGCCGGCGACCTGGGCCGTGCCATCGCCTCGTCGACCGTGTTCGCAGACCACGGTTTCCACATCGCGGGCGTGTTCGACAGCGACCCGCGCAAGGTCGGCACCCAGATCTCCTCGCTGGCGGTGCAGAATCCGGCGACGCTGGCCGAGATGGTGCGCGAGAAGAACATCATCGTGGGCGTGCTGGCGGTGCCGCCGGCCGCGGCGCAGCCGGCCGCAGACGCGCTGGTCGAGGCCGGCGTGAAGATCATCTTCAGCTACTCGGACGCGCTGATCGACACCCCGCCCGACGTCACCGTGCACCGCTCCAGCCCGGCCGCCGCGCTGCTCTACGCGCTCTACTTCCACCTCACGTAATACCGCCAGCAGCACGTGGTGCTTGAATAGGGCGGTGTCCCCCCGCGAGCCCGCCGGAGCGTCGTGAACCTCATCCTCTGGCACGGCTACCTGCTGTCAGGGACCGGCTCCAACATCTACACCCAGCACGTGGCCCGCGCCTGGGCGCGGCTCGGCCACGACGTGCGCGTGCTCTGCCAGGAACCACACCCGGAGCTGTTCCCGCTCGGCCCAGGTGTGCGCATCATCCGCCCCGAGGCAGGGCCGCTGCTGCCGACGTTCGTGCTCGACCGCTACCAGGGCATCGAGGCGCGCCTGGTCGAAGACTTCTCAGAGGCCGAGCTGGAGCGTTACCTCGACCTGAACGCGTCGGCGCTGGACGCCGAGCTGGAGCGCGAGCCGGCCGATCTGGTGCTGGCAAACCACGCCATCATGGGCGGCCCGGTGGCGCAGCGCGGCTGTGCGACCTCGGAAACGCCGTACGCCGTCAAGCTGCACGGGTCCGAGCTGGAGTACGCGATCCGCGGAAACCGGCGCCTGGCCGGCCTGGCGCGCGGCCCGCTCGACTCGGCGCACGCCGTATTCGCCGGGTCGCAGCACATCGTCGATGTGACCCGCGAGCTGCTGGGCGACGGCCCGTACCTCGACCGCGTTGCGATCGTCCCGCCCGGCGTGGACGTGGACGCGTTCCGCCCGGACGGCGGCTCGCGGCCGGTCCTGTTCGAGCTGCTGCGGTCAGACCGGCCGGGCGCCCACCCGGAACGGCATCCGGATGCCGAAGCCGCCGATCGGCTCGAGCAGGCGGGCCCGTTCATCCTCTACTTCGGCAAGCTGCTGCGCCAGAAGGGCGTGCACCTGCTGCTCGACGCCTGGCGGCGGCTGGCACCGCGGCACCCGGACACGTGGCTGGTGGTGGTCGGCTTCGGCTCCGACCGGGCCTGGCTGGAGTCGCTGGCCGGCGAACGCGTGATCTTCACCGGCGCGATGGATCACGCCCAGTTGCAGCAGCTGGTGCCGTGCGCCGAGCTGGTGGTGGTGCCGAGCGTGCTGCCGGAGGCGTTCGGGATGGTCGCCGCCGAGGCCGCCAGCTGCGGGCTGATGACCGTCGTCTCGGATCACTCCGGGCTGGCCGAGGTCGCGGCCGGCCTGGGGCCGGCCGCGCGGACGTTCGACGGCTCCGTGGATGACCTGGAACGCGCGGTCGGTGAGATCCTTGACCTGCCCGCAGCCGAACGGGAGGCGATCGGCCTGCTCGGCCGCGAGCGGGTCTGCGCCCGCTGGAGCTGGGAGCGAATCGCCGACAGCCTGATCTCAAGGGACGCTCCCAACTAGACTCCGCTGACCTGACCGGAGGTTGACGATGACGACCGTTGCCTGGAAGACCATCGAGCACAACTGGCCCGTGTACGCAGCCGACGGCGAGCAGGTCGGGAAGGTGTTCCTCGTCGTGGGTGACGAGAACGAGGACATCTTCGATGGCCTTGCCATCACCCATCACGGCGGCCCCTTCGTCTTCCACAACTACGAGGATCGACCACACTACGTGCCCGCCGACCAGGTCGCCTCGATCGATCCAGGCCGCGTGACGCTCTCGATCTCGGCCGAGCAGGCGGCGCACCTTACCCTCCACGATCCACCGGAGAGCGCGACCATCGAGCCGGAGTCCGCAAGCCGGCCCGCGCGAGCCGAGAGCTGGTTCGAGCACGAGACGAGGCAGGATCGAACCGAGTAGAAGGCCTGCTAGCTGGCGGCGGCTCGGGTATCGTGCCGCCCCGGATGGGAGAGTCGCCCAAGATCACCGACCCGCTGGCGGCGCTCGAGAACGCGCGCGTCCAGTTCGAGCAGGCCGAGGACTTCACCATCGCGGTCGAGGAGGAGTTCGCGATCCTCGAACCGGGCACGCTGGAGATGACGCCCGGCTTCGAGCGGTTCGACGTGGCCGCCCGCGAGCATCCGACGCTGCGAGAGATGGTGGCGGGGGAGCTGATCCGCAGCGAGGTCGAGGTCAGGACCGGCAAGTGCGGCAGCTTCGCGGAGGCTGCCGCCGCCATGGCACAGCGGCGGGCCGACCTGCTCGACCTGGCCGACGACCTCGGCTACCGCCTGTGCGCCGCCGGCACGCATCCGTACTCGCGCTGGGAGGACCAGCAGGTGATCGACACGCCGCACTACGCGATCGTCGAGTCGACGCTGCGCTACGTGGCCTGGCGCAACAACACGTTCGGCCTGCACGTGCACGTCGGCATCAACGGCGCCGACCGCGCGATCGCCGTCAACAGCGCGCTTCGGTCGGTGCTGCCCGAGCTGCTGGCCTTCTCCGGCAGCTCGCCCTGGCTGGAGGGCCGCCACACGCACCTGCACTCCACCCGCACCGAGATCTTCACCAAGTTCTTCCCGCGCTGCGGCATCCCCGACAGCTTCTCGGGCTGGGATCAGTACGCGGAGTTCGTCCGTTTCCTGATCGACACGCGCTCGATCCGCGAGCACACGGAGATCTGGTGGAGCGTGCGCCCGCATCAGGCCTATCCCACCGTCGAGACGCGGATCTGCGACGGGCAGCCCGAGTTCGCGCGCTCCGTGGCGCTATCGGGCCTGATGGTGGCCCTGACCGCCGACTTCGCCCGTCGCTTCGACGCCGGCGAGCCGCTGCCCGCCTACCCCGGCCGCGACCTCGAGGAGAACATGTGGCGGGCGATCCGCTGGGGCATGTCGGGCGAGCTGATCGACCTGGCCGCGCGCCGCTCGATCCCGGCGCTGGAGCGCCTCGAGCAGGTGCTCGACCAGGTCGCTGACACGGCCGCCGATCTGGGCATCGCGCGCTACCTGCCGCCGCTGCGCGAACCGACCCTCTCGCAGCGCATGGACGAGCTGATGGAGGATGGCGCCGACCCGCGCGAGCTGTGGCCGGACGTGGTCGAGCGTAACCAGCGCTCGGTGGGGGAATGGCTGTCGGACAGGGAGGGAGCGCTATGAGCGACGCGGGCGCACACGGGCCGGAGCCGGGCGGCGCCGAGCAGGAGATGCGGATGCCGACGGTGCCGGAGCTGGTGCTGTCGACGGCGCAGCTGGCGATCTCGCTGGCCGCCGACGAGATCGCGCGCAAGGGCGACCTCGAGCAGGCCCAGCTCGCGATCGATACCGCGGACGCGCTGATGCCGGTGGTGGCGCGACTGCTGCCGCCGGAGCATCTGCGCCAGTTCCGCCGCGCACTCTCCGAGCTGCAGCTGGCCTACGCCGAGGCCAGCGCGCCCGCCGCCGGGCCGGCGGCCAGACCGGAGCCGGAGGAGCCGCCCAAGGACACGCAACCGGCGGTCGAGACGCCGCCGCGACCGCCCATCTGGACGCCGGGAGGAGACGTATGAGCAGCGCCGAGATCGGGGTGTTCGGAGGGTCGGGGTTCTACTCGTTCCTCGACGACGCCGAGGACGTGGTGGTGGACACGCCGTACGGCCCCACCTCGGATCGCTTCGTGATCGGCGACGTGGGCGGCAAGCGGGTGGCGTTCATGCCCCGCCACGGTCGCACCCACGGCCTGCCGCCGCACGCGATCCCCTACCGGGCCAACCTGTGGGCGATGAAGGAGCTGGGCGTGCGCCGGGTGATCGGGCCGTGCGCGTCGGGAAGCCTGTCCAAGGATCTGCCGCCGGGCACGTTCGTGGTCTGCGACCAGTTCGTCGACCGCACCAGCGGCCGCGCCGACACGTTCTACGACGGGCCCGTGACCACGCACGTGTCGGCCGCCGACCCGTACTGCTCGGAGCTGCGGCAGGTCCTGCTCGATACCGGCCGCTCGCAGGGGCTCGACATCCGCGACGGCGGCACCGTGGTCGTGATCCAGGGCCCGCGCTTCTCGACCCGGTCGGAGAGCCGCTGGTTCAGCCAGATGGGGTGGGGCGTGATCAACATGACGGCCTACCCCGAAGGCTGGCTGGCCCGCGAGCTGGAGCTCTGCTACGCCAACGTCTCGCTGATCACCGACTACGACGTGGGGCTGGAGGACGACCCGGACGTGGAACCCGTCAGCCACGAGTCCGTGGTCAAGGTGTTCACCGAGAACAACGAGAAGCTGCGGCGGCTGCTGTTCGAGGCGATCCCGAAGATCGGCCCGCAGCCCCAGGACACCTGCGCGACGGCGCTCACCGGAGCCCGATTCTAGAAATCCGGCGGGGCCGCACCCGGGCGTCACAACCTCCCGGGTAACCCGCCTGTTCAAGCCGCGACCGCTGATACAATCGCGCGGTTGTCATCGACCCCCTAAGGAGCTTGCCACGTGAGTTCATTGGTTGACCATGCCGTCCTGATCGCGCTCGTGTGTGGCGCCGCGGCGGTTGTATACGGGCTCGGATTGACCCGATGGGTGCTGGCGCAGCCGCAGGGATCCGACCGCATGCGCGAGATTGCCGCGGCGATCCAGGAGGGGGCGGCGGCCTATCTGCGCCGCCAGTACACGACCATCGCAGGCGTGGCCGTGGCGGTGGCGGTCGCGATCGCCGTGGCCGGCCACTGGACCGGCGACCTGGGCGTGAAGGTGGCGATCGGGTTCGTGATCGGCGCGGTGCTGTCGGGGATCACCGGGTTCATCGGCATGAACGTGGCCGTGCGCGCGAAC
The DNA here is from genome assembly GCA_035553035.1 of Gaiellales bacterium. GTDB lineage: Bacteria > Actinomycetota > Thermoleophilia > Gaiellales > JAICJC01 > JAICYJ01. The sequence continues at coordinate 6,911 of DATNEO010000154.1, read as the reverse complement.
GTCCGCACCGCCGAGGCCGCCAAGAGCGGCATGGCGCCGGCGCTGTCGGTGGCCTTCAAGGGCGGCACGGTCACGGGCATCCTGGTCGTCGGCCTGGGCCTGCTGGGCGTGGCCGGCTATTACGGCGTCCTGCGCGTCATGGACTACAGCGATCAGACGGCGACCAAGGCGCTGGTCGGCCTGGCCTTCGGCGGCTCGCTGATCTCCGTGTTCGCCCGGCTGGGCGGCGGTATCTTCACCAAGGGCGCAGACGTGGGCGCCGACCTGGTGGGCAAGATCGAGGCCGGCATCCCCGAGGACGACCCGCGCAACCCGGCCGTGATCGCCGACAACGTCGGTGACAACGTCGGCGACGACGCCGGCATGGCGGCCGACCTGTTCGAGACCTACGCGGTGACCATCGTCGCGGCCATGTTCCTGGGCGCTCTCAGCGGCATCCATGCGGCGGTGGTGCTGCCGCTGCTGCTGGGTGCGCTGGCGATCCCGGCGTCGATCGTGGGCACGCTGCTGGTGCGGCTGCCGAAGAGCGGCAGCATCATGGCGGCGCTCTACACCGGCGTGTTCGTCTCGGCCGCGCTGTCGGCCCTGATCTACATCCCGGTGATCCACTCGGTCGCCGGCGACCTGCCCCACGGCTGGGGCCGCATCTACCTGTGCGCCCTGATCGGCCTCGTCATCACGGCGCTGCTGGTGGGCATCACCGAGTACTACACCGGCACCCGGTTCAACCCGGTCAAACGGATCGCCCAGCAGTCCACCACCGGCCACGCGACCAACATCATCGCCGGTCTGGCGGTGGGCATGCAGGCCACGGCGCTGCCGGTGATCGTGCTGGTCGTGGGCACGCTCGGCTCCTACAAGCTGGCCGGCATCTACGGCATCGCCACCGCGGTCACGGCCATGCTCTCGATGGCAGGGATGGTGGTCGCGCTGGATGCCTTCGGCCCGGTCACCGACAACGCCGGCGGCATCGCCGAGATGGCCGACCTGCCGCACGAGGTGCGCGACAACGTCACCGACCCGCTGGACGCGGTCGGCAACACCACCAAGGCCGTCACCAAGGGCTATGCGATCGGCTCCGCCGGCCTGGCCGCGCTGGTGCTGTTCCAGAGCTACAACGACGAGCTGGCCAAGCAGGTGGGCCACCCGATCGTGTTTCGGATCAACGACCCGTGGGTGCTGGCCGGCCTGCTGATCGGCGGCCTGATGCCGTTCCTGTTCGCCTCGCTGGCGATGGACGCCGTCGGCCGCGCCGGCAGCCAGGTGGTCGAGGAGGTGCGACGACAGTTCCGGGAGATCCCGGGCATCATGGAAGGCACCGCCAAGCCCGACTACGCGCGCTGCGTCGACCTGGTCACCAAGACCGCGATCCGCGAGATGCAGCTGCCGGCGCTGATCCCGGTGGCCGTGCCGATCGTGGTCGGCCTGATCTCCTACCAGGCGCTGGGCGGGCTGCTGGTGGGCACGATCGTGACCGGGCTGTTCCTCGCCATCTCGATGACCTCCGGCGGCGGGGCGTGGGACAACGCCAAGAAGCTGATCGAGGACGGCGCGCACGGCGGCAAGGGCTCGCCGGCGCACGCGGCCTCGATCACCGGCGACACGGTCGGCGATCCCTACAAGGACACGGCCGGACCGGCCATCAACCCGATGATCAAGATCACCAACATCGTGGCCATTCTGATTATTCCGCTGCTTACGAGGTAGCCGGCCGCGGCAACGCGATGATCGGTATCCAGAACCAGCCTGACCGCGCTCTTCGGTGTGCGCGGTCAGGCTGAAGCCAGACCGCCGCGCGCTGTATAACAGCGCGGTGCCAGTGAAGCGCCGCCAAGCCGGGGGTCTGCACCGAGTCCTCGGGACGGCGGCGCTGTTCTCGACGGCCTACGGCAACGTCGGCTCGTCGATCTACTACGCGCTGGGCCTGGTCACCGCCTACGCGCTGGGGCTGACCCCGGTCTCGTTCTTCATCTCGGGCATCATCTTCTTCTTCACGGCCGTCACCTACGCGGAGGCCACGGCCCGGTTCCCCGAGGCCGGCGGCTCCTCCTCGTTCACCCGCCACGCCTTCAACGAGGCGGTCTCGTTCTTCGCCGGATGGGCGCAGATGCTGAACTACACGGTCACGATCGCGATCTCGGCGATCTTCGTTCCGCATTACCTGGCCAAGTTCTGGCCGGGCGGGCACCTGGACACCCACCCCAACGACATCTACGGCGGCGCGGTCGTGGTGCTGCTGCTGGTGGCGCTGAACATCGTGGGCGTGAAGGAGGCGGCCGGCCTCAACATCTTCCTGGCGCTGGCCGACCTGGGCACGCAGGCGCTGCTGGTCACGATCGGCCTGATCACGGTGTTCTCGCCGCACGTGCTGCAGGCCAACGTCGATCTGGGCATCTCGCCCAGCTGGCACGACTTCGTGATCTCGATCCCGGTGGCGATGGTTGCCTACACCGGCATCGAGACGATCTCCAACATGGCGGAGGAGGCGATCGACCCGCCCCGTCATGTGCCGCGCTCGATCATGTACGTGGTGCTCGCGGTGTTCGCGATCTACGCGTTCCTGCCGTCGGTTGCGCTCTCGGCGCTGCCCGTGCACGCGGCCAGCGCCCAGGACGTGGCCAACGTCTCCAAGTACCAGTGCACCGCCCAGCATGGGCTGCAGATCGGCGATCGCACGTCTGACCTGGCCTGCCGCTTTGCGGGAGACCCGGTTGCCGGCGTGGTCGACCACCTGGGCCTGCCCGATACGGTCACCAGCGGTCTGGCCTTCTACGTGGCGATCCTGGCCGCGACGATCCTGATCATCGCCACCAACGCCGGCATCATCGGGGTGTCGCGGCTGACCTACTCGATGGGACAGCACCGGCAGCTGCCGGAGGCGATCCGGCGTGTGCACCCGACCTACAACACGCCGTACGTCGCGATCATCCTCTACAGCCTGATCGCGATCCTGCTGATGATTCCCAACGGCGCCGTCAGCTTCCTCGGCAACCTGTACGCGTTCGGGGCGATGCTGTCGTTTACGCTGGCCCACGCGTCGGTGGTCTGGATGAGACACACGATGCCCGATGAGGACGTGCCCTGGCGCGGGCCAACATCGTTCTGGCTAGGCGGCTACGACGTGCCCACGTTCGCGATCCTGGGTGGGATCGGCACCTTCGTCTCGTGGCTGGTGACGGTGTTCCTGCACGTCTCCGACTACGTCGCCCCGGTCGGGCTGATCTGGCTGTTGCTGGGCATGGTCGTCTACTACGCCTACCGGCGCTCGCAGCACCTGCCGCTGACGCAGACGGTGCTGGCGCCGCACGCGCTGACCGGCCCGGCGCTGGAGGTGGAGTACCGCTCGATCCTGATGCCGATCTCCTCGGCGCGGGTGGACGACGTGATGACGGCGACGGCGCTGCGGCTTGCCGCCGAATCGAATGCCACGCTGGTGGTGATGTACCCGATCGAGGTGCCGCTCAACGTCACGATGTCGGCGCCGCTGGACGAGGAGGTGGCCAACGCGGAGCACCAGCTGCGCCAGGCCGCGGCGCTCGCCCGCGAGTACGGCGTGGACGTGATCACCCGCATCGTGCGCACCCGGAACATCGGCCAGGCGATCGTCGAGGAGGCCGAGCGCCGGCGCAGCGAGATCATCGTGCTGGGAGCGCGCGACCGGCACAAGCCGGGCCAGCGCGTGTTCGGGCCGCGCGTCGACTACGTGCTGCGAAACGCCCACTGCCGGGTGATGGTGGGCGCGGAGCCGGCGCCCACCTGATGCTTCGCGTGAACCAGCTGCTGGCGGTCGCCTTCGTGGTGCTGGGGGTGGCGCTGGCCGTCGTCACCACCGTCCACGGCGGCGGGCAGGTGGGGTACCTGGAGGCCGCGGTGTTCCTGTTGCTGGGGATCCTGCGTCTGCGGGCGACGCGCGGGTGACCGGTCATCTAATCTGAGCGGCAGTGGCACGCAAGATCCCCGTTCTCGGCAGGTTCCTGGGCGCGCCGGCGCTGTACGCGATGGCCTACGGCGAGATCGGCAGCTCGCTCTACTACGCGCTCGGCATCACCGCGGTCTACGCCCTGTCGCTGACGCCGGCGGTGTTCCTGGCGGCCGGCCTGATCTTCGCGCTGACGGCCGCCGCGTACGCCGAGGGCGCGGCCACGATCCCCGAGCCGGGCGGCGCTTCGACCTTCGCCCGCCGCGCGTTCAACGACCTGGTGGGATTCATCGCCGGCTGGGCGACCGTGCTCGACTACGTGATCTCGATCTCGCTGGCGGCGCTGTTCCTGCCCCACTACGTGCTGGGAGCGATCGGGCACGACACGCTCTCGGCCGACCAGAACGAGCTGCTGGCGGTGTTGCTGATCCTGGTGGTCACGGCCGCACGCATCGCCCGCCGTACGAACGTGTACATGGCTACCGTGGTGCTGGCCGTGCTCGACCTGGTGGTGCAGGCCGGGCTGGGGCTGATGGGGCTGATGCTGCTGTTCAACTGGACGGCGCTCACCAACAACATCGACCTGGGCACGAAGCCGACCTGGAACTCGCTCGCGTTCGCGCTGCCGATCGCCATGATCGGGTTCACCGGCCTGGAGAAGGTGACCGGGCTGGTGGGCCTGGCCAAGCGGCCGGAGAAGTCGGTGCCCGACAGCATCCGCTCGTCGGTGTTCACGGTGATCCTGGTCTATGCGGCGGTGGCCACGGCTGCCATATCGGCCTTTCCCTCGCATCGTGCCCCGTCGGCACCGGCCGGCTACGCGAGCGAGCTGACCACGCGCTGGCTGGACGCGCCGATGCTAGGGCTGGCGACCGCGGTCGGCAACGAGTTCGGCAGCAGCGCCGCAACCGCGGCGCGGTTCATCGTGGGCGTGACCGCTTCGCTGATCCTGCTGCTTGCGATCACCACCAGCTTCTCGGGGGCGGGGCGGCTGTCGGTGGCGATGGGCGAGCGGCTGGAGCTGCCGGGCCGGTTCGCGAAGCGGAACCGCCGGTCGCTGCAGCCGACCTTCGCGCTGCTGGGGGTGGGGCTGCTGGCCTCGGCGTCCGTGATCGTGGCGGCGCTGTTCCAGGGCGAGGAGGTGCTGTCGCTGGCCTCGATCTACAGCTTCGGGATCCTGATCGCCTTCGGGCTGGCGAATGCCTCGATCGTGTGGCTGCGGATCACCGAGCCGGACATGCCGCGGCCGTTCATGATGCACGGCAACGTCTGGGTCCGGGGCCGGCTGATCCCGGTGACGGCGGTGGCCGGCGCGGTCACCGCGTTTGCCGCCTGGGTGATCGCGCTCGGCACCCATCCCGGCGCCCGCGATGTCGGAGTGCTGTGGATGATCGTTGGCCTGGGCGTCTACACGATGGTGCGCGTGCGCGCGGGCATCCCGCTGATGGAGCGCTACGAGCCGGGCGCACCGCCGCCCGAGGAGGCCGTCGAGCTGCCCAGCGGGCCGATCGTGGTGCCGCTTGAGGAACCGGGCGAGCTGGCCGAGGAGGTGATGGCGACCGCCTGCCGGCTGGCAACCGAGACGGGCGCGCCGGTGGTCGCCGTCAGCGCCATCTACGTGCCGGTGCAGGATCCGCTCGACACCGAGCTGCCCGAGCGCGACCGGGCGGTGGCCGAGGTGCAGGAGATGGCGCGCTCGCTGGCGTCGGACTACGGCATCGAGTTCCGGGGGCTGGTGGTGCGCACGCGCAACCCGGGCCGGGCGATCGTCGACGCCGTCATCGACCAGGGCGCCACGCTGATCGTGATCGGATCGCCGGAGAAGCGGCGGCTGGCGGTCAACCGCCAGGAGGCCTTCTTCGGCCGCACCGTCGACTTCGTCCTGCGCAAGGCACCCTGCCGCGTGATCGTGACGCACTTCCCGTCGGAGGAGGCGGTCGAGGCGGCACACGCGGTGCCGGTGCCATAGGGAGATGGCGGGTCGTCAGGTCGCGTCGGCGTGGCGCTCGAGCACCGGCAGCAGCACCGGCGCGGTGCGGCTGAAGTCCTTCGCCGCGACGCCGTCGGCGGCGGCGCGCACGTCGCCCTCGGCGGCGCGGTGGGTGAGGATCACGATGTGCACGCCGGCCGCGCCGGGGTGCTGGACGACCTGCGCCACCGACACGTCGTGGTCGGCCAGCTGCTGGGCCACCTGCGCCAGCACGCCCGGCGTGTCATCGACGGTGAAGCGCAGATAGCAGGGGCTCTGCAGCTGCCCGGGTGGGAACCGGCCGACGTCCCGGTAGTGCACGTCGTGCTGCAGGAAGCCCGTGCCCTGCGTGCCGATCACCGCGACCACGTCGCCGATCACGGCCGTGGCCGTCTCCTCGCCGCCGGCTCCAGGTCCCTCCAGGATCACCTCGCGGATCGAGCTGCCCTGCAGCATCACCGCGTTGAAGGCGCCGTCCACGGCCGCCAGCGGGTGGTTCCCCGCCAGCAGGCAAGGATGCACCCGCGCCGCCACCTCGCCACCTGACCGCCAGGCCGATGCGATCAGCTTGACCGCGTACCCGAGCTCGGCGGCGTGCTCCACATCGGCCAGGTCGAGCAGGTTGATGCCGACGTGATCGACCTCCTCCAGCCGCATCCGCGTGTGGAACGCGATTGACGCCAGGATGGCGATCTTGGCGGCGGCATCGGCGCCGGTCACGTCCTCGGTGGGGTCGGCCTCCGCGTAGCCCAGCGCCTGCGCCTCGGCCAGAGCCTCCGCGTAGGGAGCGCCGCTCTGGATCATGCGCGTCAGGATGAAGTTTGTGGTGCCGTTGACGATGCCGTCGATCCGGTGCACGTTCGTCACGATCATCGACTCACGCAGCACCTTCACGACCGGGATCGCGGCGCAGACGCTGGCCTCGAACCGCAGCTGCACGCCGTTTCGCTCGGCTGCGCCGAACAGCTCGTCGCCGTGCTGGGACAGCAGCTGCTTGTTCGCCGACACCACCGACTTACCGGC
>DATNEO010000153.1:0-5455 GCA_035553035.1 Gaiellales bacterium | reverse complement strand
TCGTACGCGCTTTCATCCGACGACTTCACGGTCGAGCGGGGCGACAACGGCTCGGCCGGCCTCGAGTCGCTGTGGCCAGGCGGCTGGCGCCCGGACGACCGGCTCGGGGTGGTGCTGGCGAACCCCATGGACGCCTGCGGCTGCTCCAACCTGATCTGCGCCACCACCACCCTCTTCTACGACGACCTGCGGGCCACCAAGGGCACGGGCAACTTCTTCCGCTACGCCGACAACTATCTCTTCGGGGTCGGCTGCGAGCCGGGCGACTTCAACCAGCTCGACGTGTGGCCGCTGCACAAGTTCGTGACGCTGCTGCAGCCGACGGCGGAGGCGCTGATCGAGGCGGTCACCGACCGGGCGATCACCCTGCTGGCGGTGCCCGAGACCGGCGCTCGCTGCCGCGGCGAGGTCGTCCTCTCGACCTGGAACACGTTCCTCGAGTCGGTGCGCTGCATCATCACCTACTCGCCGCTCACCGGACGCGCCCGCAACGCTGACCTGCACCTGGTCGGAAACCGGGTCGTCGAGAGCTACGTGGAGCAGGCGATCTTCTCCACGCCGGGACTGGACGCCGGGTTCCAGGCCAGGCTGCGGCGGTTGCGGCGAAACATCGACCGGGAGGAAAAGCAGCCGGTCGAGGGGTACCGCACGCTGGCCGGGCCGGCGCAGGCGCGTGCGCTGCTGGGCGTGACCCAGGTGCTGCCGCCCGGCCACCAGGAGCTGACGCGGCGCGCGACCCCGACGACGATCATGCCGGTGGAGGTGCCGATGCCGGCCCTCGACGGCGACTCGGCCCCTTTTGACATCGCCGCCGCCGCGGCGCTGCAGGTCGATCAGCCGGCACCGTCTGGCGTGTACCCCGACGGGCTGCTGCGCACGGGCTTCGAGGGGATCCAGCGGCGGCTGGGCGGCACCTTTGCAGAGTGGGAGGGCTGGGACTGGATCTCGGACTTCGGCGACCCGATCGCCGAGCACCACGCGGTGCGCGAGGCGGTCGGCATCTGGGACGAGTCGCCGCTTCGCAAGTGGTTCTTCAGGGGCAAGGAGGCGATGGCGGCGGTCGACTACTGCTTCACGGCCGACATGGCCGGTCTCGAGCCGGGGCAGGCCCGCTACGCGCCCTTTGTGGACGCGCAGGGCAGGATGCTGGGGGACGGCGTTGTCTTCCGCGGCGACGATCCCGAGAACGTGCTGGTGGTGACGGCGCTCGAGACCGACGCCGACCACTTCCGACGGATCACGGCCGACCTCGGGATCGAGATCACGGAGCAGACGATGGAGATGCCGCACCTGCAGGTGCAGGGTCCGCGCTCGCGCGAGCTGCTGTCCGCCGTGACCGATGCCGACATCGCCGGGCTGCGGTACTTCCGGTTCCTGACGGAGCAGGTCTCGGTCTGCGGTGCGCCCTGCTACGTGGCACGTACCGGCTACTCGGGTGAGCTCGGCTACGAGGTGTTCTGCGAGCCTGGCGATGCGGAGCAGGTCTGGCAGGGGCTGCTCGATCAGGGCGCTTCGATGGGCATCCGGCCCTACGGTCTGGCGGCGGTCGAGAGCCTGCGGATCGAGGCCGGCCTGATATTCATCGGCTTTGACTACTTCCCGGGCGTGACGTCGCCGTTCCACGTCAACCTCGACCGCATGATCAAGCTGGACAAGGGCGACTTCCACGGCAAGGAGGCGCTGCAGGCGGAGCTCGACGCAGGCATCACGCATCGCATGGTGACGCTCGTGATCGCCGGTGAGGACGCGCCCGACTACAACACGCCGGTGCTGTCGAACGGCCGCGGCGTGGGCAAGCTGACATCGCCCAGCGCGGGACGCTCGCCGACGGTGGACAAGCTGATCGCGATGGCCTGCATCGAGGCGGACCTGGCGGAGGTGGGCAGGCAGGTCGAGGTGACGCTGCCCGACGGCCGGCTGGTGCCGGCGCTGGTCGACCAGTTCCCGATCTACGACCCCGAGAAGTCGCGGCCGCGCTCTTAACCCGGTTCGGCGATCTGTCAAGCCCCCCGCCCGGAGGGGGTGTCAAACACCGTTCCATACCCGGTGAAGGCTTCGGCACGGCTTCGCCACATCCGTGGGTATTGGCGTGACGGGCGTTCGTGGCACCTCCTCGGGATCGGGCCGACCCGGCCTCAGAGGCAGACACGGCCGCCGTGGCATTCCGTTGCCGAATTGGCACCGGTCGGGTCGTGAAAGAATCAGGCCGGATGGGCTCGTCTGACTCCCCGATCGTCGTGATCGCCTCCGGATTCGGAGGCGTGGCCGTGTGCGATGCGATCGTGCGGCTGTTGCCTAAAGAGGACACGGTGCTCCTGGCCGACCACGCTTACGCGCCCTTCGCGCGTCGCCGGTCCGCCGTCGTGATCGACCGGCTCACGCGCCTGGCCGGCGACGTCGTCGCCAAGCGCGGGCCCAAGCTGGTGGTGCTGGCCTCCGCCCAGGGCTGCGCCGATGCCCTCGAGCCGATCCGCGCCGGGCTGGCGCCGCTGCCCGTGATCGGCATCGACGGCATCGTCCCGCAGGCCGCCGCCCGCTCCGCCTCGGGCCGTATCGCTCTCATGACGGGGGCGGGCTGCCTGCGCGGTGGTCAGCTGGCCCGTGCGCTCAAGCGCGAACGCGGCGGTGGCCGGGTGACGTGGTCGGCGGTGCCTGGTCTGCGCGAGCTGGTCGAGTCCGGCCGCGACGCCGGATCTGCGGTCGCCGCGGAGGTGGCCACGCTGCGGGCCGCCGGCGTCGACGCGATCGCGCTCGGCTGCCCGCACGCGAGCGCCGTCGCGGCGCAGGTGAAGCTGGCCGCCGGCGAGCAGGTGGCGGTGGTCGACTCGGCCGCGCTGGCGGCGGAGCGGGTGCGCCGGCTGCTGATGCGCGGCGGTCGCACGACGGCGCGACGGCGCCCCGGTCGGCGCGAGCTGATCAGCACCGATCCGGCGGCCGGCCAGGCCGGCCTCGCCACCCGCTGAAGGTCAGGCCACCCCGGTGTCGCCGGCCGCGCCCCACACGTCGCGGGCGCGCGCTCCCACTCCCAGCTCCAGCAGCAGGTCGTCGTCCAGCGTGTCGGCGTAGGCGGCCACGATCTGCAGCGCCCTGATGAACTCCTGGGTCTGCAGGTTGCTGGCCAGGATCGCGTACTCGAGGGCGATCACGCCGTCCTCCTCGTAGTACGACAGCCTGCCCACCAGCAGGCTGCAGTTGCGCAGGTTGATGGCGGCCAGCGCCCTCGCGCCCGCCTCCTCGAACCGCACGCCCTGCAGCACGGGCGACTGGAACAGCACCAGCGGCTCGTCGCCGAACGAGCCCGGCCGCACCATCACGGCGGCCGTTCCGTCGCGGATCGGGACGAAGAACTCGAGCCCGTCCTGCGACGGTGTGAAGCCGATCTTGGCCCGCACCAGAATCCCGTGGATTCGCTCGGCGAGTGCGGGCAGATCTGTCATGGGCTGACTATCTCATGCACGTCAAGGCGGTGACGGGCGGTGCGTTAGAGTGGCCCGGTGCCTCGCCCCCTGCGTGTCGGAGTGCAGCTCCCCGAGACCGAGCGGGTCGTCCGCTGGCCCGAGTATCTGGCCATGGCGACGGCCGCCGAGCAGGTTGGATTCGACTCGATCTGGCTCGGCGATCACCTGCTCTACGCGCCAAAGGACGGCCGCCCCGAACGCGGGCCCTGGGAGGTGTGGACGATGCTGGCGGCGCTTGCCGCGGCGACCGACCGGGTCACGCTCGGCCCGCTGGTGGCCTGCACGGCCTTCCACAGCCCCGGGCTGCTGGCGAAGATGGCGGCCACCGTCGATGACGTCAGCGGCGGCCGCCTCGTGCTCGGTCTCGGCGCCGGCTGGAACGAGCGCGAGTTCAGCGCCTTTGGCCTGCCCTACGACCGCCGCGTGTCGCGCTTCGCCGAGTCGTTCGAGATCGTGCACGGGCTGCTGGCCGGCGAGCGCGTCAGCATGGATGGCAGCTTCTTTCAGGTCGACGACCTGGTGCTGCTGCCGCCGCCGGCGCGGCGGATTCCGATCATGATCGGCTCGAACGGGCCGCGCATGCTCAGCCTTACGTTGCCCCACGCCGATTCCTGGAACACCTGGTTCGACGACTACGGCAACTCGTCCGACGGCTTCGCGGCCCTCAACCAGCGGATCAGCGAGGCCGCCGAGCAGGCCGGTCGCGACCCTGCCCAGATCGAGCGCAGCGCGTGCGTCGCGGTTGCGCTGGACGACTCCGGCGAGCGATCGGCCCACCCGGACGCTCCGCCCGTCCCCGGCGGCGCCGACCTGGCCGCGCACCTGCGCGACCTCGCGGCGGCAGGGGCCGACGAGGCGATCCTGGTGGTCAGCCCGATCACCGAGGGCTCGATCCGCGAGCTGGCCGGTGCGCTGGCCGCGCTCGACGCAGGCTAGGCCGTTGCGCGGTCGCCGAAGCGGGCGATCGACCGCTCGCGTGCCCGCTCGATCTCGCGGGCGCGATCACGCGGCGGCGCGGTCGCGACCAGCTCGCCCAGCAGCCTCGACGTGGCCTCCGCGACCGCCTCGACGGCGCGCTGGAAGGCCTCCTCGTTGACCCGGGCGGGCTTGGTCATCCCGCTCACCTTGCGCACGTACTGCAGGGCTGCGTCGTGCGCGTCCTGCTCGGTGCTGGCCGGCTCGTAGTTGTGAAGTGGTCGGATGTTTCTGCACATGCGTCCACTCTAGCCCGACGTGTAGCCCGACGTTGCTAGGCTCGGCAAAGCATGCTTGCCCCCGGCGATCTGATCCCCGATCTCAGCCTCTTCGGCGTCGACGCCGAGCGGGTGCGTCTGCGCGATCTGGGCGCCGCGGTGATCGCCTTCTACCTGTACGACTGGACCAGCACCTGACGGAGTGAGCTGAGGCTCCTGCGTGACAGGAGCGCGGAGTTCCGGGAGCTGGGCGTGGCGGTTGTGGGCGTCTCGCGCGACAGCCCCTACTCGCACATCGAGTGGTCGCGGCGGCTCAGCCTCGGCTATCCGCTGCTCTCGGACTGGAACGCCGAGGCGGTGCGGGCGTTCGGCGTCTCGCAGGACATGGACGGCCTCGCCGACACTCCTGTGCGGTCGGTGTTCGTGGTTGACGGCGAGGGCGTCGTGCGCGCCGCTCACCGCTACGCCGACGGCGAGCTGCCCGACGTCGAGGAGTTGCTGGACGAGGCGGCGGCGCTGAACCGCGCCTCCTGATGTGAGCGGGATTGGAGCCGAATCGGCACGCCGGTAACGAATCGCTTGCACGCGGGTCCATAATTCCGACATCTACGTAAAGGGAGCTGATCACCACATGACCGAGAAGGCCACCTTCGCAGCCGGCTGTTTCTGGGGCGTCGAGCATGCGTTCATGCAGATCGACGGCGTCACCGCCACCCAGGTCGGATACATCGGCGGAACCGTGGACGACCCGGACTACCGCACCGTTTGCAGCGGCCGCACCGGCCACGCCGAGGCCGTCGAGGT
>DATNEO010000152.1:0-5456 GCA_035553035.1 Gaiellales bacterium | reverse complement strand
ACCTGCGCCTGGCGCTGCCCACGGGCGCGTGCCTGGCAGCGGCGGTGATCGTGCACTCCGCGACCTCCCAGAGCGCCTGGTACGTCGGCCTGGTCGCGACCGGCCTGGCGGCCGGGGCCGCCTACCTGGCGCTCCTGCCGGTCGGCCTGCCAGCCCGCGAGCGCACGGTGCTCTACCGGTCGACGCGCAGGATCACGAACCTGGGGCCGCGGTAGGCCACGGTCAGCCCCGGCTGGGCCAGGATCTGGGGTGCCACCTCGGCCTGTCCCTTGGTGTCGAGCAGCACGTAGTCGACGTCCAGCTGCTTCAGGATCTGCGTTCGCCGTGCGCTGCTGGTATCCGGATCGAAGAAGGTCTGCTCCAGCTGCCGGCGGGCCTGGGTGTTCTCCTTCGGCTCGGCCCGGGAGCGCGCCTCGGGCAGAGCGGCCGCGTACACGTCGGCGTAGGCGAGCAGCTCGAACACGCGGTGCTCCTCGCCCAGCACCACCGGCGGCGGTCCGGGCTGCGCGCGGAAGTAGCGCCACACGTCCGGCGTCAGCACGGTTGCGAGGTCGGCTCTGGGCGCGCGGTGCGGGCCGTCGCGGGCCTCGTCCGCCACCCGCGACACGCCGTGCACGACCGGCCCCACCATCACCGCCGCGACCAGCAGCGAGGCCAGCCACCAGGGCCCGCTCTCGACCATCCGCCGCGGCCGCAGCCACAGCGCCACCACCACCGCGAGCAGCGACGCCACCACGATGACGCTGGTGGGCAGGCGCCAGACCGACCCGTGTACGCGCGCCTGATCCAGCACCACCGCAAGCACCAGCGCCACCGCCAGGCCGCGCCGGACTCCCAGCACGCCCGCGGCCACGCACGCGCCCGCGGCCAGGATCAGCGGCCACGGCAGCACCTGCCAGAAGCGATGGAACTGGCCCATGCCGGTGGCCGCCACCACGGCGGTGCTCAATCCCGGCAGCAGCAGCAATGTCAGCGGCGCGAGCATCGCGCCGGCCGCCGGCAGCAGGTCGCGGAAGCGCACCAGCAGGATCAGGCACAGGATCGCCACCAGCACGTAGCCGCGCCCGAATACGGGCGCCCACGGGTACATCAGGATGGCACGGGCGCCGTGGTGCAGGAACTCGTCTGAGTGGGTGATGATCGCGCGCCGCTCGCCGCCGCGAATCGCCACCCACCAGATCCAGGCCGCCACCGCGGCGCTGGCCAGAACCGACGCGCCCAGCGCCTCCAGCGCCACCGGCGGCATCCGCATGTGCGCCCGCCAGGAGCCGAGCGCAATGCCGGCCGCGATCGCAAGACAGGGCACAGCGTAGGTGGGATGCACCAGCGCGATCACCGTCACCGCCGCCATCGCCGACCACGCAGCCGAGCGGGATCCGCGCATCGCCCCCACGAACAGCAGCAAGGCGGCCGGCGTCAGCACGAAGAAGGTGAAGATCGGCGGCTGGTTGACCTGCTGGATGAGGCCGTTGATGAGCGTCACCAGATCCCACGCCAGCACGGCCGCCGCCAGGTAGCCGGCCGTGCGCCAGCCGGTCAGCGAGCGGGCGATCGCGAAGGCGCCCAGCATCGTCAGCAGCGCACACAGCGGCTGCAGGTAGATGAACGCCGTGGCGACGTCGACGCCGGCCAGGTCGGCAACGCCGGCGAACGCCGCGTGCAGCAGCGGGAAGGCGTAGCCGGCATGGGGAGCGCCGTCCTTGTAGGACGAGATCGTGGTCAGGGACAGCGAGCCGATGTCCTCGAGCTTGCGCATGCGGCCAACGTGGAACAGCGCATCCGAGATCACCCCGGTCGAGATCCGCCAGGAGACGAACGCAAACAGGCCGGCGGCGAGCGCTCCGGCCAGCGCCTCCCAGGCCGATACCCGGTCGAACAGCAGCGGCCTGGTCACGGCCACGCCACACAGCACCACTCCAGCGATCAGCACCGCCACCAGCGGCGCGGTCAGCGGCAGGTGCACGGCGAAGGCCGCCGCCAGCGGCGCGATCCAGATTGCAAGTCCCAGCGAGGTGGAGACCACGGCCGCGCCGGACAGGCCCAACCCACGCTCGACCCGCAGCAGCCGCATGGCGCCCCACCCCGGCAGCATCACGCAGACGGCGAATGCGGACCACACCGCCAGCGCATCGATGCCGGCCAGCCGGGCCGCCACCAGAACGGCCGGTGGCACGAGCAGCGCGGCCGGTTCGAGACGGGAGGACATCGGCGCGGGAGTCTATCGACGACGGGGTCTGACGGCTGTGGGAGAATGAGCGCGTGGTGCCGAGCGCCATACCCCTCAGCCCCCGGTGATCGCGCCGCTGTCGACAGGGGCGTCCCACACCGTTCTGGGACTGGCAGGCGCCGCCGTGGGGATGCTGGTGGTATGGATCGCGGGCTGCGCGCTGGCGCCGGCCCGGCCGCCCGCCGAACGGCTGGCCTGGGGCGTGGTGGCGATGCTGGCGGTGACGTGGTCGACCCTGTGGCAGCCGCTGCTGGGCGTCTCCTGGCTGGGCCATCGCACGCTGATGGCGGTGATGGTGGTGGTCTGCACGGTGGTGGTCGCAGCTCGCACGCGGGCATGGCGCACCGCCCCGGACGTCCGCAAACCGGTGGTGCTGGTGGCGGCCGTCGCACTCGCCGTGTCGGTGCTCCCGCTGGTCTGGGGGCCGTCGGCCGTGGCGCCCATCTCCGACATGGAGTTTCACGAGGGATGGATCCGGCAGCTGGTGGGCGGCCTGCCCGAGCCCAGCGGCGTGTACGCCCACGTGCCCAACAGCTACCCGTGGCTGTATCACGCGCTGGCGGCGTGGCTGGAGCTGCTGCCGGGCGGGATGGTCGAGGTGTACTGGGCGCTGCAGGTGCTCGCCGTCGGGTCGCTGGCGCTGGGCACGTGGCTGCTGGCGCGCGAGCTGGGCCTGCGTGAACGCCCCGCGACCTGGGCGGTCGGGTTCGCGTCGCTGGCGGCTGGCGTCGGCTGGATCTGGGTGCACGAGCCTGTCGCGGTCGTCTCGTCCAGCCGCTACGGGCTGGTGCACGGCGACTTCCTGGTCGGTCCGGCGGTGACCCCGGCGCTGGCCAACATGCCGGCCATCCTGCCCCGCGACCTCGCGCTTGCGCTGTTCCCGCTGACCGTCTGGTTCGCGCTGCGCGCCGTCGCCGGAGGGCGCATGCGCGACATCGCGGCCGCCGGGGCGCTCGCCGGCTGCCTGCTGCTGATCGGGCCGGTCGGCGCCATCGTGGCGGCGCTCGTCTGCGGCCCGGTTGCGGTGCGGCGCCGGATCCCGGTCCGGCACGCCGCCGCCGCCGTGGCGGTGGCGGCCGTTGTCGTCGCACCCTGGCTGGGCCGGGTCACGCTCAACTACCTGCGGCTGGGGGGATTCTCACCCCACCAGCCGCTGCCCAGCGTGACCGCCTCGCAGGCGCTGGTGGCGATGGGCGTGGTGCTGCCGATCGGGCTGCTGGGCGTGGTCTGGATGCTTCGCACCCGACCTGCGGGCATCGACCTGGGCGCGCTGGTGTCGCTGGTGGCGGTTCCCGCGGCCCTGTGCCTGCTCGCAGGCCTGCTGCCCGGCCACAGCCTGGCCGGCGTGGCACCCGTCGTCAAGCTGCAGCGATACCTGCCGTTCTTCGTACTGGGGCTGGCCATGCCGGCCGGGTGGGCGGCAGACGCGGTGCTGGCGCGGATGTCGCGCAGGGCCGCGATCGCCCTGGCGACAGCGCTGGTTGCCGCCGCCGGCGCCTCGACGGTGCTGACCTCGATCGGGCTGGCGGGTGCCTTCAGGAGCGCCGAGCCGCGCGGCCTGCACTGCCAGGGCGGGGCGCCGATGGGCGCCGGCGACGTGGTCGCGGTGGCGGGCATGCAGCCGCAGGCGACCCTGGTGGTGGACAGCTCCGTGTTTCGCAGCACCGGTGCCTGGCTGCTGCACTGGGTGCCACCTGCGCAGCTTCGCTACCGCGACGTGTTCTCGACCATCGAGGGGCAGGGCGAGCGCGCCGCCGAGACCCGCGAGATCGCCCAGGGCCGCGTGCCGGCGGGCATCGACTGGGTGGTGCTCCCGGGGGCGGCGCCGGGCGGCTCACTGGTCAAGGTCACCAGCTGCCGGGTCGGAGGCCTGCTCCGCTCGTTCGACGTCCAGGTCTACCGGCCACGATCATCCGGCTAGGCCGCTAACCTCCCCCGCGCTATGACGGCGTGTGGGAGAATCCCGCCGTTACGGCTGTGGACGTAGTCATGCAGCGATATCGACCCTGGGAGAGCAGCGGATGCGTGTACTGATTTTGGGCGGCGACGGCTATCTGGGATGGCCGACGGCGATGCGCTTTTCGGGCAAGGGCCACGATGTGGCGGTGGTCGACAACTTCGCCCGGCGGCGCTGGCACGAGCAGGCCGGCACCGATTCGCTGACCCCGATCGCGTCGCTGGACGACCGCATCTCCGCCTGGCACGAGGTGTCGGGCAAGCGCATCGAATCCCACATCGGCGACATCTCCGAGGGCACCTTCATCGCGGACACGGTGCGCGACTTCATGCCCGACACGATCATCCACTACGGCGAGCAGCCCAGTGCCCCCTGGTCGATGCAGAGCGTCGACCACGCGGTGATCACCCAGCAGGCCAACGTGGTCGGCACGCTCAAGCTGCTGTGGGCGATGCGCGAGCACACGCCCGATGCACACCTCGTCAAGCTGGGCACGATGGGCGAGTACGGCACGCCCAACATCGACATCGAAGAGGGCTACATCGAGATCGAGCACAAGGGCCGCAAGGACATGCTGCCCTATCCGAAGCTCTCCGGTTCCCTCTACCACCTCTCCAAGGTCCACGACTCGCACAACATCCATTTCGCCTGCCGCGTCTGGGGGCTGCGCGCGACGGACCTGAACCAGGGCGTCGTGTACGGGATCGAGACCGAGGAGACCGCGCTCGACGAGCGCCTGTGCACGCGCTTCGACTACGACGAGATCTTCGGCACCGCGCTGAACCGCTTCTGCGTGCAGGCGGTGATCGGGCACCCACTGACCGTCTACGGCAAGGGTGGCCAGACCCGCGGCATGCTCGACATCCGGGACACCCTGGCGTGCGTCGAGCTGGCGGTGGACAACCCGGCAGAGCCCGGGGAGTTCCGGGTCTTCAACCAGTTCACCGAGTCCTTCTCGGTGCTCCAGATGGCCGAGATGGTGGCCGACGCCTACCCCGGGACCACCACCATCGAGCACGTGGAGGATCCCCGGGTGGAGAAGGAGGAGCACTACTACCGGGCCGCGCACACCAAGCTGCTCGATCTCGGCCTGGTGCCGCACCTCCTCAACCAGGGGACGCTGTCGTCGCTGCTGTCGGTCGCCGACCGCCACCGCGATCGGGTCGACCCGGCAGCCATCCGCCCGACCGTCGAGTGGCGCAAGACGTCCAGCGTCCTGGTCACCGCGGCGCCGGACTTCCGCGACGAGTCGAGCAGCATCGACGCCTGAGT
>DATNEO010000151.1:0-10212 GCA_035553035.1 Gaiellales bacterium | reverse complement strand
GTCCTCTCGGCCGACCCGGACGAGTGCCGGGCGGTGCGGCGCAGCCTGGACGAGGCCGCGAAGCGGCACGGCCGCCCGCCGCTGCATTTCTCGTTCATGGAGACGACGCTGATCGGCCGCACCCGCGACGAGCTGCTGGAGCGGGCGGGGCAGCTGGGCGCGCTGCACTTCGACGGGATCAGCGGCGAGCAGCTGCTGGCCGAGCGTGTCGACGGCTGGGTCTGCGGCACGCTGGATGAGGTGGCCGGGCAGTTCGAGGACCTGGCCGCCGCCGGGCTCGAGCGGGCGATGCTGCAGCACCTCGATCACCGCGATCTGGATGCGGTGCGGATGATCGGCGAGCAGCTGGCGCCGCGCGTGGCTGGGCTCTGACGCCGGGGACACGCGGGTAGAGTGCCCGCGTGAGCGTCGATCCCAAGGCACTCGCGGACGAGCTGCTGGCCGGCCGCAACTTCGGCCACCTCGGCACCGTCAACCGCGACGGCAGCGTACAGGTGTCACCCGTGTGGGTGCACATCGAGGATGGGCGGCCGGTGTTCAACACGGCCGAGGGGCGGGTAAAGTGGCGCAACATCGAGCGCGATCCCCGTGTCACGCTCGAGGTGATCGACGCCAGTGGCTACCGGTCGGTCGAGATCCGCGGCCGCGCCGTGATGACACGCGAAGGCGCCCGCGAGCACGCGGATGAGCTGGCGATGAAGTACACGGGCGAGCCGTTCGACAACTTCGAGGAGGGCGTCGAGCGGGTCAAGGTCACGATCGAGCCGGAGCGCTACCTGTTCCACCACTGAGGCAGATCAGTCGGCGAAGCGCTCGCGCAGGCGCGGCAGCGCATCGGCCGCGAACCGTTCCAGGAACCGCGACTGGTCGGGCGCGGGGCTGTGGAACACAAGGTGGCGGAAGCCCAGGTCGACGTACGGCGCAACCCGGTCGCAGAGCTCATCGGGATCGCCGGTGAGGATGAAGCGGGACTCGGCGTGGACGTGCTCCTGCTCGGCCAGGCGTTCCAGCTCGAGCGGGTCGTCGATGCCCTGCTTGCTCTCGGCCGGCAGCGCAAGGGCGCCCCAGAAGCGGCACTCGTCGGCGGCGCGGGCGGGGTCGCGCTCGTAGGAGACCTTCACCTCGAGCAGGCGCTCGGCGGCCGGGTCGCGGCCGGCATCGCGGGCGCCCTGCTCCAGCGCGGGCAGCAGCGTCTCGGTGTAGAGCTCGCGCGGCTTGCCGCTGGTGGTGATGTAGCCGTCGCCCTCCGCGCCCGCGAAACGGGCGGCCTTGGCGCCGGCGGCCGCGATCAGGATCGGCACGGGCCGGTCGGGCTTGTCGTAGACCGTGGCGTTGGCGGTGCGGTAGTAGGCGCCGTCGTAGGTGACGCGATCCTCTGTCCAGAGCAGGCGCATCAACTCGACCGCCTCGCCCAGCCGCTCCAGGCGCTCGGCGAAGCGCGGCCAGGCGATACCCAGCGCAGGCACCTCGTTCATCGACTCACCGGTGCCGACGCCCAGCCAGACACGGCCGGGTGCGAGCGAGGCGATGGTCGCAAACGATTGGGCCATGATCGACGGATGGACGCGCAGTGTGGGCGTGGAGACGCTCGTGCCGAAGCGGATGCGTTCGCTCTGCACCGCCAGCGCGCCCAGCCACGGCAGCGCGGCCGGGGCATGCCCGCCGGTGTGGCGGAAGGGCTGGAAGTGATCTGAGACGGCGACGCTGTCGAAGCCGCGCGCCTCCGCCTCGAGCGCGTAGGAGAGCAGCTGCCGGGGGCCGAACTGCTCCGCCGAGGCCTTGTAGCCGAGGGCGAGCATCGGGGCAGTCTAGTCTGCCGTTCGTGGACCTCCAGATCCTGATTCCGCTGAAGCGGCTGGCCGGTGCGAAGCAGCGGCTGCATCCCGCGCTGGGCGGCGACGAGCGTCGACGGCTGATGCTGGCGATGGTCGAGCACGTGGCGCGCGAGGCGGTGGCGGCGGACGTGGGCCCGGTGGCGCTGGCCAGCTGCGAGCCGCTGGCACCGGCACTGGCGCGGACCTACCGGGTGGGGTTGGTGTCGGACGGCGAGCTGCCCTGGAACGAGGGGCTGGATCACGCGCGCGGGCTGATATCGCCCGCGCCGGGGGCGGTGCTGTACCTGGCCGGCGACCTGCCGCTTCTGTGCGCGAGCGACGTGCGGGCGCTGGTGGCGGCGATGCCGGAGCGCGGGATCGCGATCGGCCGCGCCCACGACGGCGGCACAAACGCGCTCGCGGTGCGGCCGGCGGGCGTGATCACGCCCGCCTTCGGCTCGGCCGCAAGCGCGCTCGTCCATGCCCAGCTGGCGGCGACCGCCGGCATCGAGTCGGTCCTCCTCGACCGCCCCGGACTGGCGCTCGACGTCGACACGCCCGACGACGTAATCCGCGCAAAGCTGTCACTAACAGCGTGACAACGACCTGCAACGCCCAGGTCACGCCGGCGTCACGCGTGTTATGACGTAGCCCGGCACCTCTCTATCACCCGCAACCGTACGCCGGCCCGCGAGCAGGCCTGCGTCCGCCAACGCGCCGTCCGCGGGTGATAGGGAGGTGCCGGGCACCGTCGTATCAGCCGTCACCAGGACGAAACGGTCCTGTGACGCGGTGAAACGTCACGGGGCCGGCACGGTGAGGTCACGGGTGTTCGGACGGACGCCGGCCCCCTCGGCGTCCGAGGCCGCGGCGAAGATGGCGGCATGGGGGACGGCGGCACCGCGCGCATGGAGACGTTCTCGGACGGCGTGTTCGCGATCGCCGCCACGCTGCTGGTGCTCGAGATCGGCGTCGGCACCGGTGCCGACCCACACCTCGGCCGGGCCTTGATCGACCTCTGGCCCTCGTACCTGGCCTACGCCACCAGCTTTTTGATCATCGGCATCATCTGGGTCAACCACCACGAATGCGTCGCCTGCATGGCCCGCGTCGACCGCACCATGCTGTTCATCAACATCGTGTTCCTGATGGTGGTCGCCTTCATCCCCTTCCCCACCAAACTGGTGGCCGACCACCTCCAAAACCAGGGTGAGCACGCCGCCGTGTACGCCTACGACCTGACCCTGCTGGCGATGGCGGTGCTCTACAACGTCTGGTGGCGCTACGCCCACCACGGCCGCCGGCTGATCGCCGAGTCCGTGCCGCAGTCGAAGCTGGACGCGATCTCGCGCGCCTTCGCCCCCGGCATCGTGCTCTACCTCGTGGTGCTGGCGGTGGCCTTCGTGAACCCGCTGGCAAGCGTCATCCTGACCCTGATCCTGGCCGCGTTCTACGTGCCCGCCGGCGCGCTCTTCTACCGCGCCGCCGGCTAGATGAAGAGGTCGCGCTCGGACTCGCGGATCAACTCGCGAGCGGTGCCATCGCCGCCGGCCCCGTAGCCGCGCACCAGTGCGGCCGGCACCCGTTCCAGCTTGCCCAGCACCAGGTCGGCGGCTGCCGCCAGCTCGTCGGCCACCGCCACCTGCGTGGTTCGCAGCGTGTAGCCGGCGGCGTCCGCCTGGCCGTGATAGCCGCGCAGCGGCTCCAGGCCGCTGACCCCGATGGCCGTGCCCACGATCCCGTTTCGCAGCGGCCGGCCCATCGTGTCGGCCACCACCACCGCCAGCGGCATCCCACTCCGTCGCTCGAGCTCCGCCCGCAGCAGCCGCGCCGACGCGTCCGGGTCGATCGGAAGCAGCACCACCTGCTCAACGCCCGGCGCGTTCGAGCGGTCGATGCCGGCGCTGGCGCAGACGAACCCGTGGTGCGTCTCTGCGATCAGCAGCGATCCGCGCCGCCGCACGATCCGCCGGCTCTCGCGGAGCACCATCTCGGCCAGGCGCGGGTCGCCGTCCGGCGCGGCCAGCTCGATCGCCCGCGCCGACGGCGTCACCTCCCGCAGGTCGGCCACCCGTCCCTCCGACTTGCTGACCGCCTTGTGCGACACCACCACCACATCGCCCCGCTCCAGCGACGGCGCAGCAGCCAGCAACAGCCCCGCCAGATCCGCGCCCGCCTCGATCTCGCCGGGCACGGCCAGCGGCAGGATCTCGAGCTTCACGCCGCGATCCCGGCCGCATCCAGCGCCGCGCGCGCCAGCCGCTCCCGCGCCGCGGCGTCGCGCATGATGGTGTCCACCACCACCGCCCGCATGCCCAGCTGCTCGACACGCGCTGCCAGCTCCGCGTCCTGTGCGTCCACCACCAGCACGTCCGCCAGACCCTGGTAGATGGCGGCGACCCCGGCCGGCGAGGCCTCGTGCCCCAGCGACTCCAACATCGCCGCGGCCGGGCCGCGCAGCGCCCTGCCGGCCACGATCGGGCTGACCGCCACGCAGGTCGCCGTCCGCGCCGCCAGCTGCTCGCGGACGGCCGGCACCGCCAGGATCGGCGCGATCGAGATCAGCGGGTTCGACGGCGCGATCACGACCGCGCGCGCATCGCGCAGCGCCTCGATCACGCCGGGCGCCGGGGTCGCCGTCTCGGCACCGTCGAAGCGGATCGAGGTCACCACGTCTGAATGCCCGCGACGCACGTAGTAGGTCTGGAAGTCGATCTCGCCCTCGGCCGTGCCGATGATCGTGCGCAGCCGGTCGTCGGTGGCCGGCAGCAGCGTCAGCTCCAGACCGAGCCGCTGCGCCAGCCGGGCGGTCACCGCGCTCAGCGGCTCGCCGCGACGCAGCGCCTCCGTGCGGGCCAGGTGCAGGCCGATGTCGAGGTCGCCCAGCCAGAACCACGCGTCGGCGCCCAGCGCCCGCGCCCGCGCCAGCGCGCGGTCGCTGTCGCCGCGAACGCCCCAGCCCTTGTCCTCGTCGATCCACCCGGTCAGCGTGTATAGCACCGTGTCCAGATCGGGCGACACGTGCAGGCCGTGCGGCTCCACGTCATCGCCCACGTTGCCCACCACGACGACGTCCCCCGCAGGCACCACCTCGACCATGCCCTGCAGGAGGCGGGCCCCGCCGACGCCGCCGGCCAGCACGGTGATGGGAGAGTCGAGCATCGCCGCGTATCATGACCGCCGTGGAGGCGATCGGCAGCAGGAGAGATGCGGTCGTATGGCGAGCGCCGCTCGCCGGCGTGATGCTGATCGCGGCCGGCGCCTCGCTCTGGGGCATCGACGGCGTCCTGCGAAAGCCGCTCACGACCGAGTGGTCGGCCTGGACGATCGTGCTCTACGAGCACGCGATCCTGACGTGCGTGGTGGCGCCGATCCTGTGGCGGCATCGCGACCAGATCCGGCGCATGTCGCGCATGGGCTGGCTGTCGGCGATCGCGATCGGCTGGGGCGGGTCGGCCCTGGCCACGCTGCTCTTCACCGAGGCCTTCGCCGCCGCCTACTCGAACCCGGACGTGGTGATCCTGCTGCAGAAGACGCAGCCGCTGTGGGCGATCGGCGCCGCCGCGGTGATCCTGGGCGAGCGACCCAAGGCCGAGTTCGGCGTGCTCGTGATCCCGGCCGTGATCGGCACCTACCTGCTCTCGTTCGGCTGGCTGTCGCCGGGCGAAGCGCTGACCGGCAGCCAGGCCAAGCCGGCGCTGTACGCGCTGGGAGCGGCCGCGCTGTGGGGCGCGGCCACCGCCTTTGGCCGGCGCGGCCTGCGCGAGGTCGAGCCGAACACCCTGATGGCCCTGCGCTTCTCGCTGGCATTGCCGTTCCTGGCCGTGATCGCGATCCCCGAGCACGCGTTGCTGCCCGCGCACAGCGCCGGCGCCAGCGACTGGATGCGGCTGGTGCTGCTCGCGCTGGGCTCCGGTCTGCTGGCGATGATGCTCTACTACCGCGGCCTGCGCACCACACCTGCGCCGATCGCGACCATCGCCGAGCTGGCCTTCCCGGCGACGGCGCTGGTCGTGAACTACATCTGGCTGGACGCGACCATCAACGGCTGGCAGATGGCCGGGTTCGTGCTGCTGTGGGCGACGATCGCGTTCATCTACCGCGCACCCGTGTCGGTGCCGCGCGGTCGCGAGGTGGCGGCGCCACCGCCGCTGCCCAGCAGCGCCTAGCCGCCGTTGTGCTGGTCGCGGTAGACGATCAGCTTGGAGAGCTGGCCGATGTCCCAGTCCGGGCCGCCCACGCCCATGATGAAGTGGGTGACGCCGGCCGCCAGGTAATCGTCGAGAGCGTGATCCGCTCGGCGTTGAACCCGCCGATCGAGCGCTCGATCTCGCCCGGATCGCGCCCCAGCCGGCGGCAGTGCTCGTCCAGCACCTGACACTTGTGGCGGGCCACGTCGGGCAGGCCGAACCCGTTCCAGGTCGGCGTACTGGGCGGTGATGCGCATTTGGATGATTGGTTCCACGAGCTGCGTGTCTCTGGTTCCCGTGGAACCAACCATCTAGGCTCTCCGGCCATGCCCTTCCGCTCCCTGATCTTCGACTTCAACG
The DNA here is from genome assembly GCA_035553035.1 of Gaiellales bacterium. Lineage (GTDB taxonomy): Bacteria > Actinomycetota > Thermoleophilia > Gaiellales > JAICJC01 > JAICYJ01. The sequence goes on along the minus strand of DATNEO010000151.1, from coordinate 3,848 downwards.
GCACCCTCTCGGACGACGAGCACGTGATGGAGGCGGTCACCGCGGAGGTGCTGGCCCGCCACGCGACGCCGCCCACGCACCGTGAGTACATCGATAGGCTGGCGGGGCTCTCCGACGAGATGATGGTGCGCACCTGGCTGGGCAACCGCGAGGACATCGATGCGATCGTGGCCGAGCGCATCGAGGCGTACCGCCGGCTGGTGCACGACGGCGGCACGGTCGACGAGCGGATGCGGGAGGTGGTGGGGGCCGCGGCTGGGTGCGCACCAATCGCGATCGTGTCCGGCGCGGCGCTGGCAGAGATCCAGCCGGTGATCGACGCGGCCGGCATTGCCGATCTGTTCAGCTGCGTTGTCACTTCCGACGACGTGCTGCAAGGAAAGCCCCACCCCGAGGGCTACCTGGTCGCGCTGGGCCTGTTGCGCGGATCGGTGGCGGGCCTGCTGCCCGAGCAGGTGGCGGTGATCGAGGACACCGAGGCAGGCGTGATGGCCGCCAAGGCCGCCGGCATGTACTGCCTGGGCCTGGTCGGCACCATGACCGCCGACCGGCTGGCCGCAGCCGACGAGCTGGTCGAGACGATCGACCTGGCCCTGGTCGAGCGGCTGTTCGGCTAGCGGTCGACCGTCGCCTGGTCGAAGCGGAGGCTGGTCAGCGCGTTCGACCAGATGCCGTGCACCCAGGGCCGCTTCAGCAGCACCGACCGTGCGTAGGAGAGCGGCACCATCAGCGCCTCGGAGACGAGCCGGCGGTCGACCTCCGCGAACAGCGCCAGTCGCGCGTCGCGGTCGCGGCTTGCGCTGGCATCGGCCAGCAGCTGGGTCAGGGTGGGATCGTTCAGCACGCCCAGGTGCCGCTTCGACAACAGCCCGCGGAAGAAGCCGTGCGGGTCGGGATAGTCGGCCACCCATCCGGAGATCCAGCTATCGGCATCGACCGTGCTCACCATCGAGCCCTGATCCATCAGGTCGAGCTCCACCGTCACCCCGAGCCGGCCCATCAGTTCCTCGAGGCCGGCCAGCATCGGCTCCATCGGGTGAATCGCCGCCAGCCGGACGGCGGGCAGGCCCTCGCCGCCCGGGTAGCCGGCCTCGGCCAGCAGCTCGGCGGCGCGCTCCATTTCGACCGGCGCCTGCACATTGTGCAGGTGCCCGGGCATCGCCGGCGGCAGCAGCCCGCCAGCGCGGGCCGGCCGCACCATCATCCCCGCATCCTCCAGGTTCTCCATCAGCTTGACCAGCGGTGCGGTCAGCGCCTGCCGGACGCGGATGTCGGCAAGTGCGCCCTCTGGCCGGAACCCGACCATGCTGGTGCCGAGCGCCGGGCTCACCTCCGCCAGCGTGTGCGCGCCGGTCAGCAGGTGCTCGACGTTGCTCAGCACGTCCAGCTCCTCGTCCTCCCAGAGCGCGGCGGTACCGCGGACTGCGGTCGGCTTGAACTGCATACAGACGTGCGCGATGTTGCCGCGAGGCCCGTCGAACTGCGGGTTCGCGCGCAGCACCAGCTGCTCGTCGTCGCAGCTCTCGACCACGTAGGGGCCGTTCGACACCAACGGTTCGTCGCGGTGCCAGTCGTCCCCGCGCTCGGCCACCAGGTGGGCCGGCCACGGGTAGGAGGGACACGCGGCCAGCACGTACAGGAAGTAGTTGCGCGGCTCGCGCAACCGCAACTCCAGCGTGTGGTCATCGAGCGCCTCGGCATGCTCGACGTCCTCCAGCAGGAACGCCGTCACGGTATCCAGTTCGCGCGTGCGGTTCCAGGTCTGGACGAAGTCGTGCGCGGTGACCGGGACGCCGTCGCTCCAGCGCGCGGAGCCGCGGATCTGGAACAGGTAGCTGAGCCCGTCGGCCGAGACCCGGAAGTTGTCGGCCAGCGCCGGCATCACGTTCAGATCGGCGTCGACCTGCAGCAGGCCGCTGAACACGTGCTCGGTGATCATGTAGGACTCGGCCACGTAGTCGAGGCCGGGCGCCAGATCGGTCGGGCGCTTGGTGGCGGTGACCAGGCGCTCCGTCGCCTCGACCTGGACGATCGGCTCCACCTTGCACGCGAAGGCCTCGTCGTAGGCGTCCTCTGCGGCCGGATAGTCGAACGCCAGGTGGTGCACCAGCGCGATCTTGAACAGCGTCTCCCGCGAGCGGCGGTCGTCGCCCATCTGCTGGAGGAAGCGGCGCGCCTCGCGGTAGTGGTGGATCGCCTCCTGGTCGGCGTAGAGCGCTCGCGCCTCGTCGCCGGCCCGGATCAGGTAGGTGGCGGCGCGGCCGGCGTCGTCGGCCTCCCGGAAGTGCCGGGCGAGATGCGCCAGCAGCCGCGGGCTGGGGCCGCCCTCGTCGTCGATCAGCCGCTCCAGCGCCAGGCCGACCTGGCCGTGCAGCACCTTGCGGCGGGCGTCGGTGATGGTGGCGTAGGCGGCCTCCTGCACCAGCCCGTGGCGGAACCGGTAGGAGGGAAACGGGCGGCGCTGCTCCTCGACGATCAGCTCCATGCGCTGCAGCTGCGAGAGCGCGGCGGGCAGCGTGGCCGGATCGACCAGCTGCTCGAGCAGCGGCGTGCCGAACCTGCGGCCGGCGACGGCGGCAACCGCCACCACTTCGCGGGCGGGCGGGTCGAGCCGGTCGAGACGGGCCTGCAGCACGCCCTGCACGAGCACCGGCACCTCCAGCGGGTCGGCGTCGTCGGCCCACCAGCCGTTGTCGCTGCGCTGCAGCGCGCCCCGCTCGATCAGATCGCGCAGGGCCTCGCTCAGGAACAGCGGGTTGCCGCCGGCGCGCTGGGTCAGGAGCGCCGAGACGTTGTCCGACACGGGTGCTCCGGCCAGGTCGTCGAGCAACTCGTTGCCGGCGGAGTCGCTGAGCGGCCGCAGCTCGACCTCACGGTAGCGGTGCGGGAAGCGCTGACGGGCGCGCTCGCCGACCCGCCATGAGCCCGCCTCGCGGTCGGTGCGGTAGAGCAGCACCATCCCGAACGGCTCCGACTCCGTCAGTTCCAGCAGGGTATCGATCAGGTCGAGTGTGGGCTCGTCCGCCCAGTGCAGGTCCTCGAACACCACCAGCAGCGGGCGGTCGCGGGACAGGCGGCAGAGCAGCTCGGCCATCACCTCCATGCTGCGGCGGTGCATCGCCTCACGGCTGAACTCGCGCAGCACCTGGTTGGTCTCGGGGTCGGGCGGCAGGCCGGCCAGTGCCGCCAGGAACGGGTAGGGCTCGGGGTCGTCGCCGAACACCCCGTGCAGGGCCGTCTTCAGGTCGAGACGGACGCGCGCCTCGGCGGCGGTGGCGCCGGCGCCGAGCCAGTCGCGCAGCAGCTCGCGCACCGGCCAGTAGGGGAAGCTCTCGGTGTAGGACAGCGCGCGGCCCTCGAGCACGGTCAGGCGGTCGCGCAACGGCTCGACGGCGTCGGCCACCAGGCGCGACTTGCCGATGCCCGGTTCGCCGGTGACCGTGACGATCATGCCGATGCCCTGGGCCAGCCGCTCGAGCCCATCGCTGACATCGGCCAGCTCGCGGTCGCGACCGACCAGCGGCTCGGCCGGGAGGCGGCGCGCGTGCTCGAGCTCGCCGATCACGCGGAAGCGGTCGATCGGAGCCTCGCGGCCACGCAGCGTGGTCTCGCCCAGCTGCTCCAGCTCGAAGCAGCCCCGCACCTGGGCGGCGGTCTGCGGGCCGAGCGTGACCGCGGCCTCGTCGGCCAGCGCCTGCAGCCGCGCGGTGACGTTGACGGTGTCGCCGAGCGCGTTGTAGCGACGGCTGTCATCGCCGGCACCGGGGGTGACGACCACCGGGCCGGTGTTCACGGCGATGCGCGCGCGCAGCTCGACGCCGTAGGCCTCGGCCACGCCCTCGGCGTAC
>DATNEO010000150.1:0-5748 GCA_035553035.1 Gaiellales bacterium | reverse complement strand
CGCTGCCAGCTTGCACTCCAGGTCGTGTGGCGTTCGCACCGGATACCCCGTCTGCCACTGCCCCGAGATCTCCGTCAGCCGGATGCAGTACATGAGGGTCTGGATGTCGCGTCGGTCGAGCATACGGATCAACACGTCGTCGTTCGACACGCCTGTGACCATCCCCTGCAAGGGGGATAGCGGGTAGCGCTTGGTCATCCGGATCAAGCTGGTAGAGTGCGCCGCGCGATGATCAAGGTACTCGTTGCGGCGCTTGTCGGCACCATCATCGGGATCGTTGTGATGGTTGCCGTTATCGCCATCGCAGGCACCGATACGAGCGGTGCCTCCAGCGTGGGCCTGGGAGCGTTGCCGAACTCGACGTTCACCCCCTCCGGGTCGACCGGGGGAGCCACCACCACGCCGCCGCCGTCCAGCGGCGGGTCGAGCGGCCCCTCCAGCTCGGGTGGTGGCGGTGACGCCGCCAACGGCAAGGTGCTGTTCACCTCGAAGACCTGCGCCGGCTGCCACTCCGTCGTCGCCGGCACCGCGTCGCCGTTTCCGGCCGCGCCCAACCTGGCCGAGCTGAACGCCTCCGGCGCGCTCACGACGGCCAAGATCCTGAACCAGATCGCGAACCCCGCACCCCCGATGCCGTCCGGCCTGGCCAGCGGTCAGGACGCGGCCGACCTGGCCGCGTACATCCTCACGCTCAAGTAATGCCATGAGCACCCCCGAGGCAACCCGCGTGCGCACCGGCGCCGACGCGCTGGTGGCCGCGCTCGAGGCACACGGCGTCGAGATCGTGTTTGGCATCCCCGGCCAGCACGCGCTCAGCCTCTGGGAGGCCCTCCGCGGCTCCTCGATCCGACCGGTCGTCGTCCGCCACGAGCAGGCTGCCGCCTTCGCCGCCGTCGGCTACGCGCGCACCTCCGACCGGCTCGGCGTCTGCATCACCAGCACCGGCCCCGGCGCCTTCAACGCCTTCGCGGGCATGGGCGAGGCGGACGCGTCCAACCTGCGCGTCCTGCACATCACCACCCAGGTGCCGAGCGACGCGGGCGAGCGCGGCTGGATGCACGAGACCGTCGGCCAGTCCAGCGCCTTCCATGCCGTCACCCGCCACCACCTCCGCCCTCGCACCCCCGCCGCGCTGGCCGCCGCCGTCGACGAGGCGCTGTGCGCGATCGCATGCCGTCCCGGCCCGGCCATGATCGAGGCGATGACCACGGTACTGACCGCCCCCGCCGAACCTGCCGAGGTCGCGGTCACGCGTCTGTCCCCGCCGGCGCCCGACCCGGCCGCCATCGGACGTGTGCGAGAGCTGCTGGACGGCGCTCAGGCGCCGCTCGTCTTCGCCGGCGGCGGCGCCCGCCTGCACGCCGCCCGCGTCGCCGAGCTGGCCGAGGCGCTGGACGCGCCCGTCGTCACCAGCTTCAACGGCAAGGGCGTGCTGCCGCCGGGCCACGCGCTGCACGCCGGATCCTCCTGCGAGGAGCCCTCCATCCGCCGCCTGGTCGCCACCAGCGACGTCTGCGTGGCCCTCGGCACGCGCTTCTCGGAGGAGCCCACCTGCCACTGGGCGGTCGAGATCCCGCGCGCGCTCGTCCACGTCGACCTCGACCCGGCCCGCATCGGCCGCAACTACCCCGTGGCTGAGGGGATCGTCGCCGACGCCGGCCGCTTCTGCGATGCCCTGCTCGAGGCCGGCGTCACCGCGGGCGCCCGCGACGGCGCAGCCGCAGCCCGTGCCGCGCTCGCCGGCCGCCAGTCGGAGGTGGCCGCCCACGGCTTCACCGCGGAGCTCGAGCTGATGCACCAGCTCGACGCGGCCCTCCCCGACGACGCGCTGGTGATCGCCGACATGACCATCCAGTCCTACTGGGGCGTGCTCTACCTGGACGCCCGGCGGCCCGGCGGCTACGCCTACCCGATGAGCGGCGCCCTCGGCTCCGGCCTGCCCAGCGCCCTCGGCGCCGTCGCCGCCAACCCCGACGCGCCGGTCGTTGTCTTGGCCGGCGACGGCGGCTTCCTGATGGGCGGCCATGAGCTTGCCACCGCTCAGCAGAACGGCCTGCACTTCGTCACGCTGCTCGTCAACGACAACGCCTTCGGCGTGCTCAAGAACTACCAGATGTCCGCCTACGGACACTCCAGCTCGGTCGACCTGCGCTCGCCGGACTTCGAGCAGCTGGCCGCCGGCTACGGCGTCGGCTACCGCCGCATCGAGCACACCTCGCAGGCCGGCGACGCGCTGCGCGAGGCGATCGCCGGCCTTGACGGCGGATGCCGCCTGATCGAGCTGCAGACCGAGCTCGCGGCACCTCCGCAGTCGATCTGAGCGCCGCCTACAATCGCCTGAGTGGAAGCTGCCAACCTGACCGACGCGCAGCGCGTCGACTACTCGATGACGGCCGGCGAAGCGTTGCCGGTGGCCGTTCGCGGTGCCGGCTGCAGGATCGAGACGGCGGACGGCCGCAGCTACCTGGACGCCTGCGGCGGTGCCATGGTGATGCTGCTCGGCCACTGCCATCCCCGCGTGGTCGAAGCGCTCGCCCGCCAGTCGCAGCAGCTCAACTACACCTACCGCTTCTCGTTTCGTAACGAGCCGATGCTGGAGCTGGCCGAGCGGATCGCCGGCCACGCGCCCGGCGACCTCGAGTGGTCGTTCTTCAACTCGTCCGGATCCGAGGCCAACGAGTCGGCGATGCATCTGGCCGTCCTCTACTGGGAGCTGATGGGCAAGCCGGCGAAGATCGAGTTCCTGTCGCGCGTCACCTCCTACCACGGCTCCACCCTTGGAGCCCTGTCGCTCTCCGGTTCGCGCTGGCGCGCCCCGTTCGAGTCGCTGCTGCACAAGTACGCCGCCGTGCCCAACGCCGACACCGCCGAGCAGGGCGCCGCCGAGCTGGAGGCCGCCATCCTCAGCCGCGGAGCCGACCACGTCGCCGCATTCGTCGTCGAGCCGGTGACCGGCTCATCGGGGGCCGCCGTCGACCTGCCGCCCGGCTACCTGCGCGCCGTCCGCGAAATCTGCGACCGCCACCAGGTGCTGCTCGTGGCCGACGAGATCATCACCGCCTTCGGCCGCACGGGCCGGTGGTTCGGCGTCGAGCACCACGACGCCGTGCCCGACGTGATCACCTTCGGCAAAGGCATCGGCGGCGGCGTGCTGCCGCTGTCGGGGATGGTCGCCAGCCGCGCCATCCGCGAGGTCGTGGGCGGTGCACCCAACGGCTTCTCGTACGGGCACACGTTCTCCGGATACCCGCTCGGTTGCGCCGTCGGCTGCGCGGTGATCGACACGATCGAGCAGGATGACCTGGTGGCCGAGGCCGACCGCAAGGGTGCGGTGATCCGCTCGCAGCTGAAGCAGATGGCCACGCGCCACCCGCTGATGTACGCGCTCCGCGGTCGCGGGCTGCTGCAGGGCATCGAGCTGCGCCATCCGGACAGCGGCGAGCGCTTCGCCGCCTCTCAGCGGGTCACCGGCAAGGTCACGGCTGCCGCCCGCGACCGCGGACTGATGATCTACCCGTGCCCGACGCCGATCCTGAACCAGCACATGGACGCGGTCATGCTGGCCCCGCCGCTGGTCATCTCGGACGATGAGGTGACCGAGATGCTGGGCCTGCTCGAGGACTCCGTGGCCGCCGCCGAAGCCACCATCTAGCATCCGGTGCCGTCCGCAGCGGCGGCTAGCATCGCCGCTCGGATGATGACCGTCCACGCACCGATTGGGGTCCTGCTCGGTGGGCTGTTCCTGGTCGCCGGTGTCGGCAAGCTGGCGCGCCGGGACGCGTTCGCCCAGGCGCTGGCCGGCTACCGCCTGGCGCGCCCGCGGCGACTGCTGGCATGGGCGGCGCCGGCAGCCGAGATCGCGGTCGGCGCGGCGCTGGTGGCCGGCCTGCCCGCGGCCGGCTGGGCGGCGCTCGCGCTGCTGGCCGTGTTCAGCCTCGCCCTGGCCGTGGAGCTTGCCGCCGGAACGGCGCCGCCGGCCTGTGGCTGCCTGCCCGGCTCGCGTCCGCCCGGCCCGCTCAGCCTGGTGCGAAACGCCCTGCTCGGCCTGGTGGCGGTCGCTGCCGCGCTGGGGCTGCATCCCGCGCTCGGGCGCGCATTCTGGGCCGTCAGCTATGTCGCCCTGTGGGCGGCGGTGCTGGCCCTGGCGGCACTGGTGCTGGCGCTCTACCGCCAGGTTGGCGTCCTGCACCTGCGACTGGGGCCGGGCCATGCCTTCGAGCACGAGGCCGAGGGGCTGCCGCTGGGCGAGCCGGCCCCCGACGGCATGGCCGGGCGGCTGGTGGTGTTCACGTCGCGCGACTGTCCGATCTGCGCGCAGATCGTGCCCGGGCTGCGGGCGCTGGCCTCGGACCACGCGGTCGCGGTCGCTCGCGTCCGCTACGAGGAGGACGGCGGCCGGGAGCTGTACGAGCAGTTCCTGGTGCCGGGGACGCCCTACGCCGTGTACGTTGACTCCGCCGGCTACGTGCGCGCCAAGGGCACCATCAACACGCTGGAGCAGCTCGAGGGCCTGGTCGTGAGCGGCCGCGAGCGCGAACAGCTGGTGGGCGACCGTGCTGCCTGACGCGCGCTCCTCCGCCGGCGAGCGCCTGGCCCGCCGCCTTGCGTCCTCCCACACCCGCCGCGGCTTCCTCGGCCGCCTCGGCGCAGCCGCGTTGGCGGCGGTGTCGGGCCGCCTGGCGGCGAGCGCCGTCTCGCCCGATACCGCCGACGCCCACTACTACGGCTTCTGCGGCCACACCTACACGACCCACCACTGCCCGAGTCCGTACTTCCCGCCCCGCATCGACCTGCACGGTCGCCCGCTGCGGCCCAAGGACGGACACCGCGTCGACAACCTCGGGCGCCTGGTCGATTCCGAGGGCTACGTCGTCGATGAGAGCGGTGACCGCTTGCGTGGCCCCACCGGCGACCTCCTGCCGCGCGCGCCCCGCACCCGCCTCTGCCAGGACTGGGTGCGCGAGCGCTACGGCCTGAAGGCCCAGTTCGACGGCGGCTGGTATCGCTGCTGCGGCGGCACCATCCGCAAGCTGGTCGACTGCTGTGCGCACACCAGAACGCGGATCAACGGCGACGCCGCCCTCGTCGGCTACTGCTACAACGGCCGCCGTGTGTTCTGCGTCCTCTACTACCAGACCTCCACGCCGTGCTGACCGTCTCGCTCAACCCCGACGCGGCGCTGGCTGCCTGCGCGTTGATCGCCGGCGTGTCCGGTGCCTGGTCGCCCTGAGGGTTCTCGATGGTGGAGACCATCGTCCCCGTCGTGCACGGGACACGCACATGGATGCTGTCGCTCGCCCTGTTCACCGCAGGCGCCGTCGCCACCGCCGGTCTCCTCGGCCTGGCGCTGGGCGCAGCCCTGCCGGCGGGCGGCGCGACCGTGGCCGCAGCCGTCGCCGTCTTCGCCCTGCTCGAGGCGGCCGCCGAGCTGGGCCTGGTGCGGCTGCCCCTGCCTCAGATGCGACGCCAGGTGCCGGAGCGTTGGCGCGAGCGCTACCCGCAGCCGCTGACCGCGCTGCTCTACGGCGCCGGCCTCGGCTTCGGCTTCGCAACCTACCTGCCGGTCGCGACGCTGCCGGTGGTGGCCGTGGCCGTCGCAGCGCTGGCGGGGCCTGCGTCCGGCGCTGCCGTGCTGGCCGCCTTCGGCCTGGGGCGGGGCCTGGCGCTGGCCGTGGCCACCGCCCGCGTGCGCAGCCACGAGCAGGCCACGGCCAGGATCGAATGGATGGCGCGGCTGGCTGGCCGCCA
>DATNEO010000149.1:0-3042 GCA_035553035.1 Gaiellales bacterium | reverse complement strand
TCGTCCTCGATCAGGTCGTCGAATCGTCCCGTCATCCGGGTGTCGGGGAACTGCGCCGCGAACCGTCCCTGCCGCTCCTCGTCCGCGTCACAGCACCAGATCAGCTCGGCGCCGGGCAGCTGCGCGAAGTTGCGGGCCAGGTTCGGGCCCCAGTAGCCGAGGCCGACGACGCCCACGCGAAGGCGATCGCTCACAGCACATGCACCTTTCCGCCGTCGCGCGGGACGGCGTTTCGGAAGTCGAACACCAGCTGGGCGCGGCCGGCCAGGTCGGCGTAGTCGATGCCGGAGTTGGCGGTGACCACGCACACGATGTCGGCGGCCTCGACGACACCGTCGGCCAGCTCCACCGACCGCAGGTCGAGCCCCTGCTCGAGCAGGTCGGGCACGAACGCGTCGTGGTAGCTGATGTCGGCGCCGAGCCCGCCCAACAGCTCGATCAGCTTCAGCGCCGGCGACTCGCGCACGTCACCGACGTCGGGCTTGTAGGACACGCCCAGCACCAGCACGCGGCTGCCGTTGACCGGCTTTCGGGCCTGGTTCAGCGCCTGGGAGATGCGCTCGACGCAGAAGTAGGGCATCGTCGTGTTGACCTTGCCGGCCAGCTCGATGAACTCGGTCTGGAAGTCGAACTGGCGGGCCCGCCAGGACAGGTAGAAGGGGTCGATCGGGATGCAGTGCCCTCCCAGGCCGGGGCCGGGTGTGAAGCGCATGAACCCGTAGGGCTTGGTGGCGGCCGCGTCGATCACCTCCCATACGTCCAGGTGCATGCGGTCGCAGAGCATCGCCAGTTCGTTGACGAGTGCGATGTTGACGCTGCGAAAGATGTTCTCCAGCAGCTTCACCAGCTCGGCGGCGTCGGGGGAGGAGACCGGGACGAGCGTGTCCACGCAGGCCGCGTAGAGCGCGACGGCGCGCTCGGTGCAGGCGGGTGTCAGGCCACCCACCACCTTGGGGGTGGTGCGCACGGTGTGGTCGGTGCGGCCGGGGTCGATCCGCTCGGGGGACATGGCCAGGTGGAAGTCCTGCCCGGCGCGCAGGCCGTCTTGCTCGAGCAGCGGTGCCACCAGCTCGCGGGTGGTACCCGGGTAGGTGGTCGACTCCAGCACCACCAGCTGGCCACGGCGCAGGTGCGGGGCGATCGCCGCGGCCGCCGCGGCGACGATGCTGACGTTCGGCTCGCGGTTGTCGGAGAGCGGCGTGGGCACGCAGATCAGGATCGAGCTGGTGTCCGCCACGGCAGCGAAGTCGCCGCCGGCCGTGAGCATGCCCGAGGCGGCCAGTGGCCCCAGCGCGTCATCGCCGACGTCGGTGATGTAGCTGCGGCCGGCCGCGATCGCATCCACCTTGTCCGGGTCGGTGTCGATGCAGTGCACGCGTTGCCCCGCCTGGGCGAAGGCGACGGCGAGCGGGAGACCGACGTAACCGGCGCCGATGATCGCGATGTCGGAGGGCATCAGCGCCAGATCGTACCGACCGTCAGCGGGGCGGGGCGGCAACCAGCTCGGCGATCCGGTCGGCGGCGTGGCCGTCGCCGTAGAGCGGCGGGTGCTCGGCCGGTGTCTGTATCTCCGCGAGCGCCCTCGCCACGGCCGCGGGATCCATCGCCACCAGTCGGTTCCAGCCCAGCTCGATCGTCTCCACCCACTCGCTGCTGTCGCGCAGCGTCAGGCACGGCACGGACTGCAGGTAGGCCTCCTTCTGCACGCCCCCGGAGTCGGTCAGGCAGACGCGGGCCGAGGCCAGCAGCGCGGTGAAGTCGAGGTAGCCGAGCGGCGGCGTCACGAGCGCCGCCCGCTCGACGCGCTCGAGCAGCCCGCGCCGCGACAGCGCGGACTCGGTGCGGGGGTGCAGCGGGAACACCAGCGGCCCCTCGATCGACTCCAGCACCTCGACCAGCGCTCCCAGCGCGGCCGCCGCGGTGTTCGATTGCCGGTGCACCGTGATCAGCGCGTAGGCGTGCGGTTCGACGCTGAGTCGCTCCAGGATCGTCGAGCGGCGCCTGGCCAGCGGGCCGAACTGGGCGGCGACGTCCACCATCACGTCCCCGACGAGGTGGACGCCGTCGGTGATGCCCTCGGCCGTCAGGTTGTCGACGGCCACCTGGCTGGGGCAGAAGCGCAGATCGCTGATGACGTCGGTGACGACCCGGTTCACCTCCTCCGGCATCGCCCGGTCGAACGAGCGCAGTCCCGACTCGACGTGTCCGATCCGGTAGCCGGACTTGACCGCGACCAGCGCACCGGCCAGCGTGGAGTTGGTGTCGCCATAGACCAGCACGACGTCCGGCTGCTCGGATGCCAGCACCGGCTCCAGGCCGACCAGCATCGAGCCGGTCTGCTGGGCATGGCTGCCGGAGCCGGTCTCGATGCGGTGATCGGGCGGCTGCAGCGCCAACTCGTCGAAGAACACGGCGGACAGCTCCTCGTCGTAGTGCTGGCCTGTATGCACCAGCACGTGGTCGCAGAGCGGGGCCAGGGCCCGTGCCAGCGGAGCGGCCTTGATGAACTGGGGGCGGTTGCCGACGACCGAGACGACCTTCACGGCGGCCAGCCTAGATGATCGACCGCCCCAGACACCGTCGACACCTCGTCGACACCCTGACACCTCTGTCACGGGGCGGTCACAGGCCGCCCCGCCGCCCGCGCCCGGATTGGAGTCAAACCACCGCTCCCGCCCCCGCCACGGGTTCGTGACGGCGCCGTGACGCGTGTCACGGCTGCTGTGACAGGGGATCCGCATGGTTGCGCAGACCGCGCCCGGACCGGCCTCAGAGGCCGCTTCGGGGTGCGTTGCAGGTTGGTGCCAGGTGCGTGACCGGGACGTGACCGCGGCGTGGGGAAACGGGGAGGTTTGCAAGCAACATCGCCGCCACGGCGATGTCACGGCAGCTGTGGCACCGGCTCAGCCGGCCAGGCGGGCGGTCAGGTCGGTCAGCCGGCCGCTGGCCAGCAGCACGCCGGCCACGATCAGCACCGCACCCGAGATCCTGGTGACCACGCCCCAGTGGTCGCGCAGCGTGCGGGTGGCGCCGATCACGACC
>DATNEO010000148.1:0-2691 GCA_035553035.1 Gaiellales bacterium | reverse complement strand
CCGCGACCGCAACGACAACGTGGTCGTGATCTGCTCGATCGAGAACGTCGACCCGATGGGCGTCCACACCGGCGACTCGGTGACGGTGGCGCCGGCCCAGACCCTGACCGACCGCGAGTACCAGGTGCTGCGCGACGCCTCTGCCAAGGTGATCCGCGCTGTCGGCGTCGAGACCGGCGGGTCGAACGTGCAGTTCGCACTCAACCGCGACAGCGGCGAGCTGGTCGTGATCGAGATGAACCCGCGCGTCTCGCGCAGCTCCGCGCTCGCGTCGAAGGCCACCGGGTACCCGATCGCCAAGGTCGCCACCAAGCTGGCGATCGGCTACACGCTGGACGAGATCCCCAACGACATCACCGGCACCACGCCCGCGTCGTTCGAGCCGGCGCTCGACTACGTGGTGGTGAAGCTGCCCCGCTTCGCGTTCGAGAAGTTTCCCGGTGCCGACGCCGAGCTGACGACGCAGATGAAGTCGGTGGGCGAGGCGATGGGCATCGGTCGCAGCTTCTGCGAGGCCTGGGGCAAGGCCATGCGCAGCCGCGAGCTGGACGGGGTCGTGCGCACCGAGGGCTCGGTGGCGGGAGGCTCGTGGGACCGGTTCGACGTGATCGCGGCGCGGCTGCTGGCGGGTGACAGCCCCCAGGCGCTGGCCGACGAGTCGAAGGTGCATCCCTGGTTCCTGGACGAATGGTCGCGCGTGAGCGACGCCGAGCGGCAGCTGGCGGCCGCCGGCCGGGTGGCCGACGCTGCCGGATGGCGGCGCCTGAAGCGCCTCGGCATCTCCGACGCCCGCATCGCCGAGCTGACCGGGGCCGCCGAGCGAGCCGTGCGCCAGGCCCGGCGCGACGCCGGCGTGCGGCCCGTCTACAAGGCCGTGGACAGCTGTGCCGCCGAGGTGGAGGCGCAGGCCCCGTACTACTACTCGGCCTACGAGCAGGAGGACGAGCTGCGCCGGGGCGATCGCGAGAGTGTGGTGATCCTGGGCGCGGGTCCCAACCGCATCGGCCAGGGCATCGAGTTCGACTACTGCTGTGTGCAGGCCGCACAGACCTTTCGCTCGCTGGGCTACGACGCGGTGATGGTGAACTGCAATCCCGAGACGGTGTCGACCGACGCCGACTCCTCAGACCGGCTCTACTTCGAGCCGCTGACGGTCGAGGACGTGCTCGAGGTGATCGAGCGCGAACGCCCGATCGGCGTCGTCGCCCAGTTCGGCGGTCAGACGCCGCTGGGGCTGGCGCGGCGGCTCGAGGAGGACGGCGTGAAGCTCCTGGGCACGCCGTTCGAGGCGATCGACGTGGCCGAGGACCGGGAACGGTTTGGCAGCGTGCTGGGAGAGCTGGGTCTGCAGGCGCCGGCCTGGGGCATCGCCGCCGACGTGGACGAGGCGGCCGCGATCGCCGCCCGCGTCGGCTACCCGGTGCTGGTGCGGCCCTCCTACGTCCTGGGCGGCCGCGAGATGCGCATCTGCTACGACGAGTCGATGCTGCGGTCGCGGACGGTGCAGCCTGCCTCGCTGATCGACCGCTTCGTCGAGGACGCGATCGAGGTCGACGTGGACGCGGTCTGCGACGGCCGAAGGGCCTGGATCGGGGCCGTCATGCAGCACGTCGAGGAGGCCGGCGTGCACTCGGGCGACTCGGCCTGCGTGATCCCGACCCTGTCGCTGGGCGACGAGATCGAGCGCGAGATCCGCGCGCAGACGCGCGCGATCGCGCTGGCGCTGGGCGTACGCGGGCTGATCAACGTGCAGTTCGCGGTGCAGGGGTCGGCCGTCTACGTGATCGAGGCGAACCCGCGGGCCTCGCGCACCGTGCCGTTCGTGGCCAAGGCCACCGGCCGCAACCTGGTCGAGGCGGCCTGCCGGGCCGCGCTCGGCCTTCCCGTCGACCTGGCCGAGGACGCGCCCGAGCACATCAGCGTGAAGGCCGCCGTGCTGCCGTTCCAGCGGTTCTTCGGAGCCGACCCGGCGCTCGGGCCCGAGATGCGCTCGACCGGCGAGGTGATGGGGATCGGCCCGGACTTCCCGACCGCCTTTGCAAAGGCCGAGCGCGCCGCCGGACGGCCGCTCCCCCGGGAGGGCCGCGTGTTCCTTTCGGTGCGCGACTCCGACAAGCCGGCCGCGACCATGCTGGCCGCGCTGCTGCAGTCGCTCGGCTTCGGTCTGGTCGCAACCACCGGCACCGCCCGCGCGCTGCAGCGGATCGGCATCCCCGTGGAGACCGTCCAGAAGGTGACGGAGGGGTCGCCGAACGTGGTCGACCTGATCCAGGACGGCACCATCAACCTGATCATCAACAGCCCGCTGGGCCGCGGTGCCCGCACCGACGGCTACGAGATCCGCGAGGCCGCGATCCGCAACCAGATCCCCTGCATCACCACGCTCGCGGGTGCCTCCGCCGCCGTGCAGGCGATCGCTCAGGCCCGCTCGGTTGCGCCGGTGGCGCTGCAGACGCTGCATGCAGCGGGGGTGGAGTCGCATGCCGCCGGATAGGCGGATGCTGCCGGTGGCTCTGGTCGAGGCGGTCGGCGCCTACACCCTGCTGATGCTGCGAAACGACGGCGGCGACGTGGGCGCGCCGGGGCAGTTCTTCATGCTCCAGGCCGACCCCGAGCCGAGCGGCGCCTACCTGCCGCGGGCGCTGTCGGCGGCCTGGGCGGATGCGGGCGAGATCGCCTTCCTGCTGGACG
>DATNEO010000147.1:0-39643 GCA_035553035.1 Gaiellales bacterium | reverse complement strand
ATCTCCAGCAGCGGCTCGACGCCCGACACCAGGTCGAACGAGGCGGGGTCGACCAGCATGTACTCCTCCTCCACGCCGACCGTCAGCGGCGGCCCGTCGCCGAAGCGATGGTCGAGCACGCTGGACCGCGTTCCGCCCTTTTCCTGGTCAGCCACAGGCAGGTTCTACCCCATATCGGCGATCACGGGAACTTGGGGGCCGGGGATCAGGGCTTACGAGCGACCAGGATCGCGCATCCCAGCAACGGGCGTTGGTGCTCCAGGTAGGCCGCCGGCGAGGCACGATGACCGTCGCGGATCGCCGCCGCGTCGGGGTGCGCCGGGTTGGCCGCCAGCCACTCTGATCCCAGTCAGGCGCACGCCGACCGACTCGAGGCGGGCAACCGTCTCGGGCAGGCCACGAACGGCTCACGGTTTGCGGCGTGCTCGATGTGGCCCCTCCGCCGCGAACGCCTCACGCAGCTCGACGCCGAGGATCCGGCAGCCGAAGGCCTCGGCCAGCACGACCGCCGGTCCCGCCTTGCCGCAGCCCATGTCCGGCACTTTTTCGAACATCCCCCAAACGGGGTACTCGGCAGCCGCAGGCCCGACCTAGACTGGAAATCGTGCTGCTGTTGAGTGACGACGATCTGCTCGACTTCGAGGTGAGGCGGGGGCCGTTCGAACCTTCCCCCCGCACGCTGCTCGACAGGCACGGGGACGCCTACCGATACCAGCTGGTCACGACCCGGTGGCTGGAGAGCTACCGGGACCGCGGGGCCGAGCACGACGGGGTGCCCGTGGCGGTGGCCGACGCCCAGTTCGAGGCCGGTGCGCTCGAGATGCTGAGCGACATCGCGGCCAACCTGCGGCACGGGGACTTCCTGCCCGGCGGCACGTTCGACGAGGAGGCACAGAAGGACGCGCGGCCTGCGGTGGTTGGCGTGCGCCCGCGCTGAGGGGCACCCCCCGCCGGCGGATCGCGCATCCTTCCGTCGGCGGGGGCTCAGCGTTCCCGTCTCGCCCTAGCTTCACGCCAGACGCAGGGCCAGCTGCGCCAGGCGATGCGCGGCGCCGTTCTCGGCCTCAGGCACCCAGCGGTACTGCAGCAGCGCGAACCGCGGCGCAAGCGATCTGATCTCGTCCGCGAGCAGCGCGATCGGCTCGCTTCGAACCGGCGCCTCGCCCCGCATGTGCGCAACCAGCAGGCGCGAGTCGGTGCGCACCTCGAGCGAGTCGACCCGCGCGTCCAGAGCGGCCGTGAGACCGGCCAGCACGGCCCGGTACTCGGCCAGCGCCGCGGTGGCGACGCCGATCGGGTGCCCACCCTCGGCCAGCACGACGCCGTCGTCGATCAGCACGAACCCGATCGCCGCCGGACCCGGGTTGCCGCGCGAGCCACCATCACACCACAGCACCGGTAGCTCGGATTCGACGGGCCGGTCGCGCATCCTCGAGGCTTTCGACAACCGTCGCCGCTCGGCGTCGGTGCGTGTGCCGCCGGCCTTGCGCGGTCGCCGTCTTCCCGGGGAGGTGCGCGTCACGGCACCGATCGTAACCTGCGGCCTGACGATCTACTCGATCGGGATCTTGAAGCGAGCGATGATGCCGGGGTCGCCGCCCCTCGCGAGTAGCTCGGGATCGGGATCGCGGGTCGCCACCCATGCATACCCGTGTTCGGGGCAGGCAACGACGTCCGGGAAGCTGCCGGCGCTGATGGCGAGGATCTGAGCGGGCTCGTCGCTCGGGTTGCTGAACGTGTGCAATCCGGCACGTCCCTCGGGGCAGAAGGCGAAGTCGCCCGGAGCCAGCTGCTCCTCACGGTGCTGGATCCGGAACACGGGACGACCGCTGAGCACGAAGAACATCTCCTCGGCTCCGAAGTGCATGTGCATCCGCATCCCCGGCGCGTCGGGGGCCAGTTCGTACAGCGTTGCCCCCATCCTGGCGTCGTCCGGCCGCCAGAAGATTCGATGCCGGGTGCCCTCCTCGTGGTCGTCTCCGTCCCATGCGTCGGAGAGCAGGTTCTGACGAGTCAAGTCGTGTACCTCCAGGTGGTAGCGGTGGCACGCAGCGTCCGAGACCGCGTCGAACGCGGCCGCAGCGCCGGGCCGATTACGCGCGGCGATCGCCGCCTTGACCGCTATCTCGTCGCCAGATCCACAGCCGGATCCTACGCGTTCACGACGCGGTCCGTCGCCCCGCTCACAAACACAGCGCTGGAAGGCTCGGCAGAGGCCGTGTAGAACAAGGGACCAATGCGGCGCGCCGCCGTCGAAACGTGCCCTCCGGCGGCGCGCCGCAGGCTGTATCGGCACGCGCGGCTGTCACCCTGAACGGTCCAAGGTCGCCTTCGTCGAACTTCAGAGATCGTGCGCGGTGATACAATACCGGCCTAGCTGCTTGACCCAGCGACTGGCGCGGTGTTCCCACCCGCGAATCCGGTGACGGGTGCGGCAGACCATGAAAGTGTGAGCCGTTATGGCGATATCTGCACCCTCCCAGCTGCCTACCGAGGTTTCAGCTGAGCCTGAGTTGGGCTCCGACGAGCAGCGAATGCACCTTCTGGCCGACGTTCTCGCGATGAAGCTCAGGCTGGGCTATGAGATCGAGTCAGAGACCGACTTTGCCGCCGTCATCTTCAGTCCAAGCCCGCGCCGGTGGCTGGGGATGCGCAAGGGTCAGGACAATCAACGCTTCGCGATCCAGATCGACGAAGACGGCGCAACCAACATCGAACGGAACCAAACCCGAGCCGCATGAGCCGCGGTGTCCGCGAACTTCGTCAGATCCGGCCCAGCTGCTTCGCCTTGCGTTTGCACGACGGGCAAAACCGCTCCTCGTCGCTCGCGAGTGGCCGGTAGCAGAGCTCGCACGGCCGTGGGCCGTGTGACCGGCTCGAGGTCCTCGGTGGACGTTCTGGGGCCAACTGGTTCTCCCGTCCTAGCAGGTGCTTCAAGCGTACGTGTGTTCCCGGCGGATTGTTAGTGCTGAGTGCGAGGCTGTGCCGACGGGTACTATTAAGCCATGGAACTGTCACCGTTGACCGACGAAGAGATTCAGCGCTTGCTGTATCCACGGCGGAGAGCGGTCGGGCCTGGGTCGTTCATCGCCACCATCCGGATACCCGACGGCAGCGAGCAGGATCACGAGATCACCGCGGGCACGTACGACGGTGGCCGGCTGATCGCGGACCGTCTCGCCCATAGCAGCCACGGAATCGTGTCGGGTTTCCGCCGCGCCGCGCGCTGAGGGACTAGGCCAAACCGGATCCTGTCGGGCGTGTCCGAGCAGCGCTGGGCGCTGCCTCGGGGAGCGCCTCGATTGCGGCGCACGTGTGAAGCGCATCCCTGGCGGTCCTCATGACGGCCATCTGCAGCGAGATCCGAACCGGGTCATCGCCGGCTGCCATCAACTCGAGTTCACGGCACGCCAACGCGTCCGCGAACTCCAGATCGTTCAGCGGCCCGACGGGAACTCGACATGCGGCGACGTTTCCCGCATCAAACAGCGCGGCGACCATCCGGCAGGCCGCTCCATGCACCCACGTCGCCCTCTTGGCGTCGGTGAAATCCGACACGCGTCTCAGAAGGTGCTCGTCCACGTTCCCTCCATCCTGACTCGGCTGATGACCAGGCTCTGGAGTCAGACGGGGCGTGGCTGGGATTGGGCCGCGCGAACAACGAACGTACCACAGATCGGCATTGAGCCCCCGGACGCGCCGCGGGAGCGGTATGTAACGGCGTACCATGGTCGAGCATCAGGGCATCGCCCTCGGACGAACGACATGGAACCCCGCATTCACGTGATCACCCTGGCGGTACGTGACCTCGATCGAGCGCTCGCGTTCTACCGGGACGGGCTCGGTTTGGAGTCGGCCGGCGTGGTCGGCACGGAGTTCACCGGCGACGACGACACCCCGGCCGGAGCGATCGCACTGTTCCGCCTGGAGGGCGAACTGATCCTGTCCCTGTACCCGCGCACGGAGCTGGCCAAAGACGCGGACGTGCCGTTCGGGCCGCCGAAGTCGGGCGAGTTCAGCATCGGCCACCTGGTGGCCACCCGGGAGGATGTCGATGAGCTGCTCGCCCAGGCGGAGGCCGCCGGCGCGACGCGAACCGCCCCGGCACATGACCGCCCATGGGGGATCTACTCCGGCTACTTCCGCGACCTCGATGGTCACCTCTGGGAGATCATCTGGAATCCCCGGTAGTTCCGCGCATGCCGAGCAGCAAAGTAAAACCCACCCCTTGCAGCTTCGGCGCGAACGCGTAAAGTCGACCTGGTCTTCAGCGGGTTCCACGAAGGAGAGGCATATGCAGGGGCACGGTTTCGCGGCTCGGACGTCGCGCATGCAGAAAATCAAGGTCGGACTGGGGACGGCTGCGCTGCTCGCGACGTTCGCCAGCCTGCCGGCCACCGCATCGGGAGCCGCCGGTGTGGTCTACGCGCAGACGATCGGTGGGCCCGGCCATGCCTCGATGTACGCTTCTGGGCTCGATGTTGACTCTTCCGGCAACGTATACATCGCCGACACCGGGAACGACCAGGTGGCCGCATACAGCCCCACCGGCAAGCAGCTGTGGCGAGTCGGCGTGCGAGGAACCAAGCAGCTGGGCCGCTTCAACAACCCACGGGACGTCGCCTACCTGAACGGCAAGCTGTACGTCGACGACACCGGCTGGAACCGCGTGCAGGTGCTGAACGCGTCAAACGGCGCCGCCATCTCGCAGTGGCCGGTGCACTTCGGCTCGACGCTCGGAATCAGCGCCGGCGTGGATGGATCGGGCAACCGCGTCATCTTCGTCAGCGAAGACATCCAGAACCGAGTGCAGGAGTTCACGCCGGCGGGTGCGCTGATCCGCACGTTCGGTACCGGCCTGGGGTCGGGGCTGGGTCAGCTGAACGCCCCCCGCGACGCCGCCACCGACTCGGCCGGCAACGTCTACGTGGCGGACTACAACAACAACCGCATCGCCAAGTTCAGCCCCACCGGCGCGCCGCTGAAGGGGTGGGGAACGCGCGGCACCGGCAACAACCAGTTCATCCGTCCCTACGGCGTCGCCGTGGACGCAGCCAACCGGGTGTACGTCGCGGATTCGGACAACAACCGCATCCAGCAGTTCAGTGCCACCGGCGGCTACCTGCGCACCTGCGGCGCGCCCGGGACAGGCCCCAGGCAGTTCTTCCAGTTGCGGCGAGTGGCCGTGGGCACCGGCAGCTCGCCGCTGGTCTACGGCGCCGACCTGTGGGGCAACAAGATCCTGCGCTTCTCCCAGACGGGCGTCTACCAGGCCACATACGGTGGAACGCCCGGCCGCAACGGCGGCTTCAACGAGCCGTCGGGCCTGGCCGTCGACTCGCAGACGTTCGTGTCCGACAGCGTCAACCAGCGGGTGCAGCGGTTCGCCACGGCCACCGGCGCCTGGCAACTGTCGTTTGGGAACCGCGGCTGGGGCAAGACCGACCTGACGGGGTTCAACTGGCCGCGCGACATCACGATCAACAGCGCCACGAACACGATCTGGGTGTCGGACACCAAGAACAACCGGCTGCTGCAGTTCACCCGCGACGGTGTCCCGACCGGCGCGTTCCTGGGCGCGGTCGGCAGCGAGGCCAACCAGCTGCACTGGCCCTTTGGCATCGCGTCGGCCGGGCCGGATCTGATCGTTGCAGACACCTTCAACAACCGCGTCTCGCGCTGGTCGCCGACGCTGGGGACGACCACGTGGCTGTCGACGGCCTTCTCGTTCCCGAAGGACGTGGCGGTGGCAAACGGCGTCGTGTATGTGGCCGACACCGGCAACAACCGGGTGGTCGAGCTGAACCCGCTCACGGGCGTCCCGATCAGGACCTTCGGCGGGCTGCACGGCCCGGAGGGGATCGCGGTGGACGCGGCCGGCAACATCTGGGTGTCGGACACGGCCTGGAACAGGATCGTCGAGCTGTCACCGTCGGGGAGCCAGCTGCTGGCGTTCGGCAGCGCCGGCTCCGGCAACGACCAGTTCAACCACCCGTCGCACCTGGAGATCTCGAACGGGCAGCTGTTCGTGTCCGACGAGTACAACGACCGCATCCAGGTGTTCAACCTCCCGTAACTGGACGGCCGGTTTACACACTCGCGGTAGCGGGTATGGCACACCCCGGTTCCAACTAGGGGTGATTTCTATGACGAAGGCTCTCAGGGGCGTGCTGGTCCTGCTCGGTTCGGCGGCAATTCTTGCCGCATCGGCGGCAACGGCGTTTGCCGGTGACGGGTACGCCAGTGGCGGTGTCGCGGGCGAGTCCAGCGGTGGTGGAGGCGGGTCGACACTCCCGTTCACAGGCGCTGAGCTGGCTCTGTATGTGGTGACGGGTCTGCTGATCGTGGGCAGCGGTCTGGCGCTTCGCGCGTACTCCGCGCGCCGCGTCAACTAGCGCTCACGGCCAAGCAGCGGATTGGTTGCGAGGACGCCCGCGGGCGTCCTCTCGCGTTGCCGTTGACGTCGACCCGGTGCATGCCGATAGTCTCGCCGGTTTCGGTTGCATTACAGGAGGTCGTGAATGGCGCAAGTGACGTTGGAGCAGCTCACCGCTGATATCTGGGTGGTGTCATTGTTCGGCGAGCACGACATCTCCATGGTGGACGCGCTTCGCGATCGCCTGGCCGAGGCGTTCAGCCATGACCCCCGCCTCATCATCGACCTAACCGACGCAACATTCGTCGACAGCACCGTGTTGGGCGTCCTGTTTGCCGTCGTGAACCAGTCGACCAGCGCAGCGGCGGGCGAGACGCTCGCGTTGGTCGTCACGCCCGGAAGCACCGTCGATCGAACCATCGCACTGGCCGGGGTCACGCCGCCGATCGTCGCGACCTACCCCAGCCGCGACGAGCTACTCATGGCATGGCGGGACGGCGTCCGCCACACGCCACCCGATCCGAGCGCCTATCAGCAGCGGGGGTAGGCCCAGTGTCGACATTGTTTCGCACGTTGTGGACGGGGTAGAGCCAAGCCATGCAGGCTCCTGCGTTTGGCGGGAGGATCACCAGCAGGAGGCAGATATGCGTACGCACACGGAAGGCCGCAAGCAGGGAGAGGAACAGCGGCCGGAGGCCGACGGGCCGTCGACACCGGCTCCTCCCGCCGGCCCAGAGCACGGCAAGCCTGAAGATCCCGAGAAGGCCGAGGACGTCCACGGCCATCCTGAGACACCCGTCTGACCTCGCAGACTGGCAGGTGGTGGGTCCTGATCCGAATGCGATGTAGGAGCAAGCTGCGCGCAGCTGTGCACTTATCATGGACCCGCAGCGGCTTCGGTTGCGCGATGGCCGATGTCGCCCGAAAAGCGTAGGCTCGTCCATTCGAGCCGTGTGTTGTCACCTATAGCGGTGATTGCTCGGCACCGCGATGGGGTGTGAGACCTGCATCAGCGATATGCGAGCTGTGTAGACACTGCGTCGCCGATTGAGATGGCGTCGGAAACGATCCGGGCGTCCGCTTGCAGGCGCGCGTCGCTCCTGCTGGCGGCAATCCTTGCGGTCGGTCTTTTCCTCGGCACGGGCGAACGTGCGGTCGCGGCCACGGTCGGCCTCACCCCGCGCGGCGTGCTGACGATCAACGGCGCCCCGGCGTTTCCGATTGGACTGTCAGGTCCGCCCGGGATCGGCGCTCTCGCCCCCGACGGCCAGGACGGGCTGGACGTGGTGGCATCGGCCGGCGTTCGGGTCTTTCGAGTCGTGCCACCGGACAGGTCGTGGGGCGCCGTGGACAACACGGTGGTGAGCGAGATTCAGTATGCGCACCAATGGGATG
The DNA here is from genome assembly GCA_035553035.1 of Gaiellales bacterium. Classification (GTDB taxonomy): domain Bacteria; phylum Actinomycetota; class Thermoleophilia; order Gaiellales; family JAICJC01; genus JAICYJ01. The sequence continues at coordinate 31,872 of DATNEO010000147.1, read as the reverse complement.
TGGCCGCGGCCCGCCGCAAGGCTCTGACTATGGTGTGGCTGGCGCGGCTTGCGCATGCGATCCCTGGAACGGTCTACGACCAGACACTCCGGCGGGTCGTCACCAGTCTCGCCTCCGACGCCGGGCTGGGACTGTGGAAAGGTAGTGACGAACCGTTCCGCCAGGGCCGAAGTGCCTCAAGTCTTGCCTACGCATACCAGACGACCCACGATCTCGATCCCGCACATTTGACGTTTCTGATCGAGGCGCCACAGGGGACAGCCGCTCAACTGGCCCCCTACAGCGCCGTCACCGACGTGCATGGCGTCGACGACTACCCGGTCACATTCAGCCATCCACGCCCCTCCCTGGTCACGGTCGGGGACCGGACAGCGCTGATGGCATCGATCACTCCTCGCCGTGGCGTGTCCACGACACTGGCGATCTGCAGCAGCGCGAGCTGGGATCATCGCGGCTTCGGCGGGTTCGTGGTACCTACGAAGCGCCAGATGCGCTTCATGGCCTACGACGCCATCATGCACGGCGCACACGCTCTGTTCTTTTTCGGCGCGGACAACCCACACTGCCTCACCCCAGCCGACCAGCCGCTCGGGTGGAACTGGACCTACTGGCGGCAACTCGCACCACTGATCCGACAGCTCGCGCCCACGAGCCCGCTCTACCCGGCCCTGCTCGCACCCGGCACCGGCATCGGGTTGCACAGCGACGACGCCACGATCAAGGCAATCAGCCGCACGATCGCCACTGGCCGGGTGTGGATCCTCGCCGAGAACCGATCGTCGCATTCTCATCGGGCGGCCATATCCGGACTCCCCCGCGGGACGACAACCGCCACCCTCTTCCCCTCCGGACGCACCAAGGACGTGACGCACCGAACCATCCAGGCCGCCTTCAAGCCCTGGGCTGTACACGTCTACATCGTGGCCGGGTAAGGAGGCTAGGGTGAGACGCGGTGCTGGCCGTGCCAGAACACCACCGCGTTTGCACGCTCGCGCGAGGGGGTAGCGGGCTTCCATGACACAACAAGGACACATCACCGCTTCGGAGCCATCCAGTCGGCTTCACCGAAATCGCCCCATCGCGAGCACCGTTGACCTAGCAAAGAGCGTGCTTGGTATTTGGCTGTTCATCTCGGCCGCAGTGCTCGCGCCACACAAGACATCGTCCTCGTATCTGCACGGCGCCATGTTCGACGGGATGCTGGTCGGCGGACTGCTGATCGTGGGCGGAATCTACGCCGCCGCTCGCGCTAGCGCCACCCAACAACTGACGCGGACCCACCGCCGCCGCTATTGGAGCATCTTCACGCTCGCTCTGAGCGCGTGGCTGGTCGCATCACCGTGGATACTCGGCTTCAGCGACAGCACCCGGTTGATGTGGAACGCTGTCATCTGCGGCGCCGTATTGGCCATCCTGTCAGGCGTCAACCTCCTCGTCACGGAGCATCTCGGCCACGATCAGCACCCCGGTTTCGTCGCGTAAACTCGCCCATCGCACTAGGGCAAGCCGACCGACCAACCGCGCGGAAACCACCGTCGACCTGCTGGCTATGAAGGGCAGCCCGCCGAGGGTTATAAAGCCACCGACGGGCCAGGTGAGGGCGGGTCGAGCTGCTTGGAAGGTCCGCCGGCCGAAGAGTTCGGTTCGCCCCTGTTCGACATCATTTTCTGAACCAGACCCGTACACATCCTTCAGGTGCAACGAAAGCCGCGGGGCTACGGTTTATGAATCGAGTTCTCGAGCAGGGAAACCACTTAATGGTTGCGCGGGTGCGCGACGACGAACGCGCGCGCTTGGACGAGATAGCGTTCGAACTGCTGTATGAGGATCATGCAGGCGCCAGCGAGCGGGCGCTGATTGGTGACCTGTTGGTGAAGGCGTTCGGGTGGCGGCATCGGCCGACGAGACTGGCAAGCGCGCTGCGCCGCCGCAGCATGGTGCGCGAGCGCGGCTACACGCTGCATCCTCCGCACTATCGTGTGCTCGCGTGGGCGGGAGACCGACTCGTCGGCGCCCGGATGGTCTGCCGGCCGAGCTGCGATCCCCTCGGGGTACAGCTGTATGGTTTCGGCGACGCGGCCGTTCATCCGGCCTGGCGACGGCGCGGAATCGCGCAGGCGATGACCCGATTGGCGGTTGAGGAGGCAGAGCGTCAGGGGGCGGACGTGATGTTGACGAGCACCGCGACGCTCGAGCCCGTGTACCGAGCATTCGGTTTCCGGCCCGTACGCGAGCCAGACGGAGTCCGCCTCGACACTCTCAGCGGACACACGTTTCAGCGCACCTGGCTGATCCGCTGGACGATCGAGCCAACCCCGATCGTACGTCAGAGCGAGTTCTAATCCCGGCCTTTGGTCATTGGCGACCCGTCAGCGGACGGCTCCCACTCTCAGCGCATCCCCTGGAGCGCCCCGGGGGGCTCCCTTGCTCACCGGGGACGCTCGACAGGTTCCGTGGCCCGGGAAACCGGGGCCATTGGCACGACCGTACCATGCCTGAGGCGCCCCAAAACGGTCGGCGATGCTGGTCGTCCATCGCCGCGATCTATGGCATTGCCGCGGTGCGTAGATCCTTGCGCACATCCCACAGGCCATCCCAGGGGACGAATCAGCGTCACCGCAGGTAGACTTGCGCCGCTGTGCGGCTCCCCGAACCGATGCTCCCGCGGCTCCCCGAACCGATGTTGCTGGTTCCGGGCGTCTGCCAACGAGCGGCGACTACGCCTACGAACCCAAATGGGATGGCTTCCGCGCACTCGTGTCGCGGAACGGTCACCTTCACGTCAGGAGTCGCCGCGGCGGGGACATGACCAGCCTCGTTCCCGAACTGACCGGCCTGCCGGATGGCCTTGCCGTGGATGGCGAGCTCATAGCGTTCGGCGATGACGGCTTCCCTAGCTTCTCCCGCCTTTGCGATCGAATGCTCCACGGAAAACGCTGGGTCGAGGTGATGCTGGTCGTGTTCGACGTGCTCGCGATCGACGGACGCGAGGTGACGCGCCGGCCATACTGGGAACGCCGCCGACTGCTCGAAGACCTCGCCCTCGATGGCGACCACTGGTCGACGACACCAAGCTACGTCGATGGCGCCGCGCTATGGGAGAAGGTCTGCGAACTCGGCCTGGAGGGCGTCGTCGCGAAGAAACGCAGCGGCCATTATCTCCCCGGCCGGCGCGGCTGGATCAAGACCAAGAACCGCGCGTATTGGCGATACCCGCTCGAGGTAGAGGCGGCGCTGGACCATCGCTGAAGACTCGCTTGCCGAACGGGACAGCACACGTATGAGGCGTCCTTGCCGCACTAGCGTCCGCCATCGAGCCGGGGATCATCGTGTTTTGCGCGACGCAGTCGATTGAGCAGCCGCGTCACTCGCGTGGAAGAGCGCACGGAGTCAGTGCGGGGCGCTCGCTGGTGGCTGGCGAGCATGGAGCGAAAAGACGCCATCGCTGGCGAGGATACCCCTCTTTGCAGGAGAAATGAAAAGGGTCCGTTCTGCGGTCGAGGCGATCATCACAAATTCCAAACCCGATCGTGGCATACTTTGGTGCCTCCGAACCATCAGAACGGGTGTGGTATGGCTCCGAACATCAAGTCGCTCGACGATCTTCGCCGAAAGGTCATCAGCGACCTAGTTGACCTCGATTTGATGGTTGGTCGCGCGCCTTTGACGCGCCGACAGCGATTCACGCGCGATATGCGACGCCGTGGCGCGACGCTCGCGCGTTTCGGCCGCTAGCCGAGTTCCGCCGCCGACCGGCCTCGCTGCTCGGCGGTGGAGCGATTCAGGACGAGCGGAGCACGGCGCGGCCGATCACTGCGACAGGGATCGCGTCACTCACGGCGGCGACTCTACAGGGAACGTGCGTGGTCACGTATTAGTCACACGACGCCGGAAATCGACGAGAAACGGCTTGACTGTCATGGTTTGGCGCTTGTGTCGCGTATCTCGAGATGCCGAAGGTGGGACTCGAACCCACACGAGGTTTCCCCCACCGGATTTTGAGTCCGGCGCGTCTACCGGTTCCGCCACTTCGGCTCTGCCGAAAGAGAGTACGCGAATCGTGCCCAGGCGTTGCCGATGATGAGCGCCGAACCCGGGGCTAGCATGGCCACGATGCGGATCGGCATCCTCACAGGAGGCGGGGACTGCCCCGGCCTGAACGCGGTGATCCGCGCCGTCACCCGGCGCGCGCTCGACCGCGGCGACGAGGTGGTCGGCGTCCTGCACGGCTGGCGCGGCCTGATCGACGGGAACACCAGGCCGCTCGGCGCCCGCGACATCAGCGGCATCCTGCACCGCGGCGGCACCATCCTGCGCACCTCGCGCACCAACCCCTTCAAGGTCGACGGCGGGCTCGAGGCGACGCTCGCATCCCTGGCCGGGCTGGATGCGCTGGTCGCGATCGGCGGCGAGGACACCCTCGGCGTGGCTGCCCGGCTCTACGCCGAGCACGACTCGCCGGTCGTGGGCGTCCCCAAGACGATCGACAACGACCTCTCCGCCACCGACTACACGTTCGGTTTCGACACGGCGCTCTCGATCGCGACCGAGGCCATCGACCGGCTGCACTCGACCGCCGAGTCGCACGATCGCGTCATGGTCTGCGAGGTGATGGGCCGCCACGCCGGATGGATCGCGCTCCTGTCCGGCATGGCCGGCGGCGCCGACGTCGTGCTGATCCCCGAGCAGCCGGTCACCGTCGAGCGCTGCTGCCAGCTGATCGACCGCCGCCACCGGCGCGGCAAGGACTTCTCGATCGTGGTGGTCAGCGAGGGCTGGGAGCTGCGCTTCGAGGGCAGCCATGCGCAGCTGGTAGCCGCACCCGAGGCGGACGCCTTCGGCCACGCGCGCCTGGGCGGCATCGGCGCGATGCTGGCCGGCGAGATCGAGCAGCGCACGGGCTTCGAGACGCGCGTCACCCAGCTCGGTCACGTCCAGCGCGGCGGGTCGCCCACCGCGCACGACCGCGTGCTGGCGACCCGCTTCGGCCTGCGAGCGGCCGACCTCGTGTTCGAGGGGTCGTTCGGCATGATGGCCTCGCTGCGCGGCGACGAGATCGTGGCCGTGCCGATAGCTGATGCCGTGGCCGGGCTGAAGACCGTGCCACCCGCGCTCTACGCCCAGGCTGAAGCCCTGTTCGGCTAGCGCGACTCGCCGCGCAGCTGCCGCAGCGTCTCCGCCAGGTCGCCGGCCGCCGCCCACGGGCCCAGGATCACCGCGTCCACGCCCGATCGCTCCAGCGCCGCCACCTGCTCGCGCTCGCGCACGCCGCCCTGGCTGAACACGGTCTTGCCGGCCGGCACCTCCTCGAGCAGCGAGAACGTGCGCTCGAAATCGACCGAGCCGTCGTCGTCCGACCCGCGGTTTCGGAGCAGGAACGAGTCGGGGTCGAGCAGCTCCAGCGCCTCTTCCAGCTCGTCCTCGTGCGCGACCTCGACGATCACGTCCAGGTCGACCGAACCGGCCACGCTGTACAGCTCCGCCAGCCGCTCGTGGGCGTCCTCGAACGCGGCCGCCACCAGCACCACGGCACCCGCGCCGGCCAGCCGGCATTCGTACAGCTGGTAGGTGTCCACGACCATGTCGGTGAGAAGCATCGGCAGCGAGTTATCGGCGGCCATGTCGGCGAGCGGCCCCAGCGCTGCCGCCAACCCCGCCACCTCCAGCTCGTCTGCCAGCTCAAGCAGCGCGCAGTCGGCCTCCTTCACGCGCTGCACGAAGGAGATCTCATCGCCGCCGATCGACTCGGTGAACGGCCGGATCGGTGCCAGCGCCGCCACCTCCCGCTCGAGCTGCGCCAGCGGGCGCGCTCGCCGCCGCTCCTCGACCTCTCGGCGGGTCGAGGATAGCCGTTTATCGAGCGAGGGCATGCGCCTCCAGCTCGGCGATGATGGAGAGCGCGTTGCTGGTGCCGATGCGGGTCGCGCCAGCGTCCAGCATGTCAAGCGCGCACGCGGCGGTGCGGATGCCGCCGGACGCCTTCACCGCGACCGACGGCGGCAGCGACGCGCGCATCAGCGAGACAGCCGGCACGGTCGCCCCACCGGCGTGGCCGGTCGATGTCTTGGCGAAATCGGCACCGGCCGCGGCGACCAGCCCGCAGGCGAGCACGATCTCCTCGTCGCTGAGCCGGGCCGACTCGATGATCGCCTTCACCACAGCGTCGCCGCGCTCTGCGCGCGCGGCGTCGACCACGGCCGACAGGTCGTCGCCCACAGCCTTCGGGTCGCCGTCGAACAGCGCCGCGTAGGCGGTCACGACGTCGATCTCGTCGGCGCCCGCCGCGATCGCGGCGCGGGCCGCCTCGCACTTCGCGGCGGTCGCGTCCAGGCCGTGCGGGAAGGACACGACCGTGCACACGGCCGCGTCGCCCTGCAGCAATGCGCGGGCGCGCGGCACCCACCACGGGTATACGCACACCGCGGCGAATCCGTGCTCGTCCGCTTCCTGGCAGAGCGAGGTGAGCGACGCAACTCCTGCGCCCGGGTCGAGCAGCGTGTGGTCAACGGCTCGGGCGACGTGCTCGACGGCTAATGGAGGCATCCGGGAACAGCTTAGTCCATGTTCCAGCTCTGCTCGGCGCCGTCAGATCCCGAGCCGGTCGAGCTCGGCCTCGTCGCGCCGCCATCGCGGCAGCACCTTGACGCTCAGCTCCAGGAACGCCGGGCCGCCCACGATGCTCTCGACCTGCGGCCGTGCGACGGTGCCGATCTCCTTCACCTTCGACCCGCCGGCACCGACCACGATCCGCTTCTGCGAGTCGGTCTCGCAGACGATGGTCGCCCGCACCACCGTCATGCCCCGCCGGCCGGGCACGATCTCCTCGATCCGCACCGCGACGGCGTGCGGGATCTCGTCGCGCAGCGCCTCCAGCGCCGCCTCCCGCACCGCCTCGCCGACCCGCGCGTCGTCGGTCTGATCGCTGATCACGCCCTCCGGGAAGTAGGCCGGGCCGGGCTCGAGCAGGGACACGAGGTCGTCGCGCATCGCATCCACCCCGTCCCCGTTCAGCGCACTGATCGGATGCATGGAGTGAAACGGCCCCAGCTCCGCGGCCGCGCTGATCGTCTCGGCGATCGCGTGCGGCCGCATACGGTCGGTCTTGTTTATCGCGATCAGGCAGGGCACGGATCCGTCCCGCAGCACGCGGGCGGCGATGTATCGATCCCCGGGCCCCACGCCTTCCTGCCCGTTCAGCATCAGCACCACCGCGTCAGCATCCGCCAGCGTTTCGTCGACCGCTCGCTGCATCCGCTCGGTCAGCCGGTCGAACGGCTTGGTGATCCCGGGCAGGTCGACCAGCACCATCTGCCAGCCGTCGCCCGTGACCGCACCCAGCGCCCGGCGCCGGGTGGTCTGCGGCCGTGACGACACGGCCGCAACGTGCTCCCCGACCAGACGGTTGACGAGCGTCGATTTGCCGGCGTTCGGCCGCCCGGCCAGCGCCACCAGCCCGGAGCGGTGCTCGGCTGGCTCGCTCACAGGTGGAAGCCGTCGGGCAGCAGGTCACCCAGCGACGAGGCTGTCAGCTCGCCGTCACGCCGCCAGATCACGCGCAGCTGCGGCGCGAACTCGGCCATCACCTGACGGCAGGCCCCGCAGGGCGGCGCCGACTCCGCCTCAGCGTGCACCGCGATCGCGGCCAGGTCGCTGTGGCCGGCCGAGACGGCCGTGAAGATCGCGGTGCGCTCCGCGCAGCAGGTCAGTCCGAACGAGGCGTTCTCGACGTTGGCACCGGTGAACACCTGCCCGCCGCCGGTGAGCAGCGCCGCGCCGACCGGAATGCCCGAGTACGGCGCGTGCGCATTCGCGGACGCGCCACGCGCTCGCTCGTACAGGGCCAGGTCGTCATCTGTCAGCGGCATGGCGGCAGCGTACCGCGGCATGCTGCACGGTCCGGGCGCGGGAGGCGGTGGGACGGTCGGGGGGTGTAGGGTCGGCGACACCGACCGAGGAGGACGAGATGCCGACGTACGTGTTGCTCATCGACTGGACTCAGCAGGGGGTGGCGAGCTTCGCCGACTCCGTCGACCGCTACGAAGCCGCACGGGGCGAATTTGAGGGGATGGGCGTCAGCTTCAAGTCCATCTACTGGACTCTCGGAAATCACGACATCGTGAGCATCGTCGAGGCGCCGGACGGCGAGACGCTGGCCGCCGCCCTGTTGAAGCTGGCTTCTCAGGGCAACCTCCGCACCACCACCTTGCGCGCGCTTTCCGCTGAGGAGATGAGAGGCGTGATCGCGAAGGCCGGCTGATACCTGACCAGACATCGGCGGCAGCGGCAGGTACCACGGCCGGGCCTCACGGTCAGGGCGCGGGAAGCATGCTGGTGCCGCCGGGGTCGGGCAGCGGGTCACCTGCTCCTGACCCGGCCGAGGTGCTGGGCGGAGTCGACGGCGGCGGCGCCGGCGGCGAGGGCGGCGGCTGCACGGGGGGCGTCGCGCGGGCCGATCGCGACGGGCTCGTCTCGTGCGGATGCCGGTGCCGGTGGACGCGCCGGTGCTGCTTCATCGCATGCCGCTTCCGCGGAGGCGCGGGCTTCGGCTGCGACGGCTTCGGCGTCGTGACGGGAGCCACCGCGACCGGTCGCGGCGGGGAGGGCACGGGTGCCGCAGCCGGCGTTCCGGACGCCCGGTGGCCGATGGCCGCGATCGCCAGGGCAGCCAGCGCCAGCGCCCCCAGCCCGCCGGCCACCCGCCGCGGCCACGTGCGCGGCTCCGGCGGCAGCAACCGCGCCAGGTGCTCGTCTTGATCGTCGTCGAACAGCCCGGCGAACCCCACCACCTCGGTGTCGTCGCCGGCCTCGCGAGCCTCGTTACCGCAACGCTCGAGATCGTCCAGGCACTCGGCAAGCGACTCGTACCCGGCTGCGGCAGCTCGCGCAGTCCACTCCTCGAGCGGTGAGCCCAGTCCCGCCCCACCCGCGGCGCGCAGGATCGCCGACAGCGTGCGCTGCCCGTCGCGCAGCCCCACCAGGATCGGGTTGACCGCCGGGGAGCCCAGCAGCGGCCGCTCCAGAAACGGAGTCGGGCCCGGCCCGACCGCGCAGTCGCCGAGGTCGCAGGCGTCCACAGGAAAGCCTGCAGCGGCTATCCGCTCGACCAGACGGCCGAACGACAGCGCCAGCCGGGCGGCGTCGGCCGGTCGCGGACGACGAGTGGCCTGCCAGCGCTCGATGCTCATGCCCAGCGAGGGCGCCACGACCAGGAACCTGCGTCCCTCGTGCTCGCCGAAGTCGAGCACGCCGCAGATCTCCGAGCAGGCAAGCGCGCACCAACGCGTGACCGCGTCGGTGAAGCCGTCGTCGTCCCAGCCGCCGGATGCGAACACGATCCGCACCTGTGCGGTACGGCCCGATCTCGTGTCGAGCGCGTCGATCGGCCCCTCCGGCCGGGCCCGTAGCGCCGCCGGGCTGGCCAGGTACCGGCCGGCAATCACCAGCGCGGTCGAGGTTGCAGAATCGGCCATGCTCACAGGCTAGGGACCGGGGGCGTCACGGAACCAGACGCAACCCGTCACGAAACCGTCACAGCTCTACCCGAAGAAGCGGCGGCGCCCCTGGCGCTTGCCGCGGAAGGCCCCCTCGAGCAGCTCGCTCGAGTAGCCCGCGACCTCCCCGGTCTCGGCGTACAGGTAGACCGCGGTCTTGTAGATCTGGCCCATCGCGGAGCTGACCACGAGCAGCACCACTCCCAGCCCGGCCGCCACCACCAGCAGTCCCACGCCGGCCACCGGGCTCGCCCCCACGACTGCGGCCCCCACCAGCCCGACGCCGACCAGCGGCAGCGCCAGCAGGAACGTTGCGATGCCCAGTCCGACGTTGCCGATCAGGCTCTCGCCCCAGGAGCGGCGCACCGTGGCGACGCTGCGGCGGACGGCGTCGGCCGGGCCCACCTGCTCGAACGCCAGCACCGGGATCACGAAGTAGGTGGCGATCGCCCATCCCGCTCCCAGCAGACGCGCCACGATGCTGCCCACGATGCCGGCGCGCTGCTCGACCGACCGGATCAGCAGGCCCACCAGCGAGGCGATCAGCGCCCACAGCAGGATCGAGCCGAGCCGGGCGTTTGCGGCGCGCATCCCTTCCGCCGCGCTGGTGTCCTCGCCATGGAAGCTGCGCGCCGCGCAGCTGACCAGGGCCACGTTGAAGTAGGTGGCAACAGCGGTGGCGGCGTAGCCCGCCAGCCCGGCGACGACCAGCATCGGCCAGGTGTGCGCGCTATCGGCGGTGGCGCCCGGCAGCAGCAGCACCGCGGCCGGCACCAGCACGATCGCAACCGCGACCAGCGTGAACATGGCCGAAAGCACCGGGAACCACAGCAGGCTGCGGTCGCGCCGGATGATGGCGAGCGACTGGGAGAGCAGGCGGAAGGAGCGCTGAAATCGGTTCATCACCACATTCTGCGACCCAACCGGCCGGTTGACTAGGCGGTTGGCTCGAAGTCAGCTGAATGCCTGGAATACGGCCGCCGTCACGGTCGCCCCCAGCAGGGCGCCGAGGATCACCTCGGGCGTGGTGTGGACGCCGGCCTCCACCCGCGTCTGGGCCACCAGCGTCGCCATCAGGAACACCACGGTCGAGACCAGCACCGCGTGGCGGTAGTCGGCCACCGCGAACGTCACCGCCACCCAGCCGCCGAAGGCGACAGCCGCGTGGCCGGAGGGCAGCCCCCCGCGCAGCAGCGTCTCGCGGTCGGTGCGCGCCTTCAGGGCGATCACGATCATGATCACCAGCGCCAGCGCGATCACGGTCAGGTGCACCGGCGAGCCGCGCACGGTGTCGATCGCGCGCCGGCTGGGGTTGCGCAGCCGCTCCGCGAACACCAGGTAGCCGACGAACGTGGCGTTCACCGCCGCCACCAGCACCGCACCGGCAGCGACGTCCTTCGCCGTGCGTGCCAGCGGATCGAACGAGTTGGTGGCCACGTCGATCGCCTTCTCGAGCGCCGTGTTGAACATCTCGGCGATCAGCACGAACGACACCGACAGGAGCAGCGCCAGCAGCTCGAACCGGGTCACGCCCAGCGCCACGCCCAGCGGCAGCACCGACAGCGCGACGGCGAAGTGCACGCGCATGTTGCGCTGCGTGCGGACCACGTAGATGACGCCCTCGAACGCGTAGTTGAAGCTCGTGACCAGGCCGGCGGCCTCCTGCCGCGCCAGCCGAAAGGGCCCGGCCCGGCGCGCGTCCTTGATCAGCTCGTCGCGGCTACGCAGGGTCGGCGACAACGGGCGCCACCTCCGATAGCAGCTCGTTCTGACGGGCCAGCATCGCCCCGCCGTCGGTCTCATGGTCGTATCCCACCAGGTGCAGCACGCCGTGCACCAGCAGCGTCGCGATCGGTGTGCCCTCCGCCGATGCCACCGCCGGGCACACCACCAGATCACCCAGCTGGCGAGGGACGCCCTCGGGGAGCAGGGCACGGCCGTCGATCGGGAACGACAGCACGTCGGTCGCCGACGGCTTGCCGCGGTGCTCCCCGTTCAGCTCGGCGATGCGCCGTTCATCGACGAACTCCAGGCCCACCTCGCCGCTGTCGACGCCCTCGGCCGCGAGCGCCGAACGCAGGACCGCGGCCGCGGCCGGCTCGTCCACCCGCCAGCCGCTGTGATTCTCGATCTCCACGTCGACCGTCACTCCGGCCGTCCCGGCCCGTTCTGCTCGGCGTGCTGCAGGTAGGCGTTGACGATCCTCTGCACGAGCTTGTGGCGCACCACGTCGGCGTCGGAGAAGTGGATGAAGGAGATGTCGGGCACTCCCTCCAGCACCCGCATCACGTTCACCAGTCCGGAGCGCTGTTCGCGCGGCAGGTCGATCTGCGTGATGTCGCCCGTGACGACAACGCGCGATCCGAAGCCGAGCCTGGTCAGGAACATCTGCATCTGCTCGGGACTGGTGTTCTGCGCCTCGTCCAGGATGATGAACGAGTCGTTCAACGTGCGCCCGCGCATGAACGCCAGCGGCGCCACCTCGATCATTCCGGTATCGATGTAGTTGAGCAGCTTGTCGGCGTCCAGCATGTCGTGCAGGGCGTCGAACAGCGGGCGCAGGTACGGGTCGACCTTCGCCTGCAGGTCGCCCGGCAGGAAGCCCAGCCGCTCGCCCGCCTCGACGGCCGGCCGGGTCAGGATGATACGCGCCACCTCGCGCTCCGAGAGCGCCGCGACTGCCAGCGCGATCGCGAGGTAGGTCTTACCGGTGCCGGCCGGCCCGATCCCGAAGGTGACCGTGTTGGCCCGGATGGCATCGACATACGCCTTCTGCCCCAGCGTCTTGGGCGAGACGCGCTGGCCGCGATGGCGCCAGACGACGTCGTGCAGCACGTCGACGGCGCGGCCGTCGGCGGTCAGCACGCCGGCCACCGCCTCGACCGTCTGCGGCCCGATCGAGATGCCCTGCACGACCAGCTGCGACAGCTCCTCGACCATCGCCTTGGCCCGATCGACGGCCGGATCCTCGCCCTCGAGGGTCAGCTCGTTTCCTCGCAGGTAGACGCTCGCTCCGGTGCGCTCGGCCAGCTCGTGCAGCACAGCGTCGCGATCGTCGCCCAGTTCCGTCGCCAGGTCGTGCCCGACCGAGACCTTCAGTCGTGCCATCAGGTCGTCTGGACCACCGCGATCGTGGAAAGAGCCATCCCGGAAAGTTTACGCCGACAAGCGGTCACGCACGAGAGCGGATGCCACACGACCGTCGGCGCGTCCGCCGGACCGCTCGGTGACCAGCCCCATCACGCGGCCCATGTCCTTCATCGTCTCTGCGCCGGTGTCGGCGATCGCCGCATCCACGAGCGCCGCCAGCTCCTGCTCGCCGAGCGGAGCCGGCAGGAACTCCTCGATCACCGGAACATCGGCGCGCTCGCGGGCGGCGCGGTCATCCTGGCCGGCCTTGTCGTAGGCCTCGGCCGCCTCCAGCCGCTGCTTGCGCTCACGCCGCAGCACGGCCATCGCCTGCTCGTCGCCGAACTCCCCCGGCGTGTCCTTCTCGGCCTTCTGCAGGGACGAGTAGATCAGCCGTAGCGCGTCCAGCCGCTCGCGCTGACCGCTCTTCATCGCGTCGCGGAGCTCGGCCTGGACCTGTTCGGTGAGGGTCACGAGCACAGGGTAGCGATCACGGCGTCGCCGGCCGCGAGCACGCCCAGCACCTCGACCAGCCGGCCGCGCACACCGCCGGTGACGCGGAACGGCGTGTAGTCGTCGCTGTATCCGCGGCCGTCGGCGTCCTCCACCAGCACCAGCTCGCGCCGCCCCACCTTGCACGCCCGGTGCGCGGCGCCCTGGGCATCCGACAGCGCCCGCAGCCGGCGCGAGCGGCGGCGCTTCTCGGCGGCCGTCACCGGATCGTCGCCCGCGTCGGCCGTGCCCGGCCGCGGCGAGTACGGGAACACATGCACCTTGGTGAAGCCGGCGGCGCTGACCGCGTCGAGCGTGGCGCCGAAGTCACCGACCCGCTCCGACGGGTGGCCGACGATCACGTCGCTGGTCAGATTGATGCCTTCGACCAGCTCCCGGGCACGGTGCATCTTGCCCACGAAGCCCGCCGCCGTGTAGTGGCGCCGCATCGCCCGAAGCACGCGATCCGAGCCCGACTGCATCGGCACGTGCAGATGCCGCGCCACGCCTGGCGTGTCTGCGACGGCGCGCAGCAACCGGTCGCTGAGGTGATTGACCTCGATCGACGACAGCCGCACCCGCTCCACGCCGTCGACGGCGGCCACCGCTTCCAGCAGGCCTGCCAGGTCGAGGCCCGTTTCCCGGTCACGGAAACACCCCAGGTTGATGCCGGTCAGCACCAGCTCGCGATGGCCCTGCGCCGCCCGCCGCCGCGCCTCCGCCAGCACCGCGGCCGCCGAGCGGCTGCGGCTGGCGCCCCGCACCTGGGGAATCACGCAGTAGCTGCATGTGAACGAACAGCCGTCCTGGATTTTGAGGTAGGCCCGAGTGCGGCCGAACCGGGGCTGAGCGACGCCGGTGCAGGACAGCGCCCCCACCTGCTCCGAGACGGCCGGCGCAAGCAGCTCCGCGCGCCGCGAGAGCACCGTCACGTTCGCGGGGAGCCCGGCGAAGGCACCCTCCAGCGCAGCGGCGCAGCCCGTCACGACCACCCGGTCCGCGCTCCGCGCCGCCCGGCGCGCGGCCTTGCGGGACTTGGCCACTGCCTCGGCCGTCACGCAGCAGGTGTTGAGAACGCGCACCGCCGCCTGATCCGCCGGTACCTCGCGATGGCCGTCGGCCGCGAGCCGCTCCCGCACCCCCTGGGCGTCGGTCATCGACACCTTGCAGCCGAGGAACTCGGTGGCAAACGTCGTCACCCCAGGAAACCCATCTCTCGCAGCGCCAGCGCCGCGGCCACAATCGCAGCCGTCTCGGTGCGCAGCACCACCGGCCCGAATGTGGCGACGGCGACGCCGCGCGATCGCGCCAGCTCCAGCTCGGCATCCGAGAAGCCCGGCTCCGGGCCGATCAGCAGCGTTGCCGAGCGACGGCCGACGATGCGGTCGGCGAGGCCGCCCGACGCGCCCGTGTTGCTGAGCACCACCGCCTCGCGGCTGAGCACATCCGGATAGGCCGACGGAGCCAGCAGCTCCGGCAGCCGTGACTGCTTCGACTGCTTCGCGGCGGCCTCGGCCACCCGCGCCCAGCGCTCCAGGCGACTCTCCGAAAACGAGCCTTTCAGAAGCTCGGTGCGAAGCGGGCCGATCCGGGCAACGCCCAGCTCGGTCAGCTTCTCGACCGCCTCGTCCGAGCGGGCGCCCGGCTGGGCGATCCAGACGGTCACCGACGGCGCCTTGGGCAGGGCCTCCACCTCCTCGATCAGCTCGTATCCATCGGAGCGCACGCGCGCTCGAAACACGCGGCCCTCCCACACGATCTCGCAAGTATCGCCGACCGGCAGGCGCAGCACCTGCTCGAGGTGGCGGCGGTCGCTGTCGGACAGCTGCGCCACCCCGTCCCGGAGGTCGCGCGCGAAGAACCGATAGACGTGCCCGCTCAGCGTTCCACCAACTCGGCTGCCCAGCCGTCCACCACCGCCCGGCGCCCGCCGCCCAGCGTCTGGCGCTCGAGCAGGCCCGACGCGAGCACAAGCGGCGGCCGGTCGGGTCGCCGTAGCAGCGGCTCCAGCAGGTGCAGCTCCAGGTTGGCCAGCCACAGCCGCGCCGGGGGAAGCGGGTCGATCAGGACGTCGCGGCGCTCGGCGCTCAGCTCGACGTCGTTGCGGGCGGCGTTGATGTGCGTGGCCTGCACGGCCAGCGGATCGATGTCGAACGCCTGCAGCGGGCCGAACCCGAGCTTGGCAGCCGCGATCGAGAGCACGCCCGAGCCGCAGCCGAGGTCGAGTGCCGGCCCGAGCTCGAGCTCCTGGAGCAGCGCCAACGCCGCCCGCGTGGAGCCGTGCGCGCCGGTACCGAACGCGCGGCCGGGATCGATCACGACGGCGATCGGCTCGGGCTGCGACCAGGGAGGCCCCACCCACAACCGGCCCTCGCGCACGGGCCGGTGGAAGTCGCGCCAGGCGTCGGCCCAGCCATCCGTGACCGCGCTCTCGCTGAGCGACGGGTCCGGGGCCTGCTCGGCGAAGCCCGACAGCTCGACATGATCGCCGTTGCGTTGCTCCTCGATCCCGCCCGGGAACCACTCCAGCATGCGCAGCGTGGCCAGCTCCGCGTCGGCCGCCGGGACGCGCAGGGTGTAGCGGTTCATCCCGTGAAGGCCGAGCGGATGCGGCCCAGGAACGACTCGTCGGGCTTGTACGTGTCCTCGGCGACGGCCGCCTCGAACTCGGCCAGCAGGCGACGCTGGTCGTCGGTCAGCCGCTGCGGCAGCATCACGTTCACGTGCACTCGGTGGTCGCCGCGGCCGCGGCCGTTCAGCACCGGCACGCCCTTGCCGCGCAGCACCATCACGTCGCCCGGCTGGGTGCCTGCCCGCAGCTCCACCTGCTGCTCGCCGTCCAGCGTCTCGACCGTCACGGTGGTGCCGAGCGCGGCGCGCGTGAACGGCAGGTTCAGCACCGTCACCACGTCGTTGCCGTCGCGCTCGAAGCTGGGGTGCGGCCTGACCCGCACGCCGACGTAGAGGTCTCCGCGCGGCCCGCCCGGCTGGCCCTGGCTGCCGCGGCCGCGCAGCTGCAGCCGCTGGCCGTCCATGATCCCGGCCGGGATCTGCACCTCGACCGTCTCGGCCACCTGCCGCAGCCCGCGCCCGCGGCAGCTGCTGCAGGGGGTTTCGATCACGCGGCCGCGGCCGCCGCAGGTGGGACAGGTGCCGGTCTGCACGAACTGGCCGAGCGCCGTCTGCTGCACCCGCTGCACGCGGCCCTGACCGCCACAGGTGTCGCACGTGTGCGACTCCGATCCCGGCTCCGCGCCGCTTCCGCTGCAGCGGTCGCAGTCGCCGATCACCTCGATGTCGAGCCGGCGCTCGACGCCGAACGCGGCCTCCGCGAACTCGAGCGTCACGTTGGCGGCAACGTCGCCGCCACGCCGCTGCGCGCGGGCACCGCCGAACAGGTCGTCGCCGAAGAAGGCTCCCAGCAGGTCGGAGAGCGACCCGAAGTCCATGAACTGGTCGGTGTGCAGCGAGGAGCCGTCCACCCCGGCATGCCCGAAGCGGTCGTAGCGCGCTCGGGTGTCGGCGTCGCACAGCACCTCATAGGCCTCGGCCACCTCGCGGAAGCGCTCGACGGCCTCGGGGTCGCCGGGGTTGACGTCGGGATGCAGCTCGCGGGCGAGCTTGCGAAAGGCCTTCTTGACCTCGGCCTCGTCGGCGCCCCGTTCGACGCCCAGCACCTCGTAGTAGTCACGCTTGGCAGCCACGCGCGCAGTCTAGAGGCGCGCGCCACCCGAGCCCGCTGCCCTCAGGCGAGCGGGGTATCAGCCGCGCAGGGCCGGCGCCGCGGATGGCGGAGCCGACCCTCGCGCACTGTTACCACTGATGAAAGCCGTGGCCGTGGTGCGGCCCGACCCTGGCCACAAACATGGCCAGCGCAACTGCCCAGACGAACAGCGCTGGGCGCTTCACCAGAATCTTCATTTACCTACCTCCTGCCCACGGGGGTATTTCCCCTACCAGCGAACGTCCTGCAAGGCTTCTGCCGCCTGCCGGTACAACTCCGCTGCCCTTGCTGCTTCCCCTCTGCTGTGGGCCACATCCCCGAGCGCGACCCATGCGCCGGCGAGATGGCTCACCGTCTCCACAGCCGCAAAACAGTCCGCCGCGGCCTTGAAGGACACCTCCGCCTGGTCGAGCCGGCCGAGCGCAAGCGACGCGCGGCCGATCACGATTTGAGCGTTCCCTTCTTCTTCTCGGTATTCCTCGCGCGAACTCAATAACTCGATCGCGCGATATCCGCTCTCGATCGCCCCCTCCAGATCGCCGCTGTGCATCCGTGCCGATGCCAGCGACGACGCCGCGAAGGCCGCGTCGATGCGATTGTCCTGCTCCACCGCGATCCTGAACGACTCGCGCAGGAGCGGTACCGCCTCCTCCGGCTTACCGGTGATCGCGCGCAGCTGCCCGAGGTTGTTCAGCAGCTTGCCCACGTACTCGTGATCCGCCACCCGCTCGAACAACGCCTTCGACCGCTCGGCGTGCTCGCGGGCGCGGGTGTACTCGTTGCGCCGCTCCGCCACCAGCGACGCGTCCAGGTAGGTCTCGGCCAGCACCCGGTCGTCGTTCAAGGCGTGCGCCAGCTCCAGCGCCTGCTCGACGTCCTCGGCCGCCGCCGTGAAGTCCTTCTGGCGCCGCCGGATCTTTGCCCTTGCGTTGAAGATGCGCGCCCTCAGCGCATCCGAGGGGTCGACCGTGGTCTCGCAGGCCCGCAGCGCCTCGTCCAGCAGCGACGCCGCCGTCGCCAGGCTGCCCATCTTGTACCGGACGACCCCGATCCGGTACAGGGCCAGCGCGACGGCGTCACCCGATCCCGCCTGCTCCGCCGCCTGGCGTGCGGCGGCAAGCTCGACCAGCGCATCGTCGAGGCGGCCGACGTTCTGCAGCGCCCAGCCCCGCGCCAGCCGCAGCCGCAGGGCAAGCCGTTCGCTCCCCGGAGACCGGAGGGCGTCCCTTACACCCTCCAGCTCGGCGAGCGCCTCGGCATCGCGGTGCGCCTCGATCTCGGCCTCGGCACGCGTAACCGCAGCCTCGCAGGCGGCCATGATCGCCGCAGTGCTCTGCCCGGCCAGCGCCATGCGGTCGACCCCGAGCCGCTCGGCAAACCAGTCGAGCGCGGCCGGCGAGGGCCGCGTCTTGCCCAGCTCCACCTGGCTCACGTACTCCTTGGAGAAGCGCGAGCCCCCCAGCTCGCCCTGCGTGAGCCCGATCTCGAGCCGCGCCTCGCGCACGCGCGCGCCGACCCCAGTGGCGCGCTCGCGGCGAGTGACCCCGCGCACGGTCTCGAGTGCCTTCGCGTCTCCCATGCCTCTCAAGGTAGCGGACCCAGGGTCACTTGACTAGCACCTCCTGGAGAATTCCTCGACCGCGGAACTATACGCTATTTCAAGCCAAAATGGTGGCAGTCAAGTAGGTCTGACCGGACAACTTGATTTACCCCTTTTTGTGCACTTGACCCCGAGCACCCGGGCGACTATTGTGAGGCTACAACGCAAAGACGGCACGGCGAGACGGTGGTGCCGGAGACGAACCCTCTACCGGCGGGCCGCCGG
The DNA here is from genome assembly GCA_035553035.1 of Gaiellales bacterium. Lineage (GTDB taxonomy): Bacteria > Actinomycetota > Thermoleophilia > Gaiellales > JAICJC01 > JAICYJ01. The sequence goes on along the minus strand of DATNEO010000147.1, from coordinate 13,211 downwards.
GAAGGATTCACAAGTCTCCTCGGGGTCACACCACCCAACTCGCAGCCGGGGGGGTCGGAGTCAAGAAGCGCGTCGGAGTGGACTGGAGCCCCACTCCGACGCGCGACTCCGTTAAGCGGCCTGCGCCCTACTCGTAGACCTGTTCGACGAAGTCGGACAGAAGCGCCGCCGCCCCGCGCACCGACCGGATCGCCGTCACGTAGTCCATGCGGTTGGGGCCGATCAGCGAGACCGTGCCCAGGTTGCGAGCCGGCAGCCCGTAGTTCGCGGCCACCAGCGACAGGCCGCGCAGCTGCGGCATCGCCTCCTCGCCGCCGACGCGCACGTACAGCCGGTTGGTCTCGAGCGCCCCGCGCAGCAGCTGCAGCAGGCCGGCCCGCTCCTCCAGCGCCAGCATCAGGTCATTGATCTCGGCCAGCTCGTCGTGGCGCAGCTCCTGCACCAGCCGTGCGGCGCCGCCCACGTACAGGGTCTGCTCACCGCCGCCCACCAGCTCGGTGAAGGCCGGCTCCAGCGCCCCCATGAACTCGAGCTCGCGGGCGCCCAGCCCGGGATCGAACAGGCGCTGGCGCAGCGCCCGCGCACCCAGCCGTACGCCGCCCAGCTGCTCGTTCAGGTAGGCCGTGGCCCACTCGATCAGCTTCTCGTCCACCGCCTCCTCGAACGGGAACATGCTCTTGGTGACGCCGCCGGTGGAGGTGATCACGACCACCATCACCATCCGCGGCTGCAGCCGCAGCACCTCGACGTGGCGGATCTCGGCGGCCTCCAGCGGCGGCGCCGTCACCACCGCCAGCAGGTTGGTCACCTGCGACATCATCTCGGTCGTGTTGCGCAGGGCCGCATCGACCTCGTTCCGCACCTGCGACAGGTCGATCGGCAGCCGAGCGGCGCCCAGCGGCTGCTCCAGCAGCTGGTGCGCGTACAGCCGGTAGCCCGCGTCGGTCGGCACACGGCCGGCCGAGGTGTGCGGGTGGCCGAGCAGGCCCAGCGCCTCCAGCTCGGCGAGCTCGTACCGCACCGTTGAGGCCGACGCATCCACGGCCCCGCTTTCGACCAGCGCCTTCGAACCCACAGGATGCCCCGTCGAGATGTACTCCCGCACCACCCGCAGCAGGATCAGGACCTGTCGCGGCGTCAGCTGTCGTTCCAGTTCGCTCATCGCAGCAGCGTGCTGACCACGTCGTTTGCCATGAACCTGCCGCGCTCGCTGAGCCGGATGCCCCCCGGCTCGCGGGCCAGCATCCCGGCACCGGCCATGCGCTCGAGCTGCCGCGGGTCGATCAGCCACTCCAGCCCGTCCAGCGGCATCGGCCGGTCGAGCCGCAGACCAAGCATCAGCCGCTCGCTTCCGCGCTCGGCCGGGCTCAGCAGCTCGATCTCGGCGGGGGGCGCCTGGCCGGCCTCCACCGCCTCCAGGTAGGCGCGCAGGGACGGCCGGTTGCGGCGCCGTTCCAGGCCGATGGTGGAGACGGCGCCGACGCCCAGGCCGAGGTAGTCGCGCCCCTCCCAGTAGCCCAGGTTATGGCGCGCCTGATGGCCGTCGCGGCAGAAGTTCGCGGTCTCATACCAGTGGTAGCCGCGCTCGCGTAGCGTGGTCACGACCGTCTCGTAGTGGTCCTCGAGCGCCTCTGCCTGGCGCTCCAGCTCGGCGCCGTGGCGGTGGGTGAAGCGGGTGCCTGGCTTGGCCTCGAGCTCGTAGTAGCTGATGTGCTCGGGCTCGAGGCTCAAGGCCTGGTCGAGGTCGGCGGCGAGGTCTGCGCCGGTCTGCCCCGGAACCCCAAACATCAAGTCGAGGTTGAGGTTTGTGACGCCCGCCTGCCGCAGCGTCCTTTCCGCCTGCACAACCCGGTCCGGCGTGGCCCGCCGTTCGAGCGTGGCCAGCAGTTGCGGCTGGAAGCTCTGCGCGCCAAGCGACACCCGCGTCACCCTACCCTCGACCAAAACTTGAGTCTTGGCGGGCGTGATCGTCTCCGGGTTGCACTCGACGGTCAGCTCCTCGCAGGCGGGTAGCGCCGCCAGCAGTCGCGCGAGCAGCGCGTCGTCCAGCAGCGAGGGCGTGCCGCCGCCGATGAAGATCGTGGCCGGCCGCGCCGGCGCACGGCGAAGCTCGCGGATCAGGGCGTCGACGTAGCGGCCGTGCAGCGCGCCGTTGCCGGTGACCGTGACGAAGTCGCAGTACCCGCAGCGATGGCCGCAGAACGGCACGTGGAGGTAGAGATGCTCAGCCGCCGCCACCGTTGCCTCCATCGCGGTTCAGGTCGAGCACCGCCAGAAACGCCTCCTGCGGCACCTCGATGTTGCCCACCTGCTTCATGCGCTTCTTGCCCTTCTTCTGCTTCTCGAGCAGCTTCCGCTTGCGGCTGACGTCGCCGCCGTAGCACTTGGCCAGCACGTCCTTGCGCTTGGCCTTGACGGTCTCGCGGGCGATCACCCGCGAGCCGATCGCCGCCTGGATCGCGACCTCGAACATCTGGCGCGGGATCCGCTCGCGCAGCGCCTCCACCAGCGCCTTGCCCTGCTTGTAGGCGTTGTCGCGGTGCGTGATCAGCGACAGCGAGTCGACCTGCTCCCCGGCCAGCAGCACGTCCACCTTCACCAGCTTGCCCTCGCGGAAGCCGATCATGTCGTAGTCGAAGGAGGCGTAGCCGCGGCTGCGCGACTTGAGCTGGTCGTAGTAGTCGAGCACCACCTCGGCCAGCGGGATGTCGTAGACCAGTTGCACCCGCTCCTCGCTCAGATACTCCATGTGGCCGAACTCGCCCCGGCGGTCCTGGGTCAGCTCCATCAGCGGGCCCACGAACTCCTTGGGTGCGATCAGCGACGCCCGCACGTAGGGCTCCTCGGTGGACAGGACGTCGCCCGAGGCCGGCATCTGGGCCGGATTGTGCACCTCGTGCCAGTCCTCCTTGACGTCCTGCACCCGGTAGGCCACGTTGGGCGCGGTCACCAGCAGGTCGAGGTCGTACTCGCGCTCCAGCCGCTCCCGCACGATGTCCATGTGCAGCAGCCCCAGGAACCCGCAGCGAAACCCGAAGCCGAGCGCCTGCGAGGTCTCCGGCTCGTACGACAGGGCGGCGTCGTTCAGCTTCAGCTTCTCGAGCGCGTCACGCAGCTCCGGGTACTGGTCCGAGTCGGTCGGGAACAGCCCGGCAAAGACCATCGGCTTGACCTCCTTGTAGCCGGGCAGCGGCTCGGCGGCGCCCTCCCTGGAGAGCGTCAGCGTGTCCCCCACCCGCAGCTGCGACACGTCCTTGAGGCCGGTCACGATGTAGCCGACCTCGCCCGCCGACAGGTGCTTGGCAGGTCGCATGCCGGGAGAGAAGAAGCCCAGCTCCTCGACCTCGAAGCGCGTGCCCTGCGCCATCGCGCAGATCTTGTCGCCCTTGTGGAAGCCGCCGTCCACCATCCGCACGAAGGCCAGCACGCCGCGATACTGGTCGTAGCTGGAGTCGAAGATGAGCGCGCGCGGCGGCGCCTGCGGGTCGCCATCCGGCGGCGAGATGTGGTCGACCACCGCCTGCAGCACCTCTTCGATGCCCTGGCCGGTCTTGGCCGAGATCCGCAGCACGTTCTCGGGCGCGTCCCCGATCAGCTCGGCCAGCTCCGCGGAGACGCCGTCGGGATCCGCCGCCGGCAGGTCGATCTTGTTCACCACCGGGACGATGTCGAGGTCGTTCTCGATCGCCAGGTACGCGTTCGCGAGCGTCTGGGCCTCCAGCCCCTGAGCGGCGTCCACCACCAGCAGCGCGCCCTCGCAGGCGGCCAGGCTGCGCGACACCTCGTAGGTGAAGTCGACATGCCCCGGCGTGTCGATCAGGTTCAGCTCGTAGACGCGGTCGTCGGAGGCACGGAACAGCACCCGCACCGCCTGGGCCTTGATCGTGATGCCGCGTTCGCGCTCGAGATCCATCGAGTCGAGCAGCTGCTCGCGCATGTCACGGTCGGCCACCGTCTTGGTGACCTGCAGGATGCGATCGGCCAGCGTCGACTTGCCGTGGTCGATGTGGGCGATGATCGAGAAGTTGCGGATGCGTGAGAGCGCCACCGGTTAAGCGTACCGGTGCATCACGCGGCGGGATCGCGGCGACGGTGCAGGAGGCCGGCCAGGATGTCCACCTCGGCCAGCCGCAGCGAACGTGCCGCGACCAGGTAGGCGAAGCCGCCGGCGGCCAGCCCCAGGCCGAGGGACACGATCTGGCCGGCGATCGAGCGGCCCAGGATCTTGTCCATCGGGTACCACACTCCGAACGCCGCGACGGTGCAGTAGATCGTCGCCACCGCGGTCAACGCGGTGGAGTGCAGCACCTCGCGGCCGTGCAGCGAGCCCACCCGGCGCCGCAGCAGCACCATCAGCACGCCCGCGTTGAACGAGGTCACGATCGCCGTGGCGAGGGCGATCCCGGCGGCGCCATAGCGCAGCAGCGCCAGGTCGAAGAACAGGTTCAGCACCAGGTTCACGAGCGCCACCAGGGTCGGGATGCGCGGCTCCTGGAGCCCGAAGAAGGCGCGGGTGAGCAGCAGCGACAGGCCGTTTCCGAGCAGGCCCAGCGAGAACATCACCAGCGTGGCCGACACCCGCACGGTGTCCGTCTCGTTGAACTGCCCGTGCTGGTAGAGCAGGCGCACCACCGGCTCGGCCAGCACGATCGAGATGGCGGCGGCCGGCAGCAGCAGGAACACGATCGCGCGTATGCCGCGGGCCACGATCAGCGCCAGCTCGACCATGTTGCGTACGGCGGCGGCACGCGACAGCTCGGGGAACAGCACGGTCGATACCGCCACCGAGAACAGCCCCTGCGGCAACATGAACAGGCGGAACGCATAGCCCAGGTCGCCAGGCGCCGACGAGCTGTGGTGCGCGGCGATGATCGTATCCAGGGTCAGGTTGACGTTGATCAGCCCCAGTCCCAGCGAGACCGGCACCATCAGGCGCAGGATGTGCCGCACGTGCGGGTTCCCGAAGCCGAGCCGGAATGCCAACCCGATCCCGGAGCCGCGCAGCAGCGGCAGGGGGATCAGGAACTGCACGATCGTGGCCACCAGCACGCCCCACGCGTACACCTGGGCCCGGTGCTCGAGCGAGCCGCTGCGGCCGTAGACCAGCAGCACCGCGATGATCACCAGGTTCCAGGCCACCGGTGCGAATGCCGGGACGCCGAAGATCCGCTGCGCGTTGAGGATGCCGGTGACGACGCCGAACAGCCCCATCAGCACCACGATCGGGAACAGGATCCGGGTCAGCGTCACCACCAGGTCGGAGGAGACGTTGCTGGTTCCGACCAGCAGCACCGGCACCAGCAGCGGCGCCAGCAGGATGAACAGGGCCGAGATCGCGCCCAGCACCACCGCGGTCGTCCACAGCACCAGGCTGGCGACCCGCCACGCCTCCTTCTCCTCGCCCTTCTCGCGCAGCTCCAGGAACACCGGCACGAAGGCCGCGCTGATGGCGTTGTCGGCCACGATCGCGCGGATCAGGTTCGGCAGGTTGAACGCGACCGTGAAGGCCGAGTAGACGGGGCCGGAACCGAGCACCGCGGCGGCGGCGATCTCGCGGACAAGACCCGCCACCCGGGAGATGGCGGTGGCCACCCCGAAAACGGCCGTGGAGGTCGCCAGGCGGCGAGTATCTGCCATAAACGCGAGAGTCTAGATGGTCGATCGGTTATCTCCTCCGCCATCTCGGTGCTATGATCCCTCGGCCCCGGAAGGGGCTTTTCTATGGCGAATTCGAAGCAACAGGAAAAGCGAGTCCGGACTGCGGCGCGGCAGCGTCTCGAGAACCTGCGCTACCGCACCCAGATCAAGACGCTCTCGCGGCGCCTCAGCGACGCCGCCGAGGCGGGCGAGGCAGAGCAGGTGGCCGACGTCCACCGCAAGCTGACGGTGCTGCTCGACCGGGCCTCCGCGCGGGGCGCGATCCACCGCAACACCGCCGCGCGCAAGAAGTCGCAGGCAGCCCGTATGGCGGCCGGCGTCCCCGCCGAGGCATAGGTCTAGGCGGACCCCTCGAGCCGCCGCACCCGTGCGGCCAGCTCCTCCATGATCGCGATCGCCACCGTCGGCTGCTCGTTCACGACCTGCATGAACTGACGGCGGCCCAGCATCATCAGCACCATCTCGGTCTCGGCCCGCACCGCCGCCGAACGCGGCTTGCCGTCGATCACCGACATCTCGCCGAAGAAGTCACCCGGCCCGATCGCGTGCCCGAGCCCGCTGGGCGGCCGCACCACGGCCGTGCCTTCGAGCACGACGAAGAACTCGCGGCCGCTGTGCGTGCGGTACACCAGCGGCGCGCCCGCCCGCACCGTCACCTGCTCGGCCAGCCTCGCGATCTGGCGCAGGTGCCGCTTCGGCACGGTGGCAAACAGCGGCACCGCGGCCAGCGCGTCGACCCACTGGCGGCTCATGCCGCGCGGTGGCCCGGTCGTGCTGGCCCTGGCCGCGCGGCTGAAGGCGGCGGTCACGACTGTCGGGGAAGGGCGCATGGGCCCGCCAGTCTACCGGCGCCAGACCAGGCCGGCCAAAATCAGCACGATGCCCAGCGCCTGCCCCAGCGCGAACAGCGCGTACACGTCCAGGCGGGTCGCGGTCGATGCCAGCGCGATCACGGCCACGCCGGCCGCCACCAGCAGCGGACGGGGGTCGCGGCGGCGCCGCGCCGATGCGATCGAGCCGATCAGTAGCACCAGCGTGCCGGCGGTGTTGAGAACGGCCGCAAGGATGGTCGTCCAGGGGCCGCCCATCGCGCCGTTGGGCGGCGTCGCTCCTGCCCGTGCCAGCTCGGCCAGGTCGACCTGCGCGGCCAGCACCGCCGCCGTCGAGGCGAACGTGACCCACAGCATCGTGGCCACCACCAGCCGCGTGGCGCGGCGCCCGGGCGCCACCAGCAGCAGCTCGCCGACCGCCAGGTAGGGCACCACCAGGATCGCACCGGTCAGGTAGTAGAGCCGGAACACACCCTCGGTCCAGCCCTCGCGCGCGCCGTACCAGAGGCAGCCGGTGGCAACCGTGAACAGCGAAAACCCGATCAGCCACGCGATCAGCGGAGCCGGCCGCGACGGGCGCCGCGCCAGCCGTTCCGCGACCACCGCGGTACACGCCAGCGAGACCAGCGCCGCCACCGCGGCGGCGGCCGTCTGCGCGCTCATTCGGCGCTGATCTCGACCAGCGCCAGCTCCAGCTCGAGCCGCGGGTCGAGCCGGCTACCGCCCTTGATCGCCTCGTCCAGCTCGGCCAGCCGCACGACCGCACGGGCCAGCTCCGGCTCGCTGAACGCGCGCGCCTGCCGGCACAGCCCCTGCGCCTGATAGGGCGAGCGCAGCCCCAGCTGCTTCTGCACCTCCTTCGGCGACCCGCCCGCCTCCATCACCAGCAGCGCCTGGCGGACGCGGCGCACGTGGTTGGCGAAGATGGCCGAGATGCGCTGCACGTCGTCCGGCTTCTCGATGTCGGCGGTCGCGAACGAGATCACGCCGGCCGCGTCGCGTCGGCCCCAGGCATCGGTCATGTTCCAGGGCTTCACGTCCAGCTGCTCGGCCACGAGCAGGTCGACGTCGGCTTCGGTGGGTGGCTCGCCGCGGCCGTAGGTCGCGAGCTTCTCGACCTCCAGCGCGAGGTCGCCGATCTCGATTCCGGCCCGCTTCACGATCAGCCTGGCGACGCCGTTGGGACAGGAGATGCCCTGCTCGGAGAAGCGCTTGACCACCCACTGGACGGCGTGCTCGTCGTCTGGTGCGTCGAAGATGCGGACGTCGCCGGCCCTGGCCACCGCGGTCGCCAGCGGCCCGTCCTCGGCGACCCCCTTGCCGCCGAACATGGCCAGGCAGGTGCCGGGCGTGGGATCGGCCAGGTATCCGATGATGTCCTGCACCTGCGCCTCGTCGAGGCCCTCCACGCCGCGCACCAGCACCAGCCGCTCACCGCCAAACAGGCCCAGCGCGTTGCACGATGCGACCACGTCGGCAGCGTCCTCTTCGCCGACCGCGATCTGCTCGACGCTGTCCTCGTCGAACTGGCTTCGCAGGCGAACGGCGGCGGCGTCGATCTTGGGCCAGTCGCTGCCGGCGATCAGGTACGCCGGCTTATGCGCCAGCGCCCTCTCCTGCGGCCGTGACCTCGATCTTGGCGGCGCGCTCGCGGGAGCGCTGGACGAGGTCGGCGAAGGTCACGTTCTCGAGCACCGAGCGCAGTTGCGAGCGGGCCTGCAGCCATACGTCGGGCAGCGCCTCCGCGCCTGCCGGGTAGCTGATCGCCTCAGGCCGCACGCCGGCGACGGCGGCCAGCGGCCCGTCGACGACCCGGATCACCTCGGCCACCGTGATCTGGTCGGCCGGCACCGCCAGCCGGTAGCCGCCCTCCGGGCCGCGCTGCGACACCACCAGGCCGGCGTGCTTCAGCTCGCCCAGGATGTTCTCGACGAACTTCAGCGGCAGATCCTGGGAGGCCGCGATCAGCTCGCCCTTGAGCGGATGCGGGTCGTCGTGGGACGCCAGCACCAGCACCGCCCGGACGGCGTAGTCAGCTTTGGCGGAGAGCTTCATACCCGCATTGTCGCACGACGGCGCCCCCTGCACGCCCGGATCGGCGCGCTGGCTAGAATCGCGCCCCGATGCCATCGGATGTCAACAGCGGGCTCGAGGGTGTGGTCGCGGCCGAGACCACGATCAGCCTGGTCGACGGCCAGGCGGGACGGCTGCTCTACCGCGGCTACGAGATCGGCGACCTGGCCGCTCACGGCAGCTACGACCGCGTGGTCGGGTTGCTGCTCGACGGCGAGTGGCCGCTGCGCGACGAGGTGCTGCCGCCGGCGGAGCTGTCGCCGACGGTGCTGGCCGCGCTGCGCGGGCTGCCCACCTCGTGCGCCCCGCTGGATGCGCTGCGCACCGCGTTCTCGGCGTTCGGGGCGGAGCGGCGCATGGACTGGCCGCCCACGGCCGCCCAGGCGCGCGAGCTGGTCGCGATCGGGCCCGCGGCGGTCGGCGCCTTCGCACGGCTGCGCGACAACAAGCAGCCGGTGGACTCGGCGGAGTCGGCGCACCTGGGTGCGGCCGCGCGGCTGCTGCACGCAATCACGGGCGAGCAGCCCGACCCCGCCAAGGCGCGCGCGCTGGACGCATATTTCACCGTCTGTGCCGAGCACGGCCTGAACGCGTCCACGTTCACCGCCCGCGTGATCACCAGCACACAGAGCGACCTGGCCAGCGCCGTCTGCGGTGCGGTCGGCGCTCTCAAGGGACGGCTGCACGGCGGTGCCCCGTCCGAGGTGCGCGACCAGCTGACGCAGATCGGCGACGTCGAGCACGCGGAGGTCTGGATCCGCGAGGCGCTGGCCCGTGGCGAGCGGCTGATGGGGTTCGGCCACCGGGTCTACAAGACGATGGATCCGCGCGCCGCGGCGCTGCGGCAGGTGGCGGAGCGGCTGGCGGCGGACGCCGACTGGCTGCAGCTGGCGATCGACGTCGAGGACGTGGCGCTGCGGCTGCTGGCCGAGCACAAGCCCGACCGCCCGCTGAAGACGAACGTCGAGTACTACGCCTCGATCGTGCTGGACGGCGTCGGCCTGCTGACCGACCTCTACACGCCGGCATTCGCGGTCGCCCGCACCGCGGGCTGGACGGCGCACGCGCTCGAGCAGGCAGACCACGGGCGGCTGATCCGCCCCGACTCCCGTTACATCGGGCCAAAGCAGCGGCCGCTGCCCGCCGGCGTGTAGCGCCCGGACCCATCGGCATCCTCCATTCAGGAGCACAGCCGCGCCACCCACAGCAGGTACCCCGCCAGCAGGTCGGCCAGCATCAGCGGCGGCGTCGCCAGTGGCGGCCAGACGGAGCCGAGCAGGATCGCGGACAACCCGCATCCCAGCAGCGGGCCCACCGCCGGCAACGCCAGCAGGTTGGCCGGTACCGACAGCGGGGCCAGCCGTCCGAAGTGCCACCAGGCGATCGGGGTCGTGACCAGCGTGCAGGCTACCGACACCGCGACCGCCGATCCCAGCGAGCCCTGCAGCCGCGGTGCCACCGCGAAGATCGCCCACACGGCCGCGAAGCTGAGCTGGAAGCCGGGATTGAACAGATCGAGCGGGTTCAGGGCCAGCACCACCGCCGCGCCGCAGGAAAGCAGATGCCAGCGCGCCACCGGCCGCGAGGCCAGCCAGGCCACCGACACCAACGCGCCCGCCACACCCGCCCGCACGATCGAAGGCCCGGCACCTGTGACCAGCACGTAGGTGATCGTGATCCCGGCCGCGACCACCCGGGCCGGCGCGCCGATCACGCCCAGCAGCGCCAGGCAGGCGAGCGCGAAGATCACCACCAGTGCCACGTTCTGCCCCGAGACCGCCACCAGGTGGTACAGCCCGGACGTGCGGAACTCGGCACGCACGTCGGCCGGCAGCGACCCGGTCTCGCCCAGCGTGACGCCGGCCACGAGCGCTCGGTCGGCCGGGGGGTCGCGATCCGCGCCCAGGCGGCGCAGCGCGTCGCGGTGCAGGTCGTCGATCACACCCCATCCCCCGCCCCGGTCGGCCAGCCACACCAGCCGCGATCCTCGCAGCTCCAGGTGCACCCCCTGGCTCGCATAGTAGTCCCGCACCGGCGGGTCGATCTCCCGCAGGCGGCCGGTCACCCGGTAGATCCCGCCCAGCTGCGGCCGGTACCCCGGCGCCTGCAGCAGCACGTCCTCGCGGCCGGCCACCACGCGAGCGACTGCACGGTCACCGCTGGGCGCGCCGGTCACCACCACGACGCCATCGATCGGGCCGGGCACCAGCGCACGGTGCTGCAGCGCCGCCACCCGCATGCCGCCCCACAGCGCCGCCGCCAGCGCGACGGCCAGGAGCAGCGCCCGTGGGCGCCAGGGGATCGCCGCCAGCAGCGACACCAGTGGATGGCCGAAGGCCGCCGCCACCAGGCCGCCCACGACCGCCACCACCAGCCGGGTGGGCGGGTCACAGCGCCACATGGCCGTGCAGCGCGGCCATCCGCGCCGGGCCGAACCCGCTCACGTTGTCGAGCTCGTCCAGCGAGTGGAAGCCGCCATGCATGGTGCGGTAGTCGATGATCCGCTGGGCCAGCGCCGGACCGATGCCGTCGAGGGTCTCCAGCTGCTCGAGCGTGGCCGAGTTGAGGTGCACGGGCGCGTCGGCGCTGCCGGCCAGGGGCGCCACGGCCGCCGCCCCACCGCCGCCGCGCGTGGGCACCACCACCTGCTCACCGTCGGCCAGGCGCGCGGCCAGGTTCAGGCCGGCCAGATCGGCGCGGCCGGTGGGCCGTGCCCGGTGCACCGCGTCCAGCACGCGGGCGGCGCCGGGCAGGCGGTAGACGCCAGGCCGGCGCACCGCGCCGACCACGTCGACCACCATCACTGCCGGCGCGGCCGATGAGTCAGGCGCGGTCGCTGTCGCGGTGGCCGGCTCCGGGTAGGCGGTCGGCGGCGAGCCGGACTGGCTGCGCCAGCCGATCACGAGCACCGCAAGTGCCACGACTGCGTAGACGGCCAGACGCTGGGGTGAGATTGGAAGCATGCGGCGATGTTCGCCGCGGCGCCCGTCAGGTGTCAGTCACGAGGAGTGACGAGAGCGTCTCGATCTGGGTCGACCAATGAGCCGAGCAGCGACGCCGGCACGAGCTGGGCCGCGACCTCGGTGCTGCCCTCTCGCACGGCCCCGGGCCAGTCAGCGCCCATCTACGCGACGAAGTTGACCAGCCGCCCGGGCACGAAGATCGTCTTTCGCACCTCGGCGCCGTCCAGGTAGGCGGCCACGTTCGGAACCGCGCGCGCCGCCGCCACCACCTCGTCCTCGACCGCATCGGACGGCACGTCCACGTCTCCGCGCAGCTTGCCGTTCACCTGCACCGCGTAGGTGACGGTGTCACTCGCCAGCATCTCGGGATCCGCGACGGGCCAGGGGACGTCCCACAGCCGCTCGCCGCCCAGCCGCTCCCACAGCTCGCAGGCGATGTGCGGGGCGTACGGGTGGATCAGGCTGACCGCCGTGGCCGTGGCGAAACGTCGTTGCTCGCCACTCGCCGCGGGTGTGTCCTGGATCGCCGTCACCAGCTCGTGCACCGCCGACTGGGCCGTGTTGAACGAGAACCGATCGCCGATGTCGGAACTGACCTTGTCGATCGCCCAGTGCGCCTTGCGCACCATGTCGCCACCGGGACCGTCGGCCGCGACGGCTGCCGGGATACCGGTGCCATGGTTGGCAACCACCTCATGCGCCAGCCTCCACAGCCGCGCCAGGAACCGGTGCTGGCCGGCCACGCCCGAGTCCTGCCACTCGGCGTCCTGCTCGGGCGGCCCCAGAAACAGCGTGTACAGCCGCGTGGTGTCGGCGCCGTAGCGCTCGATGTACTCATCGGGATTGATGATGTTGCCCCGCGACTTGGACATCTTGGCGCCGTGGTAATGGATCATCCCCTGCGTGAACAGGTTCGCGAACGGCTCGGTGAAGCCCAGGTGCCCCAGGTCGTACAACGCCTTGGTGAAAAAGCGCGCGTACATCAGGTGCAGGATCGCGTGCTCGACGCCGCCGATGTACTGGTCGACCGGCAGCCAGGTGTCGACGATGTCGCGCTGGAACGGCGCGGTCGAGTTCTGGGGATCCGCGTAGCGCATGTAGTACCAGGACGAGTCCACGAACGTGTCCATCGTGTCGGTCTCGCGCCGGCCCGGGCCGCCGCAGCTCGGGCACGACACCTGCACCCAGTCCTCGGCGGCGGCCAGCGGGGAGCGGCCCTTGGGGGCGAAGTCCTCGACCTGGGGCAGCACCACCGGCAGCTGGTCATCCGGCACGGGCACGACGCCGCAGGACTCGCAGTGCACGATCGGGATCGGACAGCCCCAGTAGCGCTGCCGTGACAGCAGCCAGTCGCGCAGGCGGAAGGCCACCCGTCCGTGCCCTGATCCCTCGCCCTCCAGCCACTCAATGATGGCGCGCTTACCCTCCGGCGCCGGCATGCCGGTGAATGCAGCCGAGTTGATCAGCACCTCGTCGGCGCTGTGCGCGACGAACGCCCCCTCGACGTCGGTATCGCCTTCGCGCGGAGCCACCACCTGGCGCACCAGCAGCCCGAACTTCTCCGCGAACTCGAAGTCGCGCTCGTCGTGGCCGGGCACCGCCATCACCGCGCCGGTGCCGTACTCCATCAGCACGTAGTCGGCCACCCACACCGGGATCGCCTGGCCGTTTACCGGGTTGACGACGT
>DATNEO010000146.1:0-4486 GCA_035553035.1 Gaiellales bacterium | reverse complement strand
CTGGCCACAGCTCTCGCGAAGATCGATCGGGCCGCCCTCGAGTGGAAGCTGGACGGCGCCCGCATCCAGGTGCACCGACGCGGCGATCAGGTGAGCGTGTTCACGCGCTCGCTCGACGAGGTCACCGACCGCGTGCCTGAGGTGGTCGAGGCGGTGCGGGCGCTCGACGCCGGATCGCTGGTGCTTGACGGTGAGGCGATAGCGCTGCGGCCGGATGGACGGCCCCACCCGTTCCAGGTCACCGGGTCGCGGTTCGGAAGCCGCACGTCGGTCGACATCCTGCGCCGGGAGATCCCGCTGACGCCGTTCATCTTCGACATCCTGCACGCCGACGGCGACGACCTGCTCGATCAGCCCGCCGAGCAGCGGGGGCGGCGGCTGGCGGCGATCCTGCCCGATTCGATGCGGGTGCCGCGGATAGTGGTGGGCTCCGCCGAGCAGGCGGCGGCCTTCCAGGCCGACACCCTGGCCCGCGGCCACGAGGGTGTGCTGGTCAAGTCGCTGGACGCTCCGTATGCCGCGGGCCGCCGTGGTGCCGGCTGGATCAAGGTCAAGCCGCGGCTCACGCTCGACCTGGTGGTGCTGGCGGCGGAGTGGGGGCACGGCCGCCGCCAGGGGTGGCTCAGCAACCTGCACCTGGGCGCCCGCGCGGACGACGGCAGCGGCTTCGTGATGCTGGGCAAGACCTTCAAGGGGCTGACCGACGCGACGCTGACCTGGCAGACCGAGCGGCTGCTGGAGCTCGAGACGGGCCGGCACGGGATCACCGTCGAGGTGCACCCGGAGCTGGTGGTGGAGATCGCGTTCGACGGCCTGCAGCGCAGCACGCGCTACCCGGGTGGCGTCGCGTTGCGGTTCGCGCGGGTGCTGCGATACCGTGACGACAAGCGAGCCGACGAGGCCGACAGGCTGGCCACGGTGCTTGCGATGGGCGGGTTCTAGACAGATCACACGAGGAGGCGGCATGGCGGGAGAGATCGTTCACATCGAGTTCGTTGCAGAGGACGCGGACCGCGCGCAGCGTTTTTGGAACGGCGTCTTCGGCTGGGAGTTCGGAGACTCGGGGATGCCGGAGATGGACTATCGGATGGCGCAGACCGGTGAGGGGTCGGGGGCGGCCATCTACGCCGGCGAGAACCCCGGGCATCCCAAGTACTACTTCGACACCGGTGACATCGACGCGTCCAGCGCCCGCGTGCGGGAGCTGGGTGGCAGTGCGGAGGACAAGACGCCGGTTCCGGGCCACGGCTGGTTCGCCGCCTGCAAGGACAGCGAGGGCAACGAGTTTCACCTGTGGCAGGCCGACGCGGCCGCCGCTCCGCCGGCGTAACCGGGTCCGATGGCCTACTGCCCGAACTGCGGGGCGCCCGTACCAGCTGGTGCCGCATTCTGTCCCAACTGCGGCCACCAGCTCGGTGCCGTGGGCGCCCCGCCGGATGCGGGCGGTGCCTGGGTGCCGCCCGTTGCCCCGGTTGACCCATATCCGCTGCAGCTCGAGGTCGACTATCCAGACCGCCAGCTGAGCCGGCTGTCGACCTTCTTCCGCGTCTTCGCCGCGATCCCGATCCTGATCGTCCTGGCGCTGATGCAGCCGGACGTGTTCGACAACTCCCGCGGGAACGGCGGGTCTGCCGCCGTCGCGGCCGGCATCCTGTTCCTGCCGGTGGTGGTGATGCTGCTGTTTCGCCGCAAGTACCCGGGCTGGTGGTTTGACTGGAACCTCGAGCTGACACGGTTCACGACCCGGATCTCGGCTTACCTGCTGCTGCTGGACGACCGCTATCCGTCGACCGACGACCACCAGTCTGTGCACCTCGATCTGGAACGGCCGGACGGAAAGGCCCTGTCGCGCTGGCTGCCGCTGGTCAAGTGGCTGCTGGCGTTCCCGCACTACATCGTACTGTTCGCGCTGGCGATCGGTGCGTTCTTCGTCGTCATCTACGCGTGGTTCGCCATCCTCTTCACCGGACGCTATCCGCGCTGGGCGTTCGACTACAACGTCGGGGTGATGCGCTGGGGGCTTCGGGTCGAGGCCTACGCGCTGCTGCTGGCGACGGATCGCTATCCGCCGTTCAGCCTCTGACGCGATGGGTGGCGGGGCCCTTTTCATTCTGGGCGTCCCGTCCAGCGCCGGGGCGTTCGCGGCCGGCCAGGAGCATGCGCCGGCCGCGCTGCGCGAGGCCGGTCTGGTGGAGCGGCTGGCGGCCGGCGACGACTTGCTCGATCTGGGTGACCTGCCGGAGTTCGGATGGCGTCCGGACCGAGAGCAGCCGCGCGCCCAGCACGCGGCGCGGGTGGCCGAGACGGCGGGGCGGGTGCGCGGCGAGGTCGCCGGCCGGCTCGCGGCCGGAGATCGTGTGCTGGTGCTGGGCGGCGACTGCACGGTCGGCGTGGGCACCGTGGCGGGTAGCCGCCTGGCGGGCGGCCGCACGGGGGTCGTCTACCTGGACATGCACGCCGATCTGAACGTTCCCTCCAGCGTGGTCGACGGGGCGCTCGACTGGATGGGGATGGCGCACATGCTGGGCGTCGAGGGCTGCCTGCCCGAGCTGGCCGACCTCGCCTCGCCGTTCGTGCCGATGCTGGACCCGTCCCAGGTGGTGGTGCTCGGCCACGAGCACGGCCAGGCCACCGACTGGGAGCTGTCGGTGATCGCCGAGCGGTCGGTCGCCGTCGTCGCTGCCGAGGCGCTGCGGGCCGACCCGGCTGCCGCCGCGCAGCAGGCGCTCGCACGGCTCGCCGATGCCACTCGCGTGATCGTCCACCTCGACGTCGACGTCGTCGACTTCGTGGACGCGCCGCTGTCGGAGAACACCGGCCGCAACGTGGGCGTGCCGCTGGCGGCCGTCGCAGCGGCGCTGCCGGTGCTGATGGCCGACCCGCGCACGGCCGCGCTGACCGTGACCGAGCTGAATCCCGTACACGCAGCAGCCGACCCCGGATGCCTGGGGCGGCTGGTGGACGCGCTGGTGGCTGCGATCGCGCCCTGCTAGCCGGTCGCCCCCTGCAGCGCCTGCGCGGGCCGCTCCTTGCGCGGATCGACGAATGGGATGATGGCGGTGCGCCCGCGCATCGTGCCGGTCTCGGACTCGACATCGATGGCGTTTCCTGGCTCCGACAGCTCCGTCGGCACCCACACGTACCCGATGTTCTTCTGCAGGCCCGGCGACCAGACGGCGTCGGTGACGCGCCCGATCGGCTTGGCGTCGACGTGGGCCGGCCAGGGCCGAGTGATGCCCTCGATCGGCTCGGCCTGGTCGAACTCGATGCCCACCAGCCGGCGGGCGACGCCCTCGCGACGCACCCGCTCCAGCGCCTGCTTGCCGATGTAGTCCTGTGGCTGATCCTCGACCAGCCGCTCCAGCCCCATCACGTGGAAGGGCGTATCGCCCAGCGAGATGTCGGATCCCCAGTTGAAGATGCCGGCCTCGACCCGCCGCGCCTC
Organism: Gaiellales bacterium; assembly: GCA_035553035.1. Lineage (GTDB taxonomy): Bacteria > Actinomycetota > Thermoleophilia > Gaiellales > JAICJC01 > JAICYJ01. The sequence continues at coordinate 1,041 of DATNEO010000146.1, read as the reverse complement.
GTTGGGGGCGATCGGCCGGATCGCGAACTCCTCGCCCGCGTCCATGATCGCCTGCCACAGCGCGTCGCCGCGGGTGCCGTCGAGCAGGTTCACCTCGAAGCCGGGCACCGCCGACCAGCCGGTGCGGCTGATCACGACCGGGATGTCGCCGATCGTGAAGCGCTCGCACCAGTAGTACTTGATGTCATAGATGGCCGGCCCCACCAGCTTCTCGAGCGTCTTTGCCGACAGCGGCCCCTGCACCTGCACCGGGTGCACGTCGGGGTAGCTGACCTCGGCGTCGAGGTCGAGCTGCGACAGCACGCCGATTGCGTACAGCCCGGCGTCGCTGTCGGCCAGCTGCATCCACCACACGTTCTGCTCGACGTGCAGCAGCACGGGATCGTTGACGATGCCGCCCTCCGGCGACATCACCAGCATGTACTTGCCCTGCTTGACCGCGCACTTCGTGAGGTCGCGGCAGGTCAGCATGTCGATCAGCCTGTCGGCATCGGGGCCGCTCACCTGCACCGTCCGCTCGACTCCGACGTCCCACAGCGTGACACCCTCCTGCAGCGCCTTGTACTCGACGGACACGTCGTCGTACTCGGCCGGTAGGTACATCTTGTTGTAGATGTCGTAGGCCTTGCAGCCGGCGCGGCGGGTCGCCTCGAAGTAGGGAGAGCGCCTGTACCAGGGGCCGAAGTAGAGCTTCGTGGTGAGGTCCGGCATTGGTTGTCCCTTCGGTCGTGAACAGGTAGCCGGACAGCCGCGGCTTCCTGTAGGATTTTGTCGCCTTGACTGATTAGTCAATCAAAACCCCGGGCGGCTGGCAAGCCGCGTGCGCACATGCCCAGAGATCCCCGCTACGACATCCTGTTCGAACCGGTGCCGATCGGCCCCGTGGTCGCACGCAACCGCTTCTACCAGGTGCCGCACTGCAACGGCATGGGCCACCGCGACCCCACCGCCCTGGCCGAGATGCGCGGTGTCAAGGCCGAGGGCGGCTGGGCGGTGGTCTGCACCGAGGAGGTCGAGATCCACCCCACCTCGGAGGTGTCA
>DATNEO010000145.1:0-14424 GCA_035553035.1 Gaiellales bacterium | reverse complement strand
GTACGTCGACTCGCCGTCGAAGGTCGCGCGGAAGCTCCAGTGGCCGGCCGGGGTGAGCGTGTTCGGCACCGCGAAGTAGAAGGCGCCGAAGACGTTGGTGCTGGCGGTTCCGATGTCGGTCTCGACGCCGCCCGGAGCCGTCTCCAGCAAATGGATGGTGTGGCCGGTGAGGCTGGCACCGTCGGACAGTGTCAGGTGGCCGGACAGGTCGATCGAGGCACCGACCGGGGCCGTTGTCTGCGTGGGCGAGACAGTCAACGTGGCGGTCGGCGTGACGTTGGGGACGAGTGTCCCGGCCGCCAGGCGCTGCGAGGCGAAGGCCACCTGCGTGCCGGTCGTCAGCAGCAGCGCGGCGAAGAGGGTTGCGGTGATGCGGAGCGTTCGAGTCATGGCCCCACCATCCGGGCGTCGCCGCGCCCGGTCAGTCCCCCGAACGGGTGAATCCGGGCGCCGGAGCTATCCGGCGGCCAACTCGGCCATCATCATCTGCAGCAGCCCGCCCGCGCGGTAGACGGTGACGTCGGCCTGAGCGTCGAGCCGGGCCAGCGTCTGGAACCTGCGAGCGCCGCCGTCCACCTCAACCGTCACCTCGCTGCCCACCTCCAGCTCGCCCAGACCGCGAATCGTGAACGTCTCGGTGCCGGTGATGCCCAGCGACTCGGCCGAGTCACCCTCCAGGAACTGGAGCGGGATCACGCCCAGCGCGACCAGGTTGGTGCGGTGGATGCGCTCGTAGCTTTCGGCGATCACGGCCCGCACGCCCAGAAGCGCGCTGCCCTTGGCCGCCCAGTCGCGCGAGCTGCCGGACCCGTACTCCTTGCCGGCGATCACCACCAGCGGCACGCCATCGGCCTGGTAGCGCATCGACGCGTCGTAAATCGACAGCTGCTCACCGTCGGGGAAGTGCCGGGTGAAGCCGCCCTCGACGCCCTCGACGATCCGGTTTCGCAGCCGGATGTTCGCGAAGGTGCCGCGCACCATCACCTCGTGGTTGCCGCGCCGCGCGCCGTAGCTGTTGAACTCGCGCGGCTCGACGCCGTGCTCGACCAGATAGCGGCCGGCGGCTGTGGACGACGCGATCGACCCGGCCGGAGAGATGTGGTCGGTCGTGACCGAGTCGCCCAGGATCGCCAGCACCCGTGCGTCCAGGATGTCGGACATGTCGGCAGGGCGCTCGAAGAAGGTGGCCTCCCGCACGTAGGTCGAGTCCGGATCCCACTGGAACAGCTCGCCGGTCGGTACCGGCAGCTCGCGCCAGCGCTCGTCGCCGTCGAAGATGCGGCCGTACTGATCGGTGTAGAGCTTGGCTGCGACGGCGCCGGCCACGACCTGTTCGACCTCGGCGGCGGTCGGCCAGAGCTCGTCGAGCATCACCGGATTGCCGTCGCGGTCATTGCCGACCGGCTGGCTCGTCAGATCGGTGTTGACGCTGCCGGCCAGCGCGTACGCGACCACCAGCGGCGGCGAGGCCAGGTAGTTGGCCCGCACCTGCGGGTGGATGCGCGCCTCGAAGTTGCGGTTGCCCGAGAGCACGGCCGCCACCGACAGGTCGTTGCGCGAGATCTCGTCGCTGACCTCGTCCGGCAGCGGGCCGGAGTTGCCGATGCAGGTGGTGCAGCCGAAGCCGACCAGGTTGAAGCGCAGCGCGTCCAGATACTGGGTCAGCCCGGCCCGGTCGAGATAGTCGACCACGACCCGCGAGCCCGGCGCCAGGCTGGTCTTGACCCACGGCCTGGTCTCCATCCCGCGCTCGACCGCCTTCTTCGCCAGCAGCCCAGCGGCGATCATCAGCGAGGGGTTGGACGTATTCGTGCAGCTGGTGATCGCGGCGATCGCGACCGACCCGTCGCCCAGCTCGGCGCCGTTGCCATGCGCGACAGCGAACGAGTCGGAGAAGCTCTCCGGAACGCGTCCCAGCGACACGCGGTCCTGCGGCCGGCGCGGGCCGGCCAGGCTCGGCTCGACCTGGGTCAGGTCGAAGTCGATCGTTTCCGAGAACACGGGCGCGTCCTCCTCGCCGGTGCGGTAGAGCCCCTGCTCCTTGCAGTAGCTCTCCACCAGCTGCAGCAGGTCGGCGTCGCGGCCGGTGTCGCGCAGGTAGCCGATCGTGCGGTGGTCGACCGGGAACATGGCGGCGGTCGAGCCGAACTCCGGCGACATGTTGGAGATGGTCGCGCGGTCGGCGACGGTCAGGGCCGGCACGCCCGGCCCGAAGAACTCGACGAACTTGCCGACCACGCCGTGTCCGCGCAGCCGCTCGGTCAGCGTCAGCACCAGGTCGGTGGCGGTGACGCCCGCGCCCAGCTCGCCCGACATGCGCACGCCCAGCACCACCGGCGACAGCATGTACAGCGGCTGTCCCAGCATCACGGCCTCCGCCTCGATCCCGCCGACCCCCCATCCCAGCACGCCCAGCGCGTTGATCATGGTGGTGTGCGAGTCGGTGCCAACCAGGGAGTCGGGCATGGCCACGCCGTCACGCACCTGCACCACGCGACCCAGGTACTCGAGGTTGACCTGGTGCACGATGCCCATGCCGGGCGGCACCACCCGGAAGTTGCGGAAGGCGCCCTGCGCCCAGCGCAGCAGCGCGTAGCGCTCACCGTTACGCTCGAACTCGCGCTCGATGTTGCGCGCGTAGGCCCGGTCGGAGCCGAACGCGTCCACCTGCACCGAGTGGTCGACGACCAGGTCGACCGGCACCAGTGGATCCACGCGCGCGGGGTCGCCGCCCGCTCGCGCCACCGCCGCGCGCATCGCGGCAAGGTCGACGACGGCCGGCACGCCTGTCAGGTCCTGCATGATCACGCGGGCCGGCATGAAGGCCAGGTTCGAGCCCGCGGCCGCCTCCGGCCACGAAGCCAACGACTGCACGTCAGCCTCGCTGACGTGCTCCGATCCGGCTCTGCGAAGCAGGTTTTCGAGCAGCACGCAGATCGTGTAGGGCAGGCGCAGCGGGTCGCCGAGGGCGTCGATCCGGTAGAACTGCTCCCCCGTCGCAAGCGTGTCGCGCGCGGAGAACGGATCGGGGCTTGCCACCATGGCCGAACGGTATCAAGATACCCCCTGATCCCTCGCCCACCCGAACCGCGGGACGTTGCATGAACGGTTCACGAGTTCCTCTGCCGGCCAATGCAGAACGCCCCTTCCAGGTGTTCGTGAACGGCGTGCCGAAGCAGGAGGGAGTCGACTTCGAGGTGCGCGGCGCCGACCTGGTGTTCGCCGGCGAGCTGGTGCCGCCACGCAGGATGACCGCCCGGAGCTACGCGCGGCTGATGTTCTGGGGCCGGTACAAGACGGAGCACAGCGTCGACCTGGTGTTCCATCGCGGCGGCGACCGCGCGATCGCCAACGGCCTGGCGATCCTGCCGCCGGCCGAGACCGGCTAGACCACCGGGTAGTTCGCGATCCAGCGGCCGAGCATCGCGACCAGCGTGATCACGGCGACGGCGATGATGGTGCCGCCGCGCGCCCGCGGCGTCAGGAAGTAGGCGATCACGGCGATCGCGAGGGCGATCGGCCCCGCGTACACGGGCTTCCACCAGAAGCCGGTGACCGCGACGGTCACGGCGGCGCCGCTGAGCACGGCCAGCGCGTCGTCTTGGAATGACTCGTACTCAGGCGTGTAATCTCGCACGGGCGCTCCTTGGGCCGACTGGATGCCGGGCATTCTACCGATGGCGGGGACGAGCGGGAGGTCAGTCGTAGCGGGTGCCGGCCAGCTCGCCCAGCTTCTCCATGCTGTGCGTGGCTTGCAGCGTGCGCACGGTGCCCGACTTGGAGCGCATCACGAGCGAGTGCGTGCGGGCACCGCCGTGCTGGTAGCGGACGCCGCGAAGCAGGTCGCCGTCGGTCACACCGGTGGCCGCGAAGAATGTGTTGTCTCCCCGGACAAGATCGTCCAGCAGCAGCACCCGGTCGAGGTCGTAGCCGGCGTCGATCGCGGCTTTGCGCTCGGCGTCGTCACGCGGCCACAGCTTGCCCTGGAACTGGCCGCCCAGGCACTTGAAGGCGGCGGCGGAGAGCACGCCCTCGGGCGTGCCGCCGATGCCCCACAGCAGGTCGATGCCGGTGTCGGGGCTGGCGGCCATCAGCGCGCCGGACACGTCGCCGTGCGGGATGAAGCGGATGCGGGTGCCGACGGCGCGGATCCGCTTCACCATCTCGTCGTGGCGCGGTCGGTCGAGGATCACCACCATCAGGTCGCGCGGGCGCACCCGCTTGGCGCGGGCGACCGCCTCCAGCGTCTCCTCGATCGGCGCGTTCAGGTCGAGCTCGTCGTCGACCTCGGGGCCGCAGGCCAGCTTCTCCATGTAGACGCACGGACCGGGGTCGAACATGGTGCCCTGTTCCGACGCCGCCACCACGGCCAGCGCGTTCGGCTGCCCGCGTGCGCACAGCTCGGTGCCCTCCAGCGGATCGACCGCGACGTCCACCTCCACGCCGGTGCCGGCGCCGATCCGCTCGCCGTTGAACAGCATCGGCGCCTCGTCCTTCTCGCCCTCGCCGATCACGACGACACCGTCCATCTCGACGGTGGCCAGCATGTGGCGCATGGCGTCGACCGCGGCCTGGTCGGCGGCGATCTTGTCGCCGGCGCCGACCCAGCGCGACGCCGCCAGCGCAGCGGCCTCGGTCACGCGCACGAGCTCGAGGGCCAGGTTCCGGTCGGGGGCGTGCGGCATCGGGCCCAGGATACCCCCGCGCTACACACGGAGGAGCCGCGTCGCGAGCCCCGAGATGTGTTCGCGGTCGTGCAGCGGCTCCAGCCAGCGCTGCGGGATCGCCTCGGCGCCGAAGCGAGCGCCCGCCAGCGCCCCCGTGATGGCGGCGTTGGTGTCAGCGTCGCCACCCAGGTTGGCGGCGTCAACCACCGCCTGCTCGAAGCTGGGCGCCGTCATCGCCGCCCAGAAGGCCACCCGCAGGGCGGTCATCACGTACCCGATCTGCCGCTGCACGGGATCGAGCAGGTCGCCGGCGGTAAGGGTGGCCGCAGCGGCCGCGGCCTGCCCGACCTGCGAGCTGGACGAGGGCGGGCGGCGGTCCTGCAGGAGCGCCGCGATGGTCAGGTTGAACAGCGCACAGGCGTCGCCCGCCAGTTCGTCGTGATGGGTCAGCGACGAGTCGAGCCGGGAGATGCGCTCGATTGCGCCGGGGTCGCCCCGGTAGCGGATCGCGATCGGCGCGGTGCGCATCAGCGAGCCGTTGCCGGCGCTGTGGCCGCCGGAGCGGGTGTGGTAATCCGCGGCCGCGGCGCGGGCCGCATCGGGCGTGCTGGCACGGGCCAGGGCATGGCTGACCGTGGCGCCGATGTCCTTGGGCGAGGAGCGCGCCCAGACCAGGTAACGGGCCAGCACGTCATCCTCGTCGTAGACGCCGCGCTCGGCCATGCTCTCGGCCAGCTTCAGCGCCATGGCGGTGTCGTCCGTCCACTCTCCCAGCGACCACGTCCGCGACGCGACCATATCGCGCAACGGGCCGCCGTAGCGGGCCACGATCTGCTCGGGGTGATCCCACTCCAGCGCCGCGCCCAGCGCGTCTCCCACAGCGAGGCCGAGCATCACGCCGCGGGCACGGTCGGCCACCTGTGCGTGCGGCGTGCGGCGCCTCACGAGCAGCAAGCCGGACACCACCAGGTCGTTCGCCGCTGCTCGCCCTGGGGCGCGCTTCGGATCGGCGTCGCGCAGCGAGGACAGGGCCGGCCCGTGGCCCGGTAGACGCGGGCGGGCAGGCGACCGCGGGCGGAGACCCCGTCGTGCAGCATGCGGGCGGCCACCGCGGCCAGGTCGAGCAGGCGATCGTCGTCGAGCGTCGACACGAGCGCGAACGGGTCGATCCGGCACTTCCACAGCGCCTCGCTCTTGACGATGTTGCCGGCTCCGGCAACGACCCGCTGATCGAGCAGCATCTCGCCGACGGGGCGGTCGACCAGCCGCGCGCGTCGCAGGAACTCGGCTGTGTCGAAGTCGCGGAGCAGATCGGGCCCCAGCACCAGCCGCAGCCGGCCCGCGGGGACGACCTCCAGCCGGCCGCGGATGACCGCGTCGCCGGCTGGGGTGCGTAGCACGTGGCGGCCGCGGCCGGCGCCGGGCGCGGCCAGCCGCACGCTGCCATGCAGGCCCAGGTGGGCGTGCAGCGAGCGGCCGTCGTCGGCGTGCACCAGCAGGTGCTTACCACGGGCCTCGACGCCGACGACGGTGGCGCCGCTGAGCGGCCCTTCGCTGACGACCTCGCCGACCAGCGGCCGTAGCCGCCGCGAGGCGAGCTCCAGCGAGTGGCCCTCAGGCACGCAGCACGACCCGGCGCGGCGCCTGGAGGAACCCGTGGGCGACCAGCAACCGCTCGGCCTCGGTGCCGGCCACCGGCTCGCCGTCGATGCGCTCGATCGCAAGCCGCTTGACCCGGCCGTCACGAACGAGCGAGGCCAGCGCCTCGATCGCGGGCTCGAGCAACTCCGGATCGACGACCACCAGGCCGCGCCCGCCTCGCTCGACGTACAGCGCCAGGCGCCCGGACACGAGCACCACCCAGGCGCCGGCCGCGCGGGCCAGCTTGCGGGCAGCTGCCGGCCAGGGGATGGTCGCACCGTAGGGATTGGCGGGGTCGACGGCGGCCAGCACCGCCGTGGCGCCGCCGGCCTGGGCCGGGTCGCGGACGTCGCGCAGCCGCTCGACCGCGGCCGGTAGGGCGAACTGGGCGCCGCCCAGTCCCTCGACGAAGTAGCCGCGCTGGCAGAGGCCGCCCTCCTCCATCAGACGCAGCTCGCCGTAGACCGAGGAGTAGCCGCCGGGCAGGCCCTCGGCCAGCACGGCGGCGCGGGTGACGACGCCGTGGCGGTCGAGCAGCGCCTCCGACAGCGCCCGCACGCGGTCGCGCGGGGGCGGCGCGGGCTCGAGCAGGCGCGACACCAGCGACCAGCGGCCGAGGGCAGCCGGCAGCGCGGCTGTGGGCCGGACGCGGCGGCGCAGCACCGGCGGCGGCACCGTGCGAAGCGGGATGCGACCGCCCGACCGCAGCGGATGCCAGGCGTCGTTGGTGACGGTGCCGGCCCACACCAGCTCCCACAGCGCGGCCAGCACGGCCCGCTCCTGCTCGCCCGCAAGCTCCACCAGCTCGCGGAAGAACAACGCGCCACGATCCTGCAACGAATCCGCAACGCGTGTTACGACGGTGCCCGGCACCTCTCTATCACCCGCGGGCGGCGCCGCGGCGGCGAGCAGCGGCGCGTCGTCGCGCAGGTAGAGCGCCACCCGGCCCTCGCCGGCGCCGATCCAGACGACCTCGCCGGCGGCGCAGAGCGCGTCCAGCATCGTCGGCTGGTAGCCCGGCACCCGCAGTGGCAGCACGTCCTGCTCCCAGGCCGCCACCGGCAGCGCCACGCCGCCCAGCTGCGACATCACCTCGCGCAGGCGCGGCTCGCGGCGGCCCATGTCGCGGCCGATTCCCTGCCACCCGGGCAGGAACCGCGCCAGCGCCTCCGGCTCGACCGGCTCGACGGCGCGGCGCAGGTGCGCCAGCGTGCGCCGCCGCACCCGCCTCAGCACCTCCGGCTCGATCCACTCGCGACCGCTACCGCCGGGCCGGAACGCCCCCTCGATCAGCGCTCCCTCCGCGGACAGCTCGGCCAGCGCCGGACCGGCGTCCACGCCCAGCCGCTGGCGCAGCTCGTCCGCCGTGAACGGCCCGTGGCCGCGGGCATGCCGCATCACCAGCCGCCGCAGCGCATCGGGCACCGGTTCCAGGAACGCGGCCGGCACCCCGGGCGGGATCGACACTCCGGCGCCGTCGCGATACAGGCCCGCATCCTCGGCGGCGATCAGCCGCCGGCGACCGGCGATCCGCACCTCGACCGCGCGCCGCTCGCGGATCAGCTGCGCAGCCGCAACCGGCCCCTCGGCCGGTACGTCGCCGGTGCGGCGCAGGCGGTCGTGCAGCTGGTCGGCCGACAGCGCATCGCGCCGCTGCAGCTCAGACTCGACCTCGCTGATCGCATCGGCGTCGAGCAGCTCGCGCAGGTCGCCGGCGGTCAGCAGCTCGGCCAGCAGTGCCCGGTCGAGCATCAGCGCCTGAGCGCGGCGCTCGGCCAGCGGCGTGTCGCCCTCGTACATGTAGGTGGCGATGTAGTCGAACAGCAGCGAGCCGGCGAACGGCGATGGCCGCGCCGACTCGACCTCCACCAGCCGCACGTCGCCGCGGCCGATTCCCGCCAGCAGCTCCCGCAGCGCCGGCAGCTCGAACACGTCGGAGAGCACCTCGCGGTAGGTCTCAAGCACGATCGGGAAGGACGCGTACTTGACGGCCACCTGCTGCAGGTCGTGCGCCTTCAGCCGCTGCTGCCAGAGCGGCGTGCGCTGACCGGGCCGGCGGCGCGGCAGCAGCAGCGCGCGCGCCGCGTTCTCGCGGAACCGGGCTGCGAACAGCGGGCTCGTGCCGACCTGCTCGATCACGAGGTCCTCGATCTCGTCGGGCGCCAGCGCGATCAGGTCGACCGGCGGCGGCGCGTCCGAGTCGGGCAGCCGGATCGCGATCCCGTCGTCGGCCCAGGTGGCTTCGACCTCGATCCCCATCGCGTCGGACATGCGCTTCTCGATTGCCATCGCCCAGGGCGCGTGCACGCGCCCGCCGAACGGCGAGAGCACGCATACACGCCAGTCGCCGATCTCGTCGCGGAACCGCTCGATCACGATCGTGCGGTCGTCGGGCACCACGCCGGTGGCCTCGCGCTGGTCGTCCAGATAGGTGGTCAGGTTGCGCGCGGCCCGCTCGTCCAGCTCGCCGAAGCGGCGGGTGCGCGTGGCCTCGCCCACCGCCCGCCCGAGCTCGGAGGGACGGCCGATGCCGTCGCCCTTCCAGAACGGCATCTTCCCGGGCACGCCCGGCGCCGGCGAGACCAGCACCCGGTCGCGCGTGATCTGCTCGATCCGCCAGGAGGTGGCGCCCAGCTGGAACACCTCGCCCTGCCGCGCCTCGTACACCATCTCCTCGTCCAGCTCGCCCACCCGCGCGCCCGAGTCGGCCAGGAACACGCCGTAGAGGCCACGGTCGGGGATGGTGCCGCCCGACATCACCGCCAGCCGCCGGGAGCCGTCGCGGCCTCGGATGCTGGCGCCGGTGCGATCCCAGACGATGCGCGGCCGCAGCTCTGCGAACTCGTCGGACGGGTAGCGCCCGGCCAGCATCTCCAGCACGCCCTCGAACTGCGACGCCGAGAGCTCGCCGTAGGGATAGGCGCGCCGCACCAGCGCGTGCAGATCGGCTATCGGCCACTCGTCCATCGCTGCCATCGCCACCACCTGCTGGGCCAGCACGTCCAGCGGCTGGCGCGGCACCCGCGTGTGCTCGATCGCGCCCTCGCGCATGCGCCGCGTCACCACCGCCGTCTCCAGCAGGTCGCCGCGCCACTTCGGGAAGAAGCGCCCGCGCGAGGCCTGCCCGACCGAGTGCCCCGCCCGCCCCACCCGCTGCAGGCCGGCCGCCACCGACTTGGGCGACTCGATCTGTACCACCAGGTCGACCGCGCCCATGTCGATGCCGAGCTCCAGCGACGAGGTGGCCACCAGCGCGGGCAGGTCGCCGCGCTTCAGCATGTCCTCGACCTCGAGCCGCTGCTCGCGCGCGATCGATCCGTGGTGGGCCCGCGCGATCTCGGCCTCGGCCAGCTCGTTCAGCCGGTTCGCAACCCGCTCCGCGGAGCGGCGGTTGTTGACGAACACGATCGTGGAGTCATGGCTCCGCACCAGCTCCAGCAGGGCCGGGTAGACGGCGGGCCAGATCGACTGGCGAGGCTCGCCGTCCACCACCGGTGCGCCGCCCAGCTCGCGCATGTCCTCGACCGGCACCACCACCTCCAGGTCGAGCTGCTTGGCCGCCCCGGCATCGACGATCGCCACCTCGCGGTCACCGCCCAGGAACCGCGCCACCTCCTCCAGCGGCCGCTGCGTCGCCGACAGCCCGACTCGTTGCACCGGGCGCCCGGCCAGCTGCTCCAGCCGCTCCAGCGACAGCGCCAGATGGGCGCCGCGCTTGGTGGCGGCGACGGCGTGGATCTCATCCACGATCACCGTCTCGACGGTGCGCAGCACGTCGCGCGCCGCCGAGGTCAGCATCAGGTACAGCGACTCCGGGGTGGTGATCAGGATGTCGGGCGGATCGCGCCGGATGGCGGCCCGCTCGCGCTGCGAGGTGTCGCCGCTGCGAAGCGCGACGGTGGGCAGGCGCGGGAACGTGATCCCGGCCAGCGGCGCGCGCAGGTTGCGCTCGATGTCGTGGTTGAGCGCCTTCAGCGGAGAGACGTACAGCACCCGCGTGCCGCGTTCGGCGGGGTCGCGGGCGAGGCCATCGAGGGCCGAGAGGAACGCGGCCAGCGTCTTGCCCGAGCCGGTCGGCGCCAGCAGCAGCGTGTGGCGGCCCGCGGCGATCGAGGGCCAGCCCAGCTGCTGGGCGCGGGTGGGCTGCTCGAACGTGCGCTCGAACCAGTCGCGAACCTCTGCGCTGAAGGTCGTGAGGGGGTCACTGCTCACACCTGCAATCTACTCCCGGGCGCGCGCGATAGCGTGCCGGGCGTGTGGACGGCCATTCGCTTCGTGCATGTGCTGTCGGCGATCGCCTGGGTGGGCGTGCAGCTGACGCTGTTCATGCTGTTCCCCGTGCTGCGCCGCCAGCTGGAAGCGGAGCAGTTCCGCACCGTCGCACGCACCGCGGGCATGCGGCTCGGGATCGTGGCCGTGATTACGCTGCCCGCGCTGCTCGCAAGCGGCATCGCACTCGCATCCCACCAGGTGCCGGGCAGCGAGCGCGGCTGGGTGACGGCGAAGCTGGTGATCTGGGCTCTGGTGCTGGCGGCGTTTGCAGGGCACGCGCTGACCGCGTCGCGGGGGCGCCGGCTGTGGCTGTCGGCGACCATGCTGGTGCTGAGCCTGGCCGCCGTCGCGATCGGCACGCACCTGACCGAGATGTGAGCCGGGTTGGAAACGTGGCAATCCGACCGTCACGTTCCGGACGAACCACGATACTGAGATGACATGCGTGACGTGAGGATGGGACGAGGCGTGTTCCTGGGCGTCGTCGGCGCGGGCGTCGCCGGCCTGTTCGTGGGCGGCCGCGTGTCCAACCTGGCCTCGCCGCTGGGCGCAGTGGTGCCCAACGCGCTGCGGTCGCTGGTACCGAACGGGTGGCGCATCTACTCGGTCAACCCGCCCTGGCCGACCTTCGACCCGGCCACCTACCGGCTGCAGGTGACGGGCGCGGTCGAGCAGCCGCTGTCGCTTTCCTGGGACGAGGTGCTGGCGCTGCCGCAGGCCCGCCAGACGACCGACTTTCACTGCGTCACCGGATGGACGGTGGGCGGCGTGCACTGGCAGGGCGTGCGGCTGCAGGACCTGTGGGACCGGGCGAAGCCGACGTCCGAGGCCAAGTTCGCCAACTTCGTGTCCCTGGAGCAGCCCTACGTCGACTCACTGTCGATGAAGCAGACGACGATGCCGAACGTGATGCTGGCGCATGGCATGGACGGCAAGCCGCTGACACAGGCGCACGGCGCGCCGATGCGGCTGGTGATCCCGGAGATGTACGGCTACAAGGGCGTCAAGTGGCTGACGCGGATCGACCTGGTGCCGAAGCTGGAAGAGGGCTTCTGGGAGCAGCGCGGCTACGACGTGGACGCGTGGGTTGGCCGGTCGAATGGCTACTGAGCGGCCCGAGTACGTGCGGCGCTTCAGCGGCGCCGAGCAGGCGCTTCACTGGCTGCTGGCCGTCTCGTTCCTGACGATGCTCGCGACCGGGTTGATCCTCTATCTGCCGTCGCTGGCTGAGGTGGCGGCCAATCGCCGCCTCTGGAAGTCGATCCATCTGGGTGCGGCGCTGGCCTTCTGGTTCGGCACGTTCCTGGTCGTGAGCTCGTCGAGGGGCGGACTCAGCCGTACCGTCGGCCAGATCGACCGATTCGACGACGACGACCGTCGCTGGCTGAAGTGGCAGGTGCGGCAGGTCGGCCCCAGGCCGCCGCAGGGCCGGTTCAATGCGGGCCAGAAGCTGAACACCGCGGTGATCGCGGGGCTGATGGTGGTGTTCACGATCAGCGGCACGCTCATGTACCTGCAGGAGGTGGACGCCACCTTCCGCGGCACCAGTGCGATCCTCGTGCACGACATCGCCATGTACATTGCCATTCCGCTCGTGATCGGTCACCTCTACATGGCGATGCTGAACCCGTCCACCCGCCACTCGCTGCGCGGGATGGTGCTCGGCACGGTGCGCCGGGACTGGGCCCGCGAGCACCACGCCAAGTGGGAGCGCGAGCTCTGAAGGCGCTGGTGCTAGGCTCCTCGGCAGCGTGGCCGATTCCGCGGCTGGGCTGTGATTGCGAGCAGTGCACGTCATCCGACCCGCGCGACCGACGGCTGCGATCGTCGCTGCTGGTGGACGGGCGGATCCTGGTCGACGCCGGCCCGGACGTCTACCAGCAGCTGCTGGAGTCGGGCATGGTGCCTGAGGCGATCCTGCTGACGCACCACCATCACGATCACATGCTCGGCCTGCACGTGCTGTCGAAGGCGGGACGGCTGCCGCTACACATGACCAAGGAGGCGGAGCGAGGCGTGCGGACGATCTTCCCGCGGATCGACTTCCGGGTCATGCATCTGACGCCGGGGGTGCACCTCGAGCTGGGTAACGGGCTGGTGGCGCAGGCGTTCGACGTGGCGCACTCGAGCAGCGCGCGCACGGTCGCGTTCCGGTTCACCACCGCCGCGGGCGGCAGCCTGGTCTACGCGCCCGACGTGGGCGAGCCGCCGGGCTCGAAGCTGGTCCGAAACGCCGACGTGCTGGTGGTGGACGGGTCGACCCGCGACCGCCCGGGCAGCGGACACATGGCGATGACCAAGACGCTCGAGCTGCTGCCGAAGCTGAAGCCGGGTCGCACGCTGTTCACGCACGTCGGCCACCGCACCGGCACGCACGCCGACCTTGAATCGTGGCTCGGCGACCGCGCCGGCGTCGCCCACGACGGGCTCGAGATCGAGTTCTGACCGTCGCGGGTGATAGAAGGGTGCCGGGCACCGTCGTAACAGGCGTGACCCGGCCGTCACCTTCCTGTGACAGGCGACCGCTTGGTTGAGCGGTCGCGCCCCGAGCTCGGCCGCTCGGGTGATAGAAGGGTGCCGGGCACCGTTCTATCACCCGTGACCTGGGCGTTACCGGCCTGTGACGGTTGAGCGGCCCGATTCGAGGTTGAGCAGGAACCGCTTTGCGTCCAGACCTCCGCCGTAGCCTCCCAACGCGCCGCCGGTGCGAAGCACGCGGTGGCAGGGCACCACGATCGGGATCGGGTTGGCGCCGAGCGCCGTGCCCGCCGCCCGCACCGCCCGCTCGTTGCCGGCCGCCTCGGCGGCGTCGCGGTAGCTGATCGTCGCCCCGTAGGGCACCTGCGCCGTGCGCTCGAGCACCTTCCGCCGAAACCGCGTCGACGTCAGCGACCAGTCCAGCGGCAGATCGAACTCCGTCCGCTCGCCCAGGAAGTACTGATCCAACTCGCGCCGCACCTCGTCCAGCCGCCGCGGCGCCTCCAGCACCCGCGGCGACAGCCGCTCGGCCAGCTGCTCGAGCACGTCGTCGCGCCGCTCCCGCTGGAAGCTCACCCGCACCAGCCCGCGGTCGGTGACCGCCACCAGCAACCGGCCGACCGGCGAGTCCGTCTCCGTGTATGCGACGTCCACCAGACCCTCCGCCTGCGCGCGATCCCTGAACCTGCTCAGTCGATCATCCATCTGCCCACCCTTTCCGGATCGTCGCCAGCCCCGCGCGCACGTTCTGGCGCGCCGCCGGCTCGCTGCAGCTCAATGCCACCCCGATCTGGGCGTAGTCCAGATCGGCCGCGAAGCGCAGGAACACCGCCGTTCGTTGCTTGTCCGGCAAACGGCGCACCGCCCGCCACAGCGCCGGCTCCCCATCCCCACCCACGCTCACCGCCACCTCCGGCACCTGCTCGACCGGGATCGGATTGCGCCCCCGCGCACGGTGCACGTCCAGCGCCTTTCGGTGCGCGATCTGGAATAGCCAGGCGCGCAGGTTGGACGCATCCCGCAGCTTCGGATACGCCCGCAGCGCCGACAGGAACGTCTCCTGGAACGCGTCCTCCGCATCCACCGGCCCCACCGACGCCGACAGGAACCGGAACAGCTCCCCGGAATGGCGGTCGAGCAACAGCTGAAAGGGCGGCAGCTTCACATGTGGAGAACGGGTCCCGGCCATGCCGCGTGAGATCCGCCGGCCCCGTCCCGGCGTTCTAGGCCGGCTGCAGCTCCGGCGCGTGCCTGCGCTCCCACTCCTCGGCGTCGGGGCTGAAGTAGACGAGCCGCGTCTTCTTCCACTCCTTGTCGAGTACAGCACGACCCGCTCGTCGAGGCCGGTCTCGGCCGCGATCGCGTC
>DATNEO010000144.1:0-5455 GCA_035553035.1 Gaiellales bacterium | reverse complement strand
GGACTCCGCGGATGCCATGCTGGTGCTCGCGAACGTCCTCTGGTCGTTGAACTACGCGACCACCAAGTACGCCTTCGGCGAGTGGCTGCCGCTGGCGTTCTCGGCCACGCGCTTTCTCTGCGCGGGCATCATCTTCGCCCTGTTCGTGCTGTGGCGTGAGGGCAGCCTGCGCATCCGGCGATCGGACGTGAAGCTGGTGGTCGCCACCGCGGCCGTCGGCATCCTGCTCAACCAGCTCACGTTCAACTACGCGGTCGACAAGACGACCGCCGGCAACACCGCGCTGATCCTGGCTTCCGCGCCCGCGTTCGCGGCGCTGTTCGCCTCGCTCGCCGGTCACGAGCACGTGCAGCGGAAGCACTGGCTGGCGCTGGCGGTGTCGGTGGCCGGCGTGGTGCTGGTGATCCAGGGCGGCTCCGGCGTGGCCGGCGTGAGCCTGGTCGGCGACCTGCTGGCGGTGGGTGCCGCCATCACCTGGGCCGCCTACTCCGTGATGCTGCGGCCGCTGTTCGGCCGCTACTCGGCGGCTCGGATCAGCGCGCTGATGGTGTCGATCGGCGGCGTCATGATCCTGCCCTTCGGCCTGCCCCAGATGCACGAGCAGGACTGGGCCGGGCTGACCGGCCTGCACTGGGCCGCCTGGGGCTACTCGACGATCTTCCCGGTGCTGGTAACCAACCTGCTCTACTTTCGCGCGCTGCGCACGATCGGGGCCTCGCGGGCCACGCTCTACATGTACCTGCAGCCGTTCCTGGGCGCGCTGTTTGCGGCCTGGCTGCTGGGCGAGCAGGTTACCGGCCTGCAGATCCTGGGCGGCGCCGTGATCGTCGGTGGGGTCTCGATGGGTCGGCTGTTGCCGGGTGCGACGGTGCGGGAGTGACGGGCCGGCGCGCGACCCTGCCTCTGTACCTGGGCGGGTTCCTGGGGCCGTTCGGCGGCGCCGTGCTGGCGGTGCTGATCCCCGAGCTGCGCGACGCCTTCCACGCGACCACCGATCAGGTGGCGCTGGCGGTGCCGGCCTACCTGGTGCCGTTCGCGCTGCTGCAGGTCGTGTCGGGCACGATCGGCGAGCGGATCGGCCGCCGCCGCGCCGTGCGCGCCGCCTACCTCGTGTACGCGGTGGCGCTGCTGCTGGCCGCCGTGGCGCCCACGATCGGCGTATTCCTGGTGTCGCGCGGGCTGCAGGGAACGGCCAACGCGTTCACGACGCCGCTGCTGCTGGCAGGGCTGGCCGACGCGGTGCCGGCCGGCGAGCGCGGCCGCGCGGTGGGCATGTTCGCGGGTGTGCAGGCCGGTGGTCTGTCGCTGGCGCCGCTGCTGGGCGGCCTGGCCGCGGAGGGCAGCTGGCGGCTGGCATTCATCCTGCCGGCGCTGGTGTCGCTGGGGCTGATGCTGATGCCGCCGCCCGACCCGATCCGAGCCGTGGGCGAGCAGCTGCCGACGCTGCGCTCGGTGGCGACGCCGCGGATGGGGCTGCTGTGCGCCGCCGGGTTCGCGGGCTACCTTGGCATGGCCGGCCTCGCCTTCCTGATCTCGCTGCGCGCGGACGACGCGTTTGCGCTGGGCGCCACCGGCCGCGGCGCGGTGCTGGCCGTCTACGGGGCCGCCGGCCTCCTGTTCGGGCGGGTGGGCGGGCTCGGCTCGGAGCGGCTGGGCCCGGCCCGGGCGGCGGTGCTGGCGGCGATCGGCTGCGCCGTGATGATCGCGCCGCTCGGCATCGCTCCGTCGGTCGGGGCGATGGCGCTGCTGTGGTTCGCGGCGGGCGCGGTGTCGGCGCTGCTGTGGGCGGCCCTGAACACGATCGCCGTGGAGGCCGTGCCGGCCAACCGCGGCGGCGCCGTCTCGCTGTTCGCCGCGTTCAAGTTCTCCGGTACGGCGGTGGCCCCGCTGGCGTGGCTGCCGGTCTACGACGCCTCGCCGGGGATGGCCTTCCTGGCCGCCGGGATCGTGCTGCTGGCGATCGTGCCGCTGGCCCCGTGGTCGCTGCGCGTGCCCTAGCCGTGGGCGGAGAGCGCCCGCATCACCCACACCGCCAGCGCCCGCGCGCACCGCGCCACGTCCTCGAGCTCGACGTGCTCGTCCGGGGCGTGGGCCAGGAACGGATCGCCCGGGCCGTAGAGCACGGTCGGGGTGGCGCCCTCGTTGATCAGCAGCCGCATGTCGGCGCCGTAGGGGACGCCCACGAAGGCGGGCAGCTTGCCCAGCACGTCGCGGGCTGCCTCGCCCAGGCCCCAGGGCAGCGCGTGGGTGTGGGGCACGACCGCCGAGGCGAAGCGCCCGCCGGTGATCTCGATCGAGGCGGGGTGGTCGCGCAGCCACTCGTCGCCGGCACAGGCGGCGGCCACGGCGTCTCGCAGCGCCTGCTCGGCCTGCTCAGGCGTCTCGCCGACGCGCACGCCGTAGCGCCCCTCGACGGTGACCCGGTCGGGTACGGTGGACGACCAGTCGCCGCCGGATATGCGGCCCAGGTTGGTGGGGTAGGGGAGGCCGAGCTCGCGCATGGCTGGGTTCTGCTCGCTCTCGTTGCGTTCCCGCTCGTCGGCCAGCAGCCCGTCGTGGATGACGCGCAGCTTCTCGATCGCGGAGACCCCCTTGAGGCGGTAGGCGGCGTGGGCGGAGCGGCCGCTGACCGTCAGCAGGAAGGTGATCGCCCCGGCCTGCGCGGTCACGATCTCGAGCCGGGTGGGCTCGGTGATGACCGCCATCTCGGCCACGTAGCCGGCCCGGATCGCGGCCAGCATGCCGGCGCCGCCGTCCTCCTCGCTGGGCACGGTCACCAGCACTGCCTCGCCGAGGAGCTCGGTCTCGGTGTCGACCAGCGCCCGCAGCGCGGCCAGGCCGGCCACCACGCCGCCCTTCATGTCCAGCGAGCCGCGTCCGTACAGGCGGCCGTCGCGCAGCTCGGCGCCGAACGGGTCGGTGCTCCAGTCCTCGCGCTGGCCCGGCGACACCGTGTCGATGTGGCCGGCGATGATCACCCGGCGCGGCGCACCGACCAGGCCGACCGCGCCCGCCACCACGGGCAGCGTCGTGCGGGGCGCCTCCATGCCCGGGAAGTCGGGGTCGCCGGCCAGCTGCGACGGGTCGGCGTCGACGCGGGTCACCTCGAGGCCGGCGTGCGCCATCCGCAGGGCCGCCTCGGTCTGCACGGCGCCCTCCTCGCCGGTGACGCTGGGAATCCGCACCAGCGCTGCCAGGTCGTCGCCGATGCGGTCGCGGTCGACGGCCGCGACCACGGCGAGCTCCGCGGGCGTCAGGTTCTTCATCCGCGCAGGATGGGACGGGTCAGGCAGGTCGGCCCGCCGCTGCCGTTCACGCCCACCTGGCCGGCGGGAAAGGCATGCACCTCGGCGCCGGCGGCCTCCAGCCGTGCTCGCGTGACCGGGTTGCCGTCCGCGACAACGGCGACGCCGGGGCTGACGGCGAGGACGTTGCAGCCGAGTGAGAGGTACTCCTCCTCGGGCACCTCCACCAGCCGCACGTCCCGCTCCTGCAGCAGCTCCAGCAGCCCGCAGGGGAGGAGCGGCAGGAACACCACCGCCAGGTCGTCGGCGATCGGTGAGATCACGCTCATCAGGTGCACCAGCTCGCCGGCGCCCTTCCAGTAGGGGACATCGAATATCTCAACCTCTACCTCAGGTTCAAGGATGGCGCGGAGCTGAGCGGCGCCGGCGCGGTTGGTGCGAAGCGTGCGACCCACGCACAGTGTCCGCTCGTCCAGCCAGAACGTGTCGCCGCCCTCCGCCGTGCCGGGCGACTCGATTCGCCCCACCGTCGGGATGCCGTGCTCGTTGCACCAGCGTTCGATCACCAGCTCCTCGCCGACCCGGTTGGGCTTGCCGGCCAGCAGCGGCAGCACGCCACGGTCGGTGACCAGCGCCGGGTCGAAGGTGTAGGTGAGGTCGGGGTCGTAATCGGAGTCCAGCTCGTGGACGGTCGCGCCCAGGTCGGCCAGGATCGCCGTCAACGCGTCGTGCTCGCGCCGGGCCGCGTCCAGGTCGACCGGGTGCAGGTAGCCGTGGGCGGGATCCTCGAAGGCGGCGCCGAAGGCCGCGGCGGGGCGGTTTACCAGGACGTCGCGCAGCTGCGCGGTCATGCTCTGTGCGCCGAAGGTGCGGGTGCTCATGCCTGCGAACAGTAGACTGTCGCGACCTCCCATGAGCGATGAACACGACTACCGCGAACAGTACAACGAGGCCATCGCCAGGGCCGTGGCCGGGCAGGTGGGCGTGTACCCGGATTTCGACCGCCACCGCCAGGAGACGGTGTGGCGGGTGCTCTCGTCCGACCGCCAGGCGCTGCTCACGTTCTGCCAGCGCCAGGGCATCTCGGTGGGCAGGATGGACACCATCAAGACCCTGAAGAGCCCCAAGCCGCTCTACCAGCTGATGGCCGTCGGCCACGACGCTCAGACGATCGCGAAGTGGCAGGGAGCGCACTAGCGGCGTGGCCCTGATCGTCGTCGACTTCGACGGCACGATCACCGAGTCGGACAGCCTCGTCGAGATCGTGCAGACGCACGCGCCGCAGCTGTTCGACGAGCTGGAGGGCGACCTCGACGCCGGGCGGATCACGCTGCACCAGTGCATCGAGCGCGAGTTCGCCGCGGTGCGGGGCGACCACGACACGATCGTGGCAGAGGCGGTCGGGCGGGTGCGGGTGCGGGCCGGCTTCGCGGAGTTCGTGGCGGCCGCGCAGGCGGCGGGGCATCGGGTGGTGGTGGTATCGAGCGGGTTCGAGGCGATCATCAGGCCGGTGCTGCTGCGCGACGGTGTCCCCGACGTGGAGCTGTTCGCGCACGAGGTGCGGTTCTCAGCCGACGGCGGGGTGGTGGAGTTCCGCCACGGCGAGGAGTGTGATGTCTGCGGGCAGGAGTGCAAGCGGTCGGTGGTCGCGGCGCTGCGGGACGGCGGCGACGTTGTCTACGTCGGTGACGGCTACTCCGACCGCTGCGCGGCGCTGGCCGCCGACCGCGTGTTCGCGCGGCGCGAGCTGGCCCGGGACATGGAGGCCGAGGGCGTCGCCTACGAGCCGTTCGACGACTTCGTGAGCGTGCGGGCGGCGCTGGGCCTGTAGCTACTCGGCTGTGGTGTAGGTGGCGGTGATGCCGCCGTCCACCAGCATGGCGGCGCCGTTCGTCCAGCTGGACTCGTCGCTGGCCAGGTAGAGCACGGCGTTGGCGATCTCCTCGGGCTTGCCGAGGCGGCCGTCGGGGAGGTGCACGGCGCGGCGCTGCCACTGGTGTTCGTCGGTGAGGAAGGCTCCCACCAGGCCGGTGTCGACCGGGCCCGGGCAGACGGCGTTGCAGCGAATGCCCTGCTTGGCGTAGACGGCGGCCACCTCCCGGGTCATCGAGACGACGCCGCCCTTGCTGGCCGAGTAGGCGATCTGGGGGGTGGCGGCGCCCATCAGCGCGACGAAGCTGGCGGTGTTGATGATCGAGCCGCCGCCGGAG
>DATNEO010000143.1:0-3742 GCA_035553035.1 Gaiellales bacterium | reverse complement strand
GCACGATGATCCCGACTCCACGCACCTGGACGCGCACCTGCTGCTGCGCCCCGGCCTACCGCACCCCGACCTGTCGGACGTCGTCGGCGACGACCCCGAGCAGGGCCTCTCGCTGGTGGGCGCGGACGGCGAGCAGGACCTTCGGGTGCCGGGGCGGCTGCCTGCGGCGACGGCGCTCGAGCTCGAAGAGCGGATCTGGGAGCACATGCACTTCGCAAACCACCTGCGATCGGAGCGCCTGGGTGAGTTCACGCTCGGCACCGACCTCAACCGCAGCGACTCGCTTGCAATCGTGCAGCTGCTCGTGCTCTACCACCTCGTCACGGCGCGGGCCAAGATCGCCGTGGGTGGGGCGGAAGCGGCAACGCGTACGTAGCCCGGGCGGCCGTGGCTAGAATCGCGCTCCTATGCGCGTAGCCGTGATCGGACTGGGAACGATGGGCGCTCCCATGGCGGGCCACCTGCTCGACGCCGGCCATGAGGTGACGGTGCACAACCGCACGCGCGAGCGCGAGCTGCCCCTGGCCGAACGAGGCGCCGCCCGCGCAGCCAGCCCGGCCGAGGCTGCCGCGAGAGCCGACGCGGTGCTGATCTGCGTCTCAGACACGCCCGACCTGGAGGCCGTGCTGTTCGGCGGCGACGGCGTCGCGCAGGGGCTGGCCGCGGGCGGCACCGTGGTCGATTGCTCGACGGTGTCTCCCTCGGCAACGGCGGAGCTGGCCGAGCGGCTGGCCGCCCAGGGCATCGGCCTGGTGGACGCGCCCGTGTCCGGCGGCTCCGAGGGCGCCCAGAACGGCACCCTCACGATCTTCGTGGGCGGCTCGTCCGAGCACGTCGAGCGGGCGCAGCCGATCCTGCAGGCGTTCGGCAAGCGCATCACCCACCTCGGCCCCAGCGGCTCCGGCCAGATGGCCAAGGCGGTCAACCAGGTGATGATCGCGGGCACCTACGCCACCGTGGGCGAGGGCATCGCGCTGGCGCAGGCCGCCGGCCTGCCGCTGGAGCAGCTGATGGACGCGCTGTCTGCAGGGGCCGCGTCGTCGTGGGTGCTCGCCAACCGGGCTCAGAACATGGTCGACGACAGCTACCCGCTCGGATTCAAGGTATCGCTGCACCGCAAGGACGTGGCGATCGCGCTGGACGAGGCCGGGCGCCTGGGTCTCGACCTGGGCGTGTCGCAGGTGGTGCTGGCCGAGGAGGACGACCTGATCGGCGAGGGACACGGCGACGAGGATGTGAGCGCGCTGGCGCGGATCGCCAAGCGGCGCTCCGTGCGTCCGTGAGCCTGACCGTCCACACCGTGCACGAGCCGGACCAGCTGCGGGAGTTCGCCACCGTCCACGCCACCGCCTTCGGCTACCACTGGGAGGACGAGAAGCTCGACAGGCTGATGGTGCCGTTCCTGCGGCGGGTGAACTGCGTGGCCGCCTTCGACGGCGGCGAGATGATCGGCGTCAGCGTCGACCAGCCGTTCCAGATGACCGTGCCCGGCGGGCGGGCCGTGCCCATGCGCGGGCTGACCTGGGCCGGCGTGCTTCCGACCCATCGCCGCCGGGGGGCGCTGCGGGCGATGTTCGACCGCCAGCACGCGGACATGCGCGAGCAGGGCCTGCCGGTGTCGGGGCTGTTCGCTGCCGCCACCGACATCTACCATCGCTTCGGCTATGGGCCGGCGACGCTGACCGTCGCCGAGGCCGAGGTCGACAGCACCCACGGCGCCTTCGCGGCGCCGTTTCAGGACCCCGGCAGCATCGAGCTGCTGCGCGATCCCTCCCCGGTCGCGATCGTCCGCGAGGTGCTGGAGCGGTCGCGGCTGCAGATCCCGGGCGAGCTCGATCGCAGCGACGCGGACATCGCCGAGATGTTCACGGTGGCCGAGCACGACGAGTTCCGGATCGCTCACCGCGCCGCCCGCGGCGGTTACGACGGCTTCGCCAGCTACCGGGTGAAGAGCGAGTGGACGCACGAGGTGCTGCCGCAGGGGCAGGTCCAGGTGCAGGCGCTGCTGACAGCGGCGCCCGAGGCGGCGGCGGCTATCTGGCGCTACCTGCTCGACGTCGAGCTGACCACCTCGGTGCAGATCTACAACCGCCCGCTCGACGACCCGATCCGCTGGCTGCTGGCCGAGTGGCGCTACCACCACGTCAAGCAGATCGCCGACGGGCTGTGGCTGTCGCTGCTGGACGCGCCGGCCGCGCTGGAGGCGCGTCGCTATCCGGCCGACGGCGAGCTGGTGCTGGAGCTGGCCGGGGCAGCCCTGCTGCTCGAGGTGCGCGACGGAGAGGCGAGTTGCGGGCCCACCGGCCGCCGGGCCGAGATCGCGCTGGACGCCCCGGCGCTTGCCTCCGCGTTCCTGGGCGGCTACCGGTTCACGGCGCTGCGCGAGGCGATGCGGCTGCGCGAGCTCGCGCCAGGCGCCTGCGTACGTGCCGATTCGATGTTCAGGGCCGAGCGCGAGCCCTGGTGCAGCTTCGAGTTCTAAAGGGGAGCCACAATGCGACACGTCAACATCAACCAGCCGCAGTTCAACCTGACACAGGAGCAGCCGGGGTACAGCTGGCGTGCGGCGGAGCTGGGCCCGGCGATCGGCGCGGCGCGGATGGGCGCGACCCTGTACGAGCTGCCGCCGGGCGAGGCGACCTTCCCCTACCACTACGAGTACGGCTGCGAGGAGTGGCTGCTGCTGGTGTCCGGGTCGGTAACGCTGCGCGACCCGGACGGGGATCACGCTCTCGCGGCCGGTGACCTGGTCTGCTTTCCGGAGGGCCCGGACGGCGGGCACCGCGTGGTGAACACGGGCGACGTGCCGGCCCGGATGGTGATCCTGTCGACGAAGGGCCGGCCGGCGGTGGCGGTGTTCCCCGACAGCGAGAAGGTGCTGCTGTTCAGCGGCGGCGAGGGCGACGACCTGATCGCGCGCAAGGCGGACGGTGTCGGTTACTGGGACGGCGAGGCCTGAGCCGCGCCTACCCCGCGACCCGGGCCGGCACCGGCGCCAGGTCGAAGGGCAGCAGCTCCACGGCCTGCTGGTAGCGGTCGATCAGCGACTCGCGGTCGGGGCCCGACAGCGCGACCACGGCCAGGCGGTGGGACAGCACGTCGTCGTCGTTCTCGCTCAGCCGCTGCCCCTCGCGCACCAGCAGCTCGACGAACGCGCCCGGGAATGCCTCGGTCACGGCGGCCGTGTCGGGCACCTCGCGCACGACCGCGTCGTGGTAGCTGCGGAGCAGGAAGCTGGCGGCCACCACGTCCGGGCGGGCGGGCGGCATGATGGGAGCGCCTCCGGCCGCCAGCTCGAGCTGCAGCTCATACGTGGAGACGCCGTGCACGGCCCGCACCAACGGCGCGAACTGCGACGCCATCCGTCCGTTCACCTCGACGATCGTCATGCGCCCGTCCTCCCGCACGAAGAACTCGATGTTGAACAGCGACTGGTCGAACCCCAGCGCCGGCATCAGCCGGGAAGCGATCTCGGCCATCCGCTCTTGAGGCCCCGCCGGGAGCTTGCTGGGGTACTCGAACCGCAGGAAGCTGATGCCGTTGGGGTGCAGCACGGCATCGGTCACGCCGACGGGTGTCACCTGGCCGTCGTGCAGGAAGCCCTCGAACGTGACCAGGTGCCCCGAGAGCAGCTCCTCGGCGATCAGATGGCGGAAGCTGGCACGCCGGGCTGCGGCCAGCACCTCGGCCAGCCGCTCATCGCTGTCGACCTCGTAGGCGTGCTGCGACAGGTGGCCCTGCA